>NZ_JBIGIA010000002.1:0-86578 GCF_043555975.1 Pelomonas nitida | reverse complement strand
CGGCCGTGTAGCTGGTGCCGCTGCCGGTGAAGCCGCTGAGCGTGCCGCCGGTGACGGCGATGTCGGCGGCCGTGAAGTCGGTGGCTGGTTCGGACAGCGTGAAGGTGAGGGTGGCGGTGTCGCCGAGCTTGAGCTGGGTTTTGTCGGTGGAGACGACGACGGTGGGGCGATCCGTGTCGACAGCGAAGGTCACGGTGTTGTCAGCGTCGGCGCCATCTGCGTTGGGCGCGCTGCCGGCCCCGGTGAAGGCGTTGTTGTCAACATGGATCACGGCAGACGAAACGCTGTTGGCCGTCGGGATGAAGACGGCGCTGTAGCTGGCACCGCTGCCCGTGAACCCGCTCAAGGTGCCCCCAGTCACGCTGACATCGGCGGCCGTGAAATCCGTCGACGGCTCGGACAGCGTGAAGGTCAATGTGGCTGTCTCGCCGGCCTTCAGCGTGGTCTTGTCGCTGGTGACGATGATGCTGGGCGCCGAGGCCGCGTCGTCATTGAGCAGCGTGCCGGTGGCGGCGGCCCCGAGCGAGAGCGCAACGCCCTGGGTGGTGGCGCTGCCGAGCGTCGCGATGACGGTTTCGTCGGCCTCCACCAGGCTGTCGGCGGTCGGATCGACGGTGAAGGTGCCGGTGGTTGCTCCTGCTGCGATGGTCAGCGTGCCGGTCGCGGTGGTCGTGTAGTCGCTGCCGGATGCCGCGGTTCCGGACAGCGTATAGACGATGGTGGTCGCAAAGGCCGATGGGCGGCTGAGCGTGACGGTGAAGGTCAGCGTGCCGGCCGCGTCCTCGTTCATGCTGGACGGGTTCACGGCGATGGACACGCTGGGGGTGTCATCGTCGGCGGCACCTACGCTGGGCGTCGCCGTGCTGTTGCCGGCGAGAAAGACGTTGGTACTGCTACCGTCGTCCTTGATCGTGCCAGTGCCGGCGGCACCCGCCGCGTTGGTCACGGCGCCCGTGATGGCGCCGGTATCCAGCGTGAACGACTCGGCGCCTTCGAACGTGGCGTCGGCGGTGATGGACGTCCTCACGAGCACGGAGGTGACCCCGGCTGCCAGTGTGATCCCGCCCGATGACGGCACCCACGCTGCCCCATCGAAGTATTCCAGCGCTGCGCTGGCGCCCGTGTCTGCGCCGACCGAAGCAGTGCCACTCAAGAGCACAGGCGTGAATGCGATGGCGCCGGTGCTGGCACGGTCCAGACTGACCTGGAAGACCGCGTAGGGCGACGCTTCGCTGACGGTGATGTTGTTCACGGCGATCGTCGGCGTGTCGTTGTCGGCGGTGCCAGCGGTCGGCACTGCGGTGTTGTTGCCGCCGAGAAAGACGTTCGCGCTGGAACCGTCGTCCTTGATCGTGCCGGTGCCTGCAGCGCCGACGGCGTTCGTGACGGTACCTGTGATGGTGCCAGTATTGAGCGTGAACGACTCGGTGCCTTCGAAGGTCGTGTCGTTGGTGATCGCGGTACGAACGAGCACGGACGTGGCGCCGGCCGCCAGTGTGATGCCGCCCGATGCGGCAACCCAGTTCGTGCCGTTGAGATACTGCAGCGCGCCGCTTGCGGCGGTGTCGGTGCCGACCGTTGCGCTGCCACTGGCCAGCGTTGGCGTGAAGCTGATGGCGCCGGCGCCCGCGAAGTCCAGGCTGACCTCGAAGACCGCATAGGGAGAGGCTTCGCTGACAGTCACGCTGCTGACGGAGACGGTTGGTGTCGCGACCGCCGTGACATTGAGCGTGACGGTGGCGGCGTCCGATTCGCCACTGCCGTCGGTGATGGCGTAAGTGAAGCTGTCTCCGGTGGTGTCGCCGTTGGCAGGGGTGTATTCGGTGCTGCCGTCCGCCTTGACGAACAGCGTGCCATGGCTCAGGGCGACCTGCATCCATCCGTCGGCGGCCAAGTGGCCCGCGTCCATGCCATTGGCCGCAAACGCCACGCCGTTGACGCGTGCGAGGGTCAGAGAGGAGAGGGCGGTTTCGACGTCGCCGTCCACCCCGGCGCTTGCATCGTTATTGGTGATGATGTTGCGACCGGCAAGCATGGTGTTCAACGGCGTCGTGTAGCTGTTGCCACGCGCGACGGGGTAGTCGTTGACGGCGGCGACGACGACGGTCACCGTTGCGGTAGCCGTGGCACCACCATCGGAGACCGTGTAGGTGAAGCTCGCATTGCCGTTGAAGTTGGGCGTGGGCGTGAAGGTGATCGTGCCGTCAGCGTTCTTCACCGCCGTGCCACCCGTACCGCTGGTGACACTGCTGATGGTCAGAGAACCGCTGTCGACGTCGCCGTCGTTACCCAGCAGATCAGCGGCATCGAAGGTGACGGCGGCATCCTCGGCGGCACCCAGCGTGTCGTCCGTGGCGACCGGCGCGTCGTTCGCGCCATGGATGGTCACTGTCAACGCCGCCGTGTCGGTCCGGGCCAGCGAGTTGGTGATGGTGTAGTAGAAGACTTCGCTCAGCGAATCCCCGGTGTTCAGCGCGTTGACTTGCGTGTTGCTGTTGTCGATGGTGTAGACGTAGGCGCCGGTGGAGTACAGCCGCAGGCTGCCGTAGAGGCCCGAGAAGTCGACATAGCTTCCGGCAGCGATGGCCGTGTTGGCAGCGTCCGACGCGAGGCGCCCACCGGTCACCGGATTGGCACCCAGCGTGGCACTGGTCCCTGCCGCATCCGCCGTCGCGGTGCCGCTGCCGGCCGTGATCGTGCCGGCGACGACGTTGCCTGCTGGGTTGGTGCCCGCCGACGTGCCCTGCTCCGTGCCGGTGAGGGCATCGTCCTTGGCGTTCGGGTCGCTGGCGCTTGAGGCCTGCACATTGATCGTCAGCGTAGCGGCGCTCGTCAGTCCGCCCGCGTCCTGCATCGTGTAGGTGAAGACATCGCTGCCGGAGGCTCCACCGGTGGCGTCGGGCAGCGGCGTGTAGACATAGCTGCCGTCGCTGTTCAGCACGAGCGTGCCGAGTGCGCCGGTCACCGTGCTGCCGCCCGCTGCCAGGAAGCTGATGCTGCCGCTGGGCGCCGACGACAACAGCTTGTCGAGCGTGATGGTGTTGCCCGATACCGCCGTGACCTTGGCGCCGGCCGGGATGTTGGTGCCCGTTGCCGTCATGCCCACGACGACGTTGCCGCTGATGCCTGTCAGCGTGATCGTGGAGTACTGGACGGCGGCGGCCGTATTGACCGTCGCCTCCTTGCCGCTGGGCAAGCTGGCGTTGCCGTCCCGGGTCGAGTCCGGGTAGAAATCGACCTTGGTCGTGCCGCCGACGACGGTGAAGGCGGTGCTCGTGCCGTAGTGATCGATGGTGCCGCTCAGGCCGATGGAATAGGTTCCGTCGGCATTGGCGGACTTGCTCGTGACCTGGATCAGTGCATTGCTGGCCGTCTTCAACAGGTAGTAGGAGCCGCTGATCTTGCTCGTATAGAGATAGTCACCAACGCTGACGGCCTTGAAGAAGCTGCCGTTGCTGCCGGTGAAGGTGAGGCTGGTTGCCGTGCCGCCTGCGGTGTAGCTGGAGAACGCGCCGCTGGCCGTGAGACCGGCGACGGCCTTGGTCTCGCCGTACTTGTCGACGTCGGCATCGTTGTTGAGCACATTGCCCGTGCCCTTGCTGCCGATGCTGTCCGTGCCGCTGTAGGCCGTGCCATCGGTCAGCAGGCTGATCTTGGCCGAGCCCACATCCGCGGCGGCGACCGGGGTGTCGTTCGCGCCCTGGATGGTGATCTTCAGCGTGGCCGTCGACAGCGTGGCCGGCGAATGCGTATCGGTGATGCGGTAGGTGAAGGTGTCGACCAGCGTGTTGCCAGTGCCGCGCAGCGCCTGCACGGCGGCATTGGCGTTGTTGATGACATAGCTGTAGTTGCCGTCCGTGCCGATCGTCAATACGCCGTAGGTCCCGGTGATTGCGGTGCCACCGCCCGCCAGCGTCGTCGTGACGGCAGTGCCGGCGCTGCTGGTGCCGGCGGCATTGACGCTCGGGGAGGCGCTCCCCGCGTCGTTGGCCAGCACGTTACCCGTCGCATGGCTACCCGCCGTGCCGTTGTTCAGCCCCCCCTGCTCGACGGCGATGCCGGTGTCCGCCAGCGCGCTGGCCGGCGTGTAGTGATTCAGGAAGTTGTTGAGGGCCGTGTCGACCGGATCACTGCTGGTGCCGTAGTTGCCACCGGCGGCGAACTTCGTCGGGTCCACGACCAGCAGGTAAGCCGCCTCGCCCGGATCTCCGGTGCCGATGACGCCGTCCGCACCGGTGGCGTAGAAATAGAAGCCGTTGGTGACGCCGTTGGTCTTGAACTGGCGGCTGACGACGCCGTAGATGGACTGATCCACGCCGCCTGCGTCCTTGTACTCCAGGCGGCCGGCGACGTTGTTGCCGGAGTAGTAAGGGTCACCGGGGTTGGCCGACACGAACTGGAAGCCGGTGCCGGAGAAGGGCGTCAGCACGGCAACGTTGTTCAGCGAACTGGCCTCCTCGCTCAGCGACGAGGGCGTGCCGGTGTAGGCCTGCGTGAATGTCACCGTTGCGTCCTCGACTGCATAGGTGACGCCGTCGAGCGTCACATGGGCGCGGTCGTCCTCAGCCGCAATACGCTGCTGCTCCGCCGCGCTCAGGCACTGGCCCGCCACGGCGACCGAAAAGGCTTCACCTTCATCGCCTGGCGTGTCGGCGGAGCCGTTGAGTCGCGCGTCGATGCAGTGCCCGATCTCCTCGACGAGGACGCGCGCGATGCTGGCGCTGTCCGCGCCACGCGACAGCCAGTCCGCGTTCAGCAGGATGACCGGTCGCCCGTCCGGGCCGCTGGCGGCAAACGCGCCAAGCGCACCATGCAGTTCGGCCTGGCTGCGCAGTTGCACTTCAATCGCCGTGCCGTTGCGGCCGATATCGCCTAACAGCGCCTGCGCCGCCTCAAGCCACGCTGCGCAAGGTTGTGACTGAGCACCGTTGAAGATCGTGAATAGCTGGTCCAGCGCATCCGGTTGGCGCAGCAAGGCAGCCACCTGCTGCTGCGCCTGCAAGCGGGCGCTATCCAATGCTGCGGGCGGGCGGGCGTCGGTCGCCGCCACATGCAACCACCCCGTGTCTGCGACGGCAAGCGGCTTGAGCGCGACATCAACGGCATCGGCGACGGCCGCACCGTCGAACATGAAGCGCTGTTCCAGCGCCATGGGCCGCGGGCCGCTGCGCAGCAGAGGGCGCTTGACGGCTGGGAAGGCAGGGCGCTGGGGCATGCGGAACTCCATTTCGGCCAGTGGTGGCCGGTTACGGGGGCGTGATCAGGACCCGGCCGCTCATGCCGGCGATCAGTTCAGGGAAATGGCCGTTGATGGCTGCGGCCACCTTGACGGACTGGCTGACCGGATCGACGCGCGCGCCGATACGGATGAATCTGGCCGGGTAGGGCTTGCCGGTCTCGTCGATCTGTATGGAGAAGCTGTTGCCAACCCGCAGCCACGTCAGCCAGCGTGAAGGCACGAGGAATTCCAGCTCCAACACGCTGTCGTCAAGAATGTCCAGCAGCGCCTGGCCCGGCTGCACGAATTGCTGCTCGCGGACCTTCTGCTCGGCAACCCGTCCGCCGAACGGCGCCGCTACATGGCACTTGCCCAGCAGCGCCCGGGTGGCGGCGAGGTCCGCCTGGGCCTTGCCGACGGCAACGCGCGACTGGTCCAGTTCGAGTTGCCCAATGGAATGCAGTTCCGCCAGGCGTTGGTTGGACTGCAGCGTCTGCTCGGCGCCCTGCAGTTCGACTTCGGCCTTGCGCGATTGCGCCTGCTGCAGGGTGCAGTCGAAGCTCACCAACGTTTGACCCGCCTTGAAGGCGCCGCCTTCCGGGACGGGAAGGCGGTTGATCTTCGCGCCGATCTCGGCAGCGACGGTCGTGTAGCGACGCGGCAGCAGTTGTGCCCTGATTTCCTGCCGCTCGATGGCCGGCCGGGCGCTTGGTGCCGACGCCGTCACGCCCGCCGGCAGCGCTTGCGCCGCCGCTGCGTGGGCCAAGCCCATCAGGCCCGGCAGCAACAACCAACGCTTCAGGTGTCCGGTCACGGCTTGACGACCGCCGGTTGCGGCGCTGCCACTTGCAGCCAATTGGCGCCGGCGCCGCCGATCTGCTCCGTCAACGCGGCCAGCGTGAGTTCATCGGTGTTGCCGATGCGAGGCTCCATGCCCAGGTTGGCCGCTAGCCGGCTTTCGCACGCCTGGACCTGGGCCAACGCCTGATAGCGTCGCAAGAGGCTCAGGATCGCAGCGGTTTCGTTGCCGACGCGGTCCAGCTTGCTCTGGGCGAGGGCAGTTTCCCGATTGCGCATGTGATCCGCGATGCGGACATCGGCAACATAGATCGCATCGGCCCGCGCGAACTGGCTGCGTGCGTTCAGCACCTGCAACCGGGCGAGGTGAACCTGCGTGACGACCGTCATTTGCAGCGCGATGCGCCGCTGGTCGGCCAGTGCAACACCGGCCTGCGCGAGCTTGACCTGCGACGGCCCTGTCAGCAGGTTGAACAGGTTGAACGACAGCTGCAAACCGGCCTCGTTCCATTGCCGATTGACGAGGTAGCTGTCGGAGTCGTACTTGACCCCGTAGTTGAAGCTGACATTGGGGAAAAGTCTGACCAATGTGCGACGCACCTCCTCGCGGGCAATGCGGCCGTTGTAATGCTGCTCGCGCAGGTCCGCATTGTTTTCCAGCGCGATGTCTTCCAGCCGCTGCACGTCGAGCGCCGCGAGGCCATCGTCCCGGATCTCCGGTTGAGCATCAGCGATGCGCAACGGTCGGTCCAGCGGCGCGTTGACGAGCGCCGCCAGCTCCAGCTGCGCCGCACTGAGCTCCTGGTCTATGGATTCCAGCAGGCGCATGTTCTCCAGCAGCTGGCGCTGATAGCGCAAGGTATCCAGCGGGTTGCGCACACGCTCCTGCTCGGCCTTGCGGGCGTCGGCGAGTGCCTCCTCGGCCATGGCCAGCGTGCGTTCGACATCGCCGCGCAGCTTCTGCGCGCTCGCCGCGCGCCAATACGCGGTGCGCACGTCCTGCATCAGCAAATGCATGGCCTTGCGGCGGCGCTCCGAGGCAATGAGCACGCGATCGGCTTGCTGCCTGGCGCCGTAGTAGCCCAGGCCGACATCCAGCACGCTCCAACTCAGGTCCAGGCCGAGAAGCTCATGCGAGCGTTCCTGCGAAATGAAGCGGCTGGGCGACAGGCTGCCATCGGCTGCGCTGCGACTCTCGCTGATGCGGTCGTTGTTGCGTGTCTGGTAGCCCGCCGAAGCCAGCAGCCTGGGCAGCATGTCGTACTTCCCGGCCTCGAACTGGTTCAGCGCCAGCGCTTCTTCCATCATCTTGGCGCGTCGGTCGAGGTTGTATTTCAGCGCGCGCGCCAGTGCTTCTGGGAGCGTCAGCGGCGAGGCCAGCGGCTCCACGCCAGCGCGCGCGACCTCGCGATCAGCACCGATGGCCGGCCGCAGGTCTCCGGTGGCCAGCGGCTGTGGCTGAAGAGATGCACAGCCCGATAGCCATTGCATGGCCGAAGCGGCCAGCGCCCACAGGAAAGCTTGACCAAGAACGCGAGGCTTTGTCATCTTTGTCGTCCTGCAAAGGTTTGCATAAACGTCCGGCATTGTCTCGACTTGACCGGGCGCAGTGTTGATGCCATCTCGTACTCAACGTGAACGAATGGGCGTTCATCCGAGAGCGTTCGCTGCTTGCTACAAGCCATCATCGGACGACGCGGCCTGAAGGAAATGGCAAATTCCCCAATGGCTCTCGACCTACGTCAACAAGTCAGATGAGCGATCGGCCAGCGCGCGGCCCACCGTTCCGTTGCCTGCCGCACTGCGCTTCGGCGATCTCGCGCGACGGTCAGGCGCGCAGCGCCGGCGCTTGACTCGCAAGCTGCAACCCGTCGTCCTGTTCCGCCATCCCGTCCACGATCACCTGCGGGATGCCGTGCGAGCACGGCTCCACGCGGGCGTTGACCTGGTAGATCTCGCGCAGCATGCCGGCCGAAATGACCGTGCTGCTGGGACCGCTGGCGCACAGGCGGCCATTGGCCAGCACCAGGGTCTTGTCGGAAAACCGCAGTGCCTGGTTGAGGTCGTGGATGGCGATGAAGACGAGCAGCCCGCGTTGGCGCGCCAGTTCGCGGGTGAAGGCCAGCACCTGCAGTTGCCGGTGCAGGTCAAGCGCACTGGTGGGCTCGTCCATCAGCAGCACGTCGGGGTCGCGCACCAGCGCTTGAGCGATGGAGGCCAACTGGCGCTGGCCACCGCTCAGCTCGCCGAGCTGGCGAAACGCGATGTCGCGAATGCCCAGAGACGCCAGCGTGTCGTCGATGAGCGCCAGGTCTTCAGGCAGCACGGCCCAGCCGCCGTGCTGCTTGCGAGCCAGCAGCACCGATTCGTAGACCGTGAGCACCGGGCTGGCTGAAGTGTCTTGCGGCATGTAGACGATGCCAGCTGCGCCTTGGCGCAAGCCTTCGAGCATCAGCTCGCCTGGGCCCTTCAGCAGGCCGGCCATGCGTTTGAAGAGGGTGGACTTGCCGGCCGCATTGGGGCCGATGACGGCCACCACCTCGCCTCCTGTGAGCGCCGGCGTGGTGATGCCGGCCACGGTGAGCGTGCGGCCGTAGCCGGCGCCCACGTCTTGCAGTTGCAACGTCACCATGCGCGCCTCCGACTGCCCAGGATGAGCGAGATGAAGAACGGCACGCCGATCAGCGACGTGATCACGCCGATGGGGAAGATCGCGCCGGGCACCAGCATCTTGCTGACCACCGAGCTCAGCGACAGGATCAATGCGCCGGCCAGCAGCGCGGCGGGCATGAAAAACCGCTGGTCTTCGCCGATGAGCAGCCGCGCGATGTGCGGGCCCACGAGACCGACGAAGCCGATGGTGCCGACGAAGGCCACCGGAAACGCCGCCAGCAGGCTGACCAGCACGAGCGTCTGCAGGCGCAGGCGCCGCACGTCGATGCCGAAGCTGGCGGCCTTGTCGTCGCCCAGGCGCAAGGCCGTGAGCGCCCAGGCCTGCCGTGCGAACAGCGGCAGCGTGCACGCCAGCACGAGTGCGGTGATGGCCAGCTTGGGCCAGGTGGCCTTGGTGAGGCTGCCCATGGTCCAGAACACGACCGCCGCCACGGCCTGTTCACTGGCGAAGTACTGCACCAGCGCCAGCAGCGCGTTGAAGGTGAACACCAGCGCAATGCCCAGCAGCACGATGGTCTCGGCCGTCACGCCGCGACGCAGGCTCAAGGCGTGGATGAGGCCCGAGCACAGCAGCGCCATCAAGAAGGCGTTGAGCGGCACGATGTAGTCGGCCAGCGCGGGGAAGGCCACCGGCAACAGCCGCACACCGAAGGCCAGGCCGAGTGCCGCGCCGAAACTGGCGGCGGCCGACACGCCCAGCGTGAACGGGCTGGCCAAGGGGTTGTTCAGCACGGTCTGCATCTGCGCGCCGGCCAGCGACAACGCGCCGCCGACGACGACCGCCATCAGCGCGACCGGCAGGCGGATCTCCCACATCACCACGCGGGCCTGTTGCGACGCTTGCGCCGGCCGCAGCAGCGCTTGCAGCACTTCACCGATGCCGTAGCGCGTGGGGCCGAGTGCGAGGTCCAGCAGGAAGCTGCCCAACAGCAGCAACGCCAGCAGCGCCAGCAGCGCCTGGCGGCGCTTGACCAGCACGCGGTACTGGCCGGCCGGCGCGGTGGCCAAGGGCAGGGCATCGCTGCTCATGGTGAGCCCCCGCGTACGGCGGGCTGCGGTATTCGCGCTTGGAAGCGGCCCGGTGCGGTCACGGCGTGCTCCCCTTGGCGCTGGCGTGGTGAGCCAGGCTGACGAAGTAGCCCGGGTGATAGGCAATGGGCAGGAAGCGCTCGTGCAGCTCGCGCATCGTCGCGTCGGGGTCGAGGTCGGTGAACAGCTCGGGGTGCAGCCACTTGGCCAACTGCTGTACCGCGACGAATTGGTAGGGGCTGTTGTAGAACTGATGCCAGACGGCATGGAAGTCGCGATGGCGCTGCGCGGCGGTGCCCGCATACGCCGGGCGCGCGAGGTAAGCCTCCAGCTTGCGGGCCGCCTCGGTGAGGTCTGCTGCCGGCCCCACGCCGACCCAGCGACCACCGGGCACGTAGGCCTCCCAGTTGGCGCTCGTCACCACCACGTGGGCCGGGTCGGCGGCGATCACCTGCTCGGCATTGAGTTGGCCGAAGGTGCCCGGGACCAAGCCCCTGGCGATGTTGGTGCCTCCGGCCATCTCGACGTAACGGCCGAAGTTCTCTGCGCCGAAGGTGAGGCAGCAGTCCTGGCTGTAGCCGCCGATGCGCTCGATGAACACCTTGGGCCGTGCCGGCTGCCGCGCCGCGATCACGTCGGTCACGCGGGCGAGCTGCTGGCGGCGGAATTCGATCAGCGCCTGCGCGCGCTCTTCCTTGCCGAGCAGCTGGCCGATGAGGCGCATCGTGGGTTCGGTGTTCTCCACCGGCTGGTGGCGGAAGTCCACGTACACCACCGGGATGCCCACCGCGTCGAGCTTGTCGATGTAGCGCGCGTCGTCGGTGGCGCGCTGCGCCTCCACATTGAGCACGATTACGTCGGGCCTCAGCGCGATGGCTTGCTCGATGTCGAAGGTGCCTTCTTCGAAGCCGCCGAAGGTTGGGATGTCGGCGATCTTCGGGAACCTGGCTTTGTAGAGCGCATAGGTGTCGGGGTCGGCCTGGATCATGTCCTTGCGCCACGCCACGATGCGGCGCAGCGGGTCCTCGGTGTCCAGCGCGGCGAGCAGGTAGAGCTGCCGGCCTTCGCCCAGCATCACGCGCTGCACGGGCAGGCGCACCTGCACCTTGCGGCCCAGCAGATCGGTGATCTCGGTGAACGAGGCGGATGAAAGGGGCCTGGCCTCCTCGGCATCGGCCGCAGGCGGGGCCGCTCGCTGCCATGCGGCGATGGCGCAGGCGACACCCAGCACCACCACAAGGCCGGCGATCAGCCGCCGGCGTGGCGAGGAAGTCTTGTTGTCTGTCATGGGGTTCATGGTTGTTTTTGCCAAAGGCTCAGGACGGCCGCTGCTTTGCCGAGGTGGCGGCGGGTGTGCCGGCAGTCCGTCGTCGCATCGCGACGATGGCGAGCACCGCCATTGCATAGAACAGCGCGACAAAGGCATAGATGTGCTCGAGGCCCGTCAGCTGTGTGAAGCCCATGCCGAGCGCGATACCGGTGATGGACGCGAACTGGTTGGTGCCTTGCACCACGCCCAGCACATGGCCTTGGTGGCGCGACCCGGCGGCGGTGGAGATCAGCGACGTGAGCACCGGTGTCGTGGCGCCCAGCAGCAAGCCCCAGGCGAAGTGGATGGCCACGAACACGGTGATCATGTGCGTGAAGCCGGCCACCGCCGTGAGCACCGCGCAGGCCGCAGACACCACGGCGATCCGCGGCAGCACCTGCGGCCAGGCCTTGCCCTCGAAATGGCGTGCCCAGCGCGAGGCCGAGGCAACAAAGCCAAGGGCCAGCAGCCCGTAGCACAGCCCGGCGACCCAGTTGTCGACCCCGAACACCGAACGCACGTACAGCGAGAACGACGTCTGCGTCAGCATGCGGCTCATCAACAGCAGGCCAGTGATGACGAGCAACCCGAAGATGGGTGCGCGGCGCCACGCGTGAGGGTCCGGCTCGCTGGCTGCGCCGCCCATTGCGGGTGCGGGCCCGGTGGGGCTGGCGGCCGCCGGCAACATCAGCCACGCGCCCGTCGCGCAGAGCGTGCACAGCAGCGCTGCTGCCGCGTTGATCCAGAGGAAGCTCGCCTTGTCGAGGATCAGGCCGCCCACCGTGGCCCCGGTCAAGGAGCCCACGTTGGTCGACACCTGCAGGAAAGCGAACAACCGGGCACGCCGCAGCGGCGACACCACGGCTACGCCATAAGCCTGCGCCGGGGCGATGAAGCCGGCACAAGCCCCCTGCACGAAGCGCAATACGAGGATGGCCCACACGTCGGCGCAGAACGCCAACGCCAGTTGCGTCAGGGCCAGCCCCATCAGCGCACGGATCATCATCAGCTTGTGGCCATGACGGTCGCCCATGCGGCCCCAGAAGGCGCTGGTCAGCATGATGCCCAGCATGGGCCCGACATAGACCGCGACGGCAGCGAATGCGAACAGGCCCTCGCTGGCCGAGAGCGCACGCAGGTGCACCGGCCAGAACGGGCCGCTCATCTCCATGGCGCCCATGGAGATGAGCTGGATCGCGAAGAGCAGGCGGATCGCGCGCTCGCTGCCAGGGTCCGCCGTTGGGGCGCCGGCAGCCGTGCTCACGTCGAGGCCGTGCCCATCGGGTTGGGCAGGAGGTGCTGCAATCGGTAGTCGGCGTAGCGCTGCAGGTGCATGCGCAGCACCGAACGGGTCGGCCACGGTTGCACGAGAAAGGCGTCACGCTCGGCTTGCCAGAAGGCCTGGGACGTGATTCTCGGCGCGACGGCGTCGAACGCCGCCACCGTTTCCTCGCGCAGGATGTCCCACAGCCGCGAGGGCGCCAGCCCGTACTCGTCGGTCAACAGCAATGCCAGCTCGTGCAGGTGGCACACGAAGCAGGCGTCGATCACGAAGGTGCGCACCGGCTCGATGTCCGTGGTGAACACGGTGGGCAGGATGCCCTTGTGCACATAGGGCTGCAGCGTGAGGCCGCGTTCGTTGAGCAGCGGTGCATAGGTGCGGCCATCGCCGAAGTCTCGGATCAGCAGGCTCCTGGGCTCGCCGTCACCGTCGAACAGTACAGAGGTGTTCTGCTGGTGCGCCTCGAGGCCGATGCCGTAGAGCATGTAGATCGCGATGACGGGCCGTGTGACCACGCGCGCATAGCGGCGGAAGAAGGCTTCCACCGTGTCGGCCGAGGCGCGCTGGCCGGGGCGCTCGATCAACTCGGTGATGAGCGGCCGGCGCGTGACGGGGGCCTGCGTGAGCAGTGCTGCCACCGGCATGGGCAGCAGCCCGTCGTTACGCTCGAAGGCGTGCGTGCTCTGGCGGAAGGCCACCGAAAGGTAGCGGCCGGGGGCGTCTTCGTGCGTGGCGGCATCGCGATAGTGGAAGGCCACTTCCTCGGCAAAGATTTCGAGCCGGTTCTCGAAGCCGCCCTCGGCCGAGAGGATGCGCTGGATCACGTGGCTGATGCGCGGCCCCATATGGATGGACTTCGCCTGCAGGCTGCGCTGTTCGCTGGTGAGCCACAGCGCCACCGGCAGCTTGATGAAGGGCGCGGTGCCCGGTTCCTGGGGCAGCAGGGTGCGGAACGACATGGTCGGCGCCGCCTCCACCTCGGGCCCGTCGGTGATCAGCAAGCCGGCTTCGATCTCCTTCGCGTATTGCGGCTGCACGAAGTTCTCGAGGTGCCATGCATGGATGGGCAGCGGCAGCCACTGCGCTTCATCCAGACCGCGCGCGCGCAAGCCCGCCTTCCACCGCTCCCAGAGCGCGGGGAACTCGGTGGCGAAGTAGTCATGAAGGCTGTTGACGTGCGGCATGCGCTCCAGGTGGGCCACGTCGGCACGCAGTGCGGCAATGCGTACCGCAACGCGCGCACCGAACTCGGGCGACAGTGCGGCGACCTGCGTCGCGTCTAGGTTGGGCTTGGCCTTCCACGTCGGGTAGAACGGGTGACCCTCGAGCGAGCCCCACTGGTCGAGCAGCATCGCGGCGCGGCGCGTGCTGCCGTGACGGCGCAGGTAGTCCACCAGCCCGGTGGCAGCGCCGGTGCGGATGGCTTGCCCCAATGCGTCGTTCCAGGCCTGGCGGTGCGTGCGAGCCTGCGCGTCGTTGAGCACGCTGTTGGCCATGTCGGCCTTCAGCGCGGCCACGCCGGCTTCGGTGGGCGTGAAGTCGAAGCCGGGGCGCAGCAGGTCGATCAGCTGCGCGGCCGTATCGATGGGGCGGGGCGCCTGGCCGGGCGTCAGCACGCTGATGCTGCCCTGGTTCACGAAGGTGTTGGCCGGCGCGGCCCACAGCTGCTCGAAGTGCACCAGCGCGCGCTGCTCCCACAGCGGCAGCGAGGCCGCGCGGCCGTTCGGTGCGAACAGCAGCGTGCGGTGGTCGAGCACGCCTTCGGCAAACAGGCAGCGCACGAGGCGGCGCAAGGCGTTGCGTTCGGACAGCGCGATCGCGGCGCGCTGCTCGGTTGCTTCGGAGGGGGGCAGCGCGGCCGGGTCGGGAATCGATTCGAAAGTCATGTCGGGGTCTTTCATGCGGGCCAGTGGGCGGGGAGGTAGTCGCGCGGCGAATCGCGCCGCCCTCCCATGTGGGCCGAGGTCCAGGCGAAGATTTCTTCGATGTGCGGCATCGGAACGGCCAGTCGCCGCGCCATCTCCACGAGCGTGGCGAGGCCGTAAGCCACGTCTTCCTCGAAGGCCCGACTGCGCCTGTCGATCCAGTAGCCACCGGCCGCATCACGCACCAACGGCGCCAGGATGTCGTCATAGGCCTTGTTGGTGCGCAGCACCGAGAGCATCGTGCGCTGGTCGCGAATCTGATCGCCGTAGGCCTCGATGATTTCCTGCCGCAGAGGCTTCACCGAAGACAGGTCGATGCCCAGCCGCTGCTCCACGGCTCGACACAGGCGTTGGTTCTCCGCGTCGCTGCGCTCCAGGAAGTAGGCGCCGAGCTCGGGGCATTCGCTCCACCAGCGGATGGGCTTGGGCAGCGCACGTTCATGCCACTGCGAGTACGGGCCGACCAGGCCGTAAACCACCGAGCTGTGCATGATGGGATTGCCGGGCGTCAACGTGATCTCGAGGTAGTGCCGGAGCAGCTCCACCGGCGCGTCGTACAGGCGCTGCACCACGGCCTGTGCCTGTTGCTGCAGGGCTGCCGATTCACGCCCATGCGTGGCGATGTGCAGCACGGCCTTGGCGCCGCCCATGCGCACCGATCGGCCCGGTTCGAGCGCATGGGCGGTGTGCGGCACGTCCTTCATGCCCCAGATCACCGCGTTGGGTCGGTCGGCGAGCGTCTGCTGGGCCAGCCCGTCGAAGCCGCAGAAGCCGGGAATGGCGCCCACGAACACGGGCTTGTGCGTGGGCAGGCTGCCCGCCATGCGTCGCAGCACCGCGGCCCGCGCATGCGCTGGCACCGTGATGACGACCACGTCGGCATCGCCCACCGCGTGGCGTGCGTCCTCGGACACGACATCGGGCCGCGCCTGCAGCGCGCTGCCATCGGGCAGCCAGGCGGTGATGGCTTGCGCAGCCAGCACCTGCGGATGCTGTGTCATTAGCGACACGTGCACGCCCGGGCGCTGCTTGAACAACACCGCGTTCAGATGGCCGGTGCGTCCGCCCCCGACGACCGCCACCTTCAGGGGAGAGGCGGCGCTCAATTCAGCCACCGTTTCAGGTTGGCGGTGACCTGCGGGTCGAGCAGCTTGCGCTCACGCAGCCACGCGTCGTTGAACACGGTGTGCAGGTATTTTTCGCCGCCGTCGGCCACCGGCGTGAGGACGTTGCCGCGGATCACGCCGCTGTGGATGAACTCCAGCGCCTTGTAGATGGCGCCCCCGGTGGAGCCGCCCACCAGCAGGCCGGTGTGGCGCGCAATGAAGCGCGCGGTCTCGAAGGCCTGCGCGTCGGTCACCTGCACGCCCTTGTCGATCGTGGCGTAGTCCACCACCAGGCCCACCGTGTCGCCCTTGGGTGTGCCGGTGCCGGACTGATAGTACGGATGGCCCGGCTGGCCGAAGATGATGGAGCCTGCGGGCTCGACGCCGATGACCGTGGTGCGTGCATCGTGCTGCTTCAACCCGCGCGCGATGCCGGCCATCGAGCCGCCGGTGCCCACACAGCCCACGTAGGCGTCCACGCGGCCGTTGGTCTGTTCGATCGCTTCGCGCACGAAACCGGCATAGCCGTCGGGGTTGGCCGGGTTGTCCGACTGGTTCATGAACATCGCGCCGGGGAGTTGCTCGGCGAGCTCGGCCGCCAGCCGCTGGCGCTCGACCACGGCCACCTCGTTTTCGCCGTACTGACCTTCGACGTAGCGGATCTCCGCACCCAGCGCGCGCATCACCTCGATCTTGTCGGGTGCGGCGTGGTGGTCCACCACCGCGATGAAACGCAAACCGAACTCGATGGCCGCCAGCGCCAGGCCGATGCCTGTGTTGCCCGACGACGATTCGACGATCACGCCATGGGGGCGTTTCAGCCGGCCCGATGCCAGCGCAGCCATCACCATGCTGCGCGCCATGCGGTCCTTCACACTGCCGCCGGGGTTGTTCTTCTCGATCTTCAGCAACAGCATCGAGTTGCGCATGGGCACCGGGATGCCGAGGATCGGCGTGTTGCCGATGAGATCGCTGACTTTGCTCAATATCCTCATTCAAGACTCCCTTTGTCGTCAGGCCAAACCTCCATACCGCCCGCCGCGCCATTCCTGACGGCGATGCGGCGCGGCATCGGGTGGCGGTGGAACTCGTTCTCCAGCAGATCCATCTGGTAGCCCGCCGTGTTGGCGTAGACCAGCAGGTCGCCAGGCTCGGGCTTGGTCGCGAAGTCGATCAACCGGTTGGTGATCACGTCGTCGTCCAGGCAGCTGTGGCCGGCGATGTAGGCGCGCATCGGCGCTTCGCCACGCGGCGCCCCGAAGCTCAACAAGATCGGATCGACGAGGTATTCGGACGCGAACCAGGTTTCGCAGGCGCTGAAGCTGCTGCCCTCCACGTAGACCACGTGGCGGCCGTCGGCCAAGGCCTTCACGCGGTTGACGCGAAACACGGTGATCGCGGCCTGGTCCACCAGGCTGCGGCCAGGCTCGATGGCCAGGCGCAGTCCTTGGGCAATGAGCGCTTCGGCCACGGAAGAGGTGGCGTCGAGGGGCGTGCCGAGCAACTCGTCGAGCCAGGCTGCGGCGTCGAGCTCGCCGCCGTAGGGGTAGAAGGAAGTGGGTAGCTTGCCGTTGCGGTAGTGCGTGGCATCTTGCGATCGCAGGAAGGCCGCATACCGCTCGGCATCGACATAACGGATCGGCAGGCCGCCACCGATGTCGATGACCTGCACGCCAAGCCCGAGTTCGCGTGCGGCCGCCACTTGCGACATCACCTCGCGCAGGGCTTGTACACGCGATGCGACGTCATAGCCGCTCAGGTGGAAGTGAAAGCCCTCGAAGGCGAAGCGGTCGCGACTGGCGGCCAGCGTGCGCAGGCAGTGCGTGACATCGGCCTCGCCCATGCCGAAGCGGCTGGCCCGGGCCGATGCGGGGCGGCAGCGCAACAGCACCCGCGCGCGGCCGCTGGCTCCGTTCTGCTGCAGCGCCTCGAACTCCTCGAGGGAATCGACCGAGATCAGCGCACCGCGGGCCACGAGCTGGCCATGGAAGCGCGCAGTCTTGGCCGGCCCGGTGGCCACGAGGCGCCGCGGATCGATGCCGGCCAGCAACGCGTCCTGCATCTCGTATTCACTCGACACGTCCACGCCGATGCCGGCTTCGACCGCGGCGCGCACCAGCGCCTGCGACTTGTTGACCTTGGCGCCGTAGTAGACGTCGAGCGCCACGCCATGGCGCCGGGGCACGGCCTGCAACGCTTCAGCGTTGCGCTCGAGCAGCTTGGGCCACACCACATGGAGCGGCGAGCCGTAGCGCTCCACCCACTGCCGCAGCCAGTCCGGCCGGTGATAGGCCACATGCGCGACCTCGCTGTCGAGCAGTGGCGGCAGCGCCGTGGGTGACCACGCGCGCGCCGCCGTAGCATCGCCGTCCACGCGGGTGGGCGTCGTTTCGTGTGACATGGCCGGCAGCCTCCCTGAGCTGTGTTCTTGCATCGACCGTTGAACCGAAGGAGCGCCCATGACATGGCGCTCCGGACACTCAGAAGTCCACTACCGCGGACAGCTGCAGCGTGCGCGGAGACCCTTGCGCCAGCCCGCCGAAGCTCGACACGCCGGACCAGTAGTCCTTGTTGAACAGGTTGCGAACGTTCGCCCGCAACGTGGTGGCCTTGCCCGCCAGGTCGGTGCGCCAGCGGGCGCCGGCGTCCAGGCGCGTCCACGCGGGGATGCTGCGCAGGTTGGCGCCGTCGGCGTATTGCTTGCCGGCGTAGGCCAGCTGCGTGGTCAGCGTGAGGCCCCGCGCCCATGCCGTATCCCACTCGGCGCCAAGGTTGGCTTGCAGTTCGGGCACGCCGATCGGCTGCTTGCCCACGAAGGCGGTGGTGCTGCTTTGCGTGATCTTGGCGTCCAGCAGCGCCAGGCCGCTCAGCAGACGCACGCTCGGGGTCAGCTCACCGAACGCCTCGAGTTCGATGCCGCGGTTGCGTTGCTCGCCATCGGCCGTGTAGACGTTGCTGGCATTGAGCATGCCGCTGGGCTTGGTGATCTGGAACGCGGCGACCGTGGTGGTGACATGGCCGAGTTGGTACTTGGCACCCAGCTCGTACTGCTTGGCCTTGTACGGAGCCAGCACTTCGCCGGCATTGGCTGCCGAGGCGGGAGCGCTGTCGCCCTTGCTCAGGCCTTCGATGTAGTTGCCGTAGAGCGACAGGGTTGCCCCCAAGGGCTTGACCACCACGCCGAGGAACGGCGTCGTTGCGCGCTTGTCGTAGTCCTGCGAGACGGCGCCGGCGGCATTGAAGTTGCGCGACTGCACCTGCTGCACGCGCGCGCCCAGGCTCAGCTGGAGCGTGCGGTCGAGCATCGACAGCGTGTCCGACAGCGCGATGCCGCTCAGCTCGCTGTCGGAGATCTTCGCCAGCGAAGGATCGGCCGGCGCCTGCCCGGCCCTGTCGACCGGTTCGTACAGGTTGGATGTGACGGCCGTTCCGTTGGCCTGGCCGCGGCTGAGGCGGTCGCGGTACTGCGAGGCCTGCAGCGAGATCGCGTGGTCCACACCGCCTGTGCGCAGGTTCAGGCGCGCGCCTGCGTCGGCAGTGGCGCGATGGATGTCGAGCTTGAAGCGCGCCGGTGTCCAGGTCACGTCGCCGGCCGTGTTGGAGAGCACCGGGTTGCCGAACAGGCGATCGACCTCGGTGCGCGCGCCGCCGAGGTTGGCGAACATGGTCACGCTGTCGTTCAGGTCGTACTCGGCACGCAGCAGCGCGGACTGATCGTCCACCTTCGACCATTCCCACGATTGGGTCACGTTGCGTGTGCCGTCGGGTGCCGACGGGATCGCCGGCACGGCCGTCGCACTGCCGAGGAAGACGGGGCGCGACGGCGCGTCGAAGCGCTCGTGCTGCGACAGGAGGTCCAGCGTGGCACGCAGCTGATGGCCGGCATAGTCGAGCGAAAGCGCGCCGACATGGGCCTCACGCGTCTGCTTGTCCACCGGTGTGTCGCCGTCCCGCAAGCTGCCGTTGAAGCGCACGCCGAACTCGCGCTGCTCGCCGAAGCGCCTGCTCAAGTCCACGCGGGCACCCGGCTGCGACGGGCTGCCGTATTCCAGGCCGAGTTGCGTCACGTCGGCGCTACCGGCGCGCTTGGGAACCACGTTCACACTGCCACCGATACCGCCGTTGGGTGCCATGCCGTTGAGCAGCGCCGTCGGGCCCCTGACGAGCTCAACGCGCTCCAGGTAGTCCGCAAAGACGCGGTAGTTCGGCGCCACGCCGTAGACACCGTCGAAACCGAACTCACCGAGGTTGCCTTCGTTGACGGGGAAGCCGCGGATGTAGAAAGCGTCGAGCAGGCCGCCGGGAGACACCGAAACGCGCACCGCCGGGCTGTTGCCGATCACGTCGGCCGCCGTGGGAGCTTGCTGGTCGGCGATGGTCTGCGACGTGTAGCTGATCACGCTGAACGGTGTGTCCATCACATCCTTGTCGCTCAGCAGACCCAGGCGAGCGCCGCGTGCCACCTGGCCGCCAGGCAGCTTGCCGTCGGAATTTCGACCGCGGATGACGATCGCAGGCAACTTTTGGCCTCCCGTGGCGCCGACTGATGAGTCGGTTGCTGTGTCGGCTTGTGCGCTTTGGGCGCGGGCGGGGGAGGAGGCACCCATGGCCACGAAGGTGGCGAATGCGAGGTGTGCCGCCAAAGCCAGCGGGGTGGGGCGCAAAGGTGCGTTTGCGGGGGAGGAATTACTGCGACTCATGGTTGTTGTTGCTGCGCGAGGTTCGGTGTCGTTGGGAAAGCTTGAAAGACGTCGTTGCGGCCGGGCTGCCAAGCCATCAGCAGGTCGAGCGGGATCTCGGTGCGGGGCAGCCCGGGCGCGAAGTGATGGCGGGTGGTCTTGAAGGGCAGCAGGACCTGTTGCTCGACCACCTGGAAGATCTGGCGCAACTCGAAGGGCTGGCCGGTACGCCAACAGGCCACGGACACCCGCGGGTCGTCGTAGCGCAGCGGTACACAGGGCAAGTAGCGCAAGCCCAGCAACTGCGCCACCTGCAGGCGGTGGTTGCCGTCCATCACGAGGCCGGTACTGGCTTCGATGGGCACCGGCTGGGTCCAGTGCCCCTTGCAGCGGACCGTGTCGGCCAGCTCGATGACCTTGGCTTGGTCTACGCATTCGGAGGGCCGCAGCGCATGCACGGGCCGGATCGAGACGACGTAGGGCTCAGGCGGAGGCGCCCCGTGTTCGAGCCGTTGGGAGAGGCGGTGCTGCACAGCGTGCTCAAGCACTGTTTGGCCGGTCACGGTCATCGAAAGCGTCTCCCGTTTTATGTTTGCGTAAATGATAATGATTTGCATTACGGAATTGGCTTACCCTGGCGCGGGGTAGGGTCAATAGTCCGTACGGCGGTGTCCCGTGGGCCATTTGAATTGGCGACAATGTGCATTATGTTAAATCACAAATGCCAGCGTCGCGGTTCCGACAAAGTCGACAGCGGGCTCATCCGCTGGATGAGCCCTTGCGCCTGCTGATGGCGCCAAGTCGTTGATCTACGACAGCTTTTAGGAACCTGAGCCCGCGCACGGGCACTTGGCACGCTCCTTGAGTAAGTCGAGGCATTCCCTCGGTTGCTCACAGGAGCCGTGCATGAACCTCAAGCTCGACGCCAAGCCGATCTATCTGGACTACGCCGCCACGACGCCCGTGGACCCGCGGGTGGTTCATGCGATGGTGCCGTACCTGTACGACAACTTTGGCAACCCCGCGTCGCGCAGCCACGCCTACGGCTGGGCCGCCGAGGAAGCCGTGGAGATCGCGCGTGAGCATGTTGCCAAGCTGATCGGCGCGGACGCCCGCGAGATCGTCTGGACATCCGGCGCCACCGAGTCCAACAACCTCGCCATCAAGGGCGCGGCGCAGTTCCATCGCGCCAAGGGCAAGCATCTGGTCACGGTCAAGACCGAGCACAAGGCGGTGCTGGACACGATGCGCGAACTGGAGCGCGAGGGTTTCGAGGTGACCTACCTCGACGTGCTGCCCAACGGGCTCGTGGACATCGACGCCCTGCGCCAGGCGCTGCGGCCCGACACCATCCTCGTGTCGGTCATGTTCGTCAACAACGAGATCGGCGTCGTGCAGGACATTGCCGCACTGGGCGAGCTGCTGCGCAGCCGCGGCATCCTGTTCCACGTCGACGCGGCGCAGGCCGCTGGCAAGGTCGCCATCGACCTGGGTGCGCTGAAGGTCGACCTGATGAGCCTGTCAGCGCACAAGACCTACGGCCCCAAGGGCATCGGCGCGCTGTACGTGCGCCGCAAGCCACGCGTGCGCATCGAGGCGCAGATCCACGGTGGCGGCCATGAGCGCGGCATGCGCTCCGGCACCTTGCCCACGCACCAGATCGTTGGCATGGGCGAGGCCTACCGCCTCGCACACGACATGATGGCCACCGAGAACGAGCGCATCCGCATGCTGCGGGACCGGCTGCTGCAGGGGCTGTCCGGCATCCCGGAGATCCGCATCAACGGCGACCTCGAACACCGCGTACCGCACAACCTCAACGTCAGCTTCACCTACGTCGAGGGTGAATCGCTGCTGATGGGCATGAAGGGCATCGCGGTGTCGTCGGGCTCGGCCTGCACGTCTGCCAGCCTGGAGCCCAGCTATGTGCTGCGCGCGCTGGGCCTGCCCGATGAAGTGGCTCACAGCTCCATCCGCTTTTCGCTCGGTCGCTACACGACCGAAGCCCATGTGGACACCGCCATCCAGCGCGTCTCGGAGACGGTGCGGCGGCTCAGGGAACTGAGCCCGCTGTGGGACCTGCATTGCGCGGGCGTCGACCTCAACACCATTCAGTGGGCCGAACACTGATTCAACACGGAGCCTGACATGGCCTACAGCGACAAAGTCATCGACCACTACGAAAACCCCCGCAACGTGGGCGCCTTCCAGGCGGAAGACGCCGACGTGGGCACCGGCATGGTTGGCGCGCCGGCCTGCGGCGACGTCATGAAGCTGCAGATCCGGGTCAATCCCGCGACCGGCCTCATCGAGGACGCCAAGTTCAAGACCTACGGCTGCGGCTCGGCCATCGCCTCCAGCTCGCTGGTGACCGAATGGGTCAAGGGCAAGACGCTGGATCAGGCGCTGGCCATCAAGAACACCGCCATCGCCGAGGAGCTGGCGTTGCCGCCGGTCAAGATCCATTGCTCCATCCTGGCCGAGGACGCCATCAAGGCGGCCGTGGCCGACTACCGCCACCGTCGCGGTGACGCCATCGAGCAGCCGGCCTGTGCGCCGCTGGCCGAGGCCGCCGCCTGACGCCCTGCCCCATCACTTCGCTCAAGGAGTACGCCATGTCCAGTTGCCAGTCTCACGGTGCCGGCACGTCCTGCGCCAGCACCGCCACCGCATCACCCGCCCTGCCCTTCACGCTGCCGGAAGGCGCCGCGCCGCTGAAGGTGAGCGATGCCGTCATCTCCAAGGTCGGCACCATGCTGGCCGAGGAAGGCGACCCCAACCTGAAACTGCGCATCTTCGTGACGGGCGGCGGCTGCTCGGGCTTCCAGTACGGCTTTGCCTTCGATGAGGAGAGCAAGGACGACGACACCTGCGTCGAAGCCGGTGCCGTGAAGGTGCTCGTCGACGCCAGCAGCCTGCAGTTCATGCTGGGCGCGGAGATCGACTACGAGGAGAACCTCGAAGGCTCGCGCTTCGTCATCCGCAACCCGAACGCCGCCAGCACCTGCGGGTGCGGCAGCTCGTTCTCGGTCTGACGGAGGCGCCGGCCATGACGCTCACCGTCACTCCCAAGGCCGCGCGGCAGATCGAGAAGGCGCTCGCCCAGCGCGGCGGCGGCTTCGGGCTGCGCATCGCCGTGAAGACCAGCGGCTGTTCGGGCTATGCCTACGCGCTCGAATTCGCCGAGGCGCCCCAGCCCGACGACCACGAGTTCCAGAGCGAGGGCGTGAAGCTGCTGGTGGATGCCCGCAGCCTGCCCATGGTGGACGGCACGCAGCTGGACTGGGTGCGCGAGGGGCTGAACGAAGGCTTCAAGTTCCACAACCCGAACGCCACGGCGAACTGCGGCTGCGGCGAGTCCTTCGCGGTGTGACCATGATGGCCTTCGCAGCAGACATGCATCGCCAGGCCGCCACCGTGGCGCCGGCGCTGCCGGGCGTTGGTCGGCGCCCCATGAAAGCGGCGCCGACCGTGCTTCCCGGGTGGAGTTGACATGGCCTTGCTGCAGATTGCCGAACCCGGCCGGGCCGCCGCGCCTCACCAGCACCGCCTGGCCGTGGGCATCGACCTGGGGACGACGAACTCCCTCGTCGCCACGCTGCGCAGCGGCGTCCCCACCGTACTGGGCGACGACCAGGGCCGCCGCCTGCTGCCCTCGGTCGTCCATTACGGCGTGGACGGCGGCGTGCTGGTCGGGCACGAGGCCGTCACGCGTGCCGCCGTCGACCCGCAGAACACCATTGCGTCCGCCAAGCGGCTGATCGGCCGCGCACTGGCCGACCTCGCCCCCGGCACCGTGCCCTATGCCGTGCAGGCCCAGGGCCCCGGTGCGGTGGCGGTGCCCACGCGCGCCGGGTTGAAGTCGCCGGTTGACGTGGGGGCCGTCGTACTGCGGCAACTGCGCGAGCGGGCCGAAGCGTCGCTGGGCGGCGCGCTCGTGGGCGCCGTCATCACCGTGCCGGCGTATTTCGACGATGCGCAGCGCCAGGCGACGAAAGACGCTGCGCGCCAGGCCGGCCTGCATGTGCTGCGGCTGCTCAACGAGCCCACGGCCGCGGCCGTGGCCTACGGGCTGGACACCGCCAATGAAGGCGTCTATGCCGTCTACGACCTGGGTGGGGGCACGTTCGACGTCTCGCTGCTGCGCCTGACGCGCGGCGTGTTCGAGGTGCTGGCCACCAACGGCGACGCCATGCTGGGCGGGGACGATGTCGACGAAGTCATCGCCACCTGGTTCAAGACCCAGCACGGCGCCATCGCCTGGGCCGACACCGATGCGACGGCCCTGCGAGCCGCGGCCCGGCAGGCCAAGGAGGCGCTGACGGACGCCGACGAGACCGTCATGCGCTGCGAACGCGGCGACGGCGTGGCGCAGCTCGCGCGGCTGACGCGTGCGCATTTCGAGTCACTGGTGCAACCGCTGGTCGACCGCACACTCGCGCCGGTGCGTCGGGCGCTGCGGGATGCCGGCCTGCGTGCCCATGAAGTGGACGGCATCGTGCTGGTGGGCGGCGCGACGCGCATGCCGATCGTGCGCCGCGCGGTCGCCGAGCTGTTCGGGCGCGCGCCCTACACCGGCATCGACCCCGACCTGGCTGTGGCGCTGGGCGCGGCGATCCAGGCCGACCAGCTGGCCGGCAACCGCGCGGCCGGCGACCACGGGCTGCTGCTGCTGGACGTCTGCCCGCTGTCGCTGGGCATCGAGACCATGGGCGGGCTGGTGGAGAAGATCATCCCGCGCAACAGCACCGTGCCCACGGCGCGCGCGCAGGAGTTCACCACCTTCAAGGACGGCCAGACCGCCATGGCCATCCACGTGGTGCAGGGCGAGCGCGAACTCGTCAGCGAATGCCGCTCGCTGGCGCGCTTCACGCTGCATGGCATCCCGCCCATGGTGGCCGGCGCGGCGCGCATCCGTGTCACCTTCCAGATCGACGCCGATGGCCTGCTGTCCGTGCAGGCCGCCGAGCAGACCACCGGCGTGCAGACGCAGGTGGAGGTGAAGCCCAGCTACGGCCTGGGTCACGAGGCCGTGGCCGACATGCTGCGCCATGCGGTGCAGAACGCGGAGTCCGACGCCGCCGCCCGCATGCTGCGCGAAGCCGAGGTCGACGCGCGGCGGCTGCTCGACGCCGTGGAGGCCGCCATCGCGCAGGACCAGCACCTGCTGCTGCCGCGTGAGCAGTTCGGCATCCTGCGCGCGATGCAGGACGTGGCCGACGGGCTGGAGCAATGCGCCGAGGCCGACGGCGGCACGCTGGACGAGCAAAAGGCGCAGCGCGAGGCTTTGCGCGCCGCCACCGAGGGCCTCAACGCCGCGACCACGGCGTTCGCCGGCCGCCGCATGGACGCCCGCGTGCGCCAGGCGCTGGCCGGGCGGCGCATGGACCAGATTTCCGCCTGAACAGGAGCGCGCATGACCACGGCTACGCCGCCTTCGCCGCCATCGGCGTCTTTGCCGCGACCGGCGGCGCTTGCCAATGGCGCCAGCCCCGGCACCGCCACGACCGAGGTGACCATCCTGCCCCACCCGGACCTCTGCCCCACCGGCCTGCGCTTTGCGGCGCGCACCGGCCGCAAGCTGGTGGACGAGTTGCTGCAGGCCGGCGTGGCCATCGAGCATGCTTGCGAGAAGGTCGGGGCTTGCGCCACCTGCCACGTCCACGTGCGCAGCGGCGCCGACGCCTTGCAGCCTGCCGACGATGAGGAGGAAGACCAGCTCGACGACGCCTGGGGCGTCGATGCGCAGTCGCGGCTGTCCTGCTGCGTGAAGGTGCGCGGGCCGGCGCTGGTCATCGAGCTGCCGCGCTACACCAAGAACCACGCGCGCGAGAAGTAGCCGGCAGCCTCCCGCCCTGCCCCGCCAGCCCCTCGTTGCCGCCGCTGCGGCCGAGGGGCTGGCGTGTTTCTGGCCGCTGCGCCACGCGGCCGCACGACATGTCGACAAGCCAACAATCGACACACGCGCCGCGCAGCACCCCGACGTTCGCAAATGTCACTGAAATCAACGGTTTAGCGAATCGCGGCGGATGGCACAGCCTTTGCGATGCAGGAGACAGAACCTCCGCAACGGTCATCATGCACACCGCCTCCTCCCCCTGGCCCTGCACCCTGAACGACACCACGCTGCGCGACGGCGAGCAGACGGCGGGCGTGGCCTTCTCGCGGGAAGAAAAGCTCGCCATCGCGCAGGCGCTGGACGCCGCGGGCGTGCCGGAGCTGGAGGTGGGCATCGCCGCGATGGGCGCGCAGGAGATCGACACGCTGCGCGCCATCACCCATGCCGGGCTGCGCGCCCGCACCATGGTCTGGGCGCGCATGCTGCAGTTCGACCTGCAGAGTGCGGCGGCGTGCGGTGCCGACATCGTGCATCTGTCCGTCCCGGTGTCGGACCAGCAGCTCGCCCACAAGCTGGGCCGTGACCGCGCCTGGGCGCTGGCCACGGTGCAGCGCTGCGTGAGCGACGCGCGTGCCGCCGGCCTGGTGCCCAGCGTCGGCCTGGAAGATGCCTCTCGCGCCGACATGGGCTTCATCGCGCAGGTGGCAGCGGTGGCGCAGCGCGCGGGGGCCATTCGGCTGCGTTTTGCCGACACGCTGGGCCTGCTGGACCCGTTCAGCACGCATGAGCGCATCGGCCATCTGCGCGCAGCCACCGACCTGGACATCGAGATCCACGCCCACAACGACCTGGGCCTGGCCACCGCCAACACGCTGGCCGCCGTGCGGGCGGGCGCCACGCACGCGAGCACCACCGTCAACGGGCTGGGCGAGCGCGCGGGCAACGCGGCGCTGGAAGAGGTGGTCATGGCGCTGCGCCACCTGCACGGCATCGAGTGCGGCGTGGACACCCGCGCGCTCGTGGGCTTGTCGCAGCGCGTCGCGGCGGCCTCGGGCCGGCCGGTGCCGGCGGGCAAGAGCATCGTGGGCGACGCGGTGTTCTCGCACGAGTCGGGCATCCATGTGGACGGCCTCTTGAAGGACCCGCGCAACTACCAGCCCTTCGACCCCGCCGAGCTGGGCCGCACCCACGCGCTGGTGCTGGGCAAACACAGCGGTTCGGCGGGCCTGCGGCGCGAGCTGCAACGGCTGCAGCTGCAGGTGCGCGACGAGGTGCTGGACCCCCTGCTGGCCCGCGTGCGCGAACACGCCACGCAAACCAAACGCCAACTGGACGGCGCCGAGCTGCGCCGTCTGATTTCGGAAGTCGCGGCCCGCGTGCCGCATCCGGTGTGAAGGAGACCCACCATGGACCTCATGCAACAACTCAAGGCGCTGTCCAGCGCCAACGAGTTCCTGGAATTCTTCGGCATCCCCTACGACGAACACGTCGTGCACGTGAACCGGCTGCACATCCTCAAGCGCTTCTACCAATACCTCCACCGCGCCGAGGGGCTCAAGGGGCTGGACGACGTGGAGTTGTTCCGCCGCTACCGCGAGATGCTGACCCAGGCCTACCAGGACTTCACGACCTCCACCGCCTACCGCGAGAAGGTGTTCAAGGTGTTCCAGGACGCCGATGGCCGTCAGCACGTCTCGCTGGAGAGCCTGCGTCAGACGCTGCCCCTGGCACGCCCGGCACCGCGCGCGGACGGTGATGTGCGCCGCAGCGAGCCGCAGGCGCTTCCCCTGGCCGGTCCGGCCTGACAGCGCGTCGCACCCACACGGAGGAGCCTCCCATGCACATCGTCGTCTGCATCAAGCAGGTGCCGGACTCGGCGCAGATCCGCGTCCACCCGGTCACCAACACCATCATGCGTCAGGGCGTGCCGGCCATCGTCAACCCCTACGACCTGTTCGCGCTGGAAGAGGCGCTGCGCCTGAAGGATCAGTTTGGCGGCCGCGTCACCATGCTGTGCATGGGCCCGCCGCAGGCCGAGGACGCGCTGCGCAAGTGCCTGAGCTTCGGCGCCACCGACGCCATCCTCGTGACCGACCGAGCCTTTGCGGGGGCCGACACGCTGGCGACGTCCTACGCGCTGGCCGCCGCCATCCGCAAGATCGGCCAGGAGCAGGCCGTGGACCTGGTGTTCACGGGCAAGCAGACCATCGACGGCGACACCGCGCAGGTCGGCCCCGGCGTGGCCAAGCGGCTGGGGCTGAACCTGCTCACCTACGTCAGCAAGATCGTCAAGGTCGACCTCGATGCCTGCCGCATCCAGGTCGAGCGGCGCGCCGAAGGCGGCGTGCAGCTGCTCGACACCACGCTGCCCAGCCTGATCACGATGCTGGAAGGCACGAACGAGATGCGCTTCGCGACCATGGAGGACATGCTGCGCGCCGCGCGCTGCCCCGTGCGCAAGTGGAACAAGGAAGACGCCGGCATCGAGGACCTCACCAAGATCGGCCTCAAGGGCTCGCCCACCATCGTCAGCAAGGTGTTCGGCCCCAAGCCGCGCAGCGAGAAGGCCGACGTGCAGGTGGTGTCGGACAGCAGCGTCAACGACGTCTGCCTCAACCTCATCCAGAAGATCTTCACCACGCACCCGACGCTGGAGGAAGAGACCGTGGAACGCCTGTCGGCCTGATCGCCCAAGGAGACGCGACATGAATGCAAACGCCAAACCCGAGCCCAGCAGCGGTGGTGCCGGTGCCGCCGGTGGCGCGCTGAAGACCGCCGGCCGCAGCGGCCGCAGCACCGAGCTGCCCGAGCACCTGAAGGCCTACAAGGGCGTGTGGGTGTTCGTCGAGCACGACCGCGGCCATGTGCACCCGGTCAGCTGGGAGCTCATGGGCGAAGCGCGCAAGCTGGCCGACAAGCTGGGCGTGGACGTGAGCGGCGTGCTGCTCGGCGGCCCGGGCGACCCGCTGGAAGCCTTCGCCAAGGAGGCCTATGCCTATGGCGCCGACCACGCCTACGTGATGCGAGACCCGGTGCTGCAGGGCTACCGCAACGAGCCCTTCACCAAGGGCATGACCGACCTGGTCAACCAGTACCAGCCCGAAATCCTGCTGCTGGGCGCCACCACCATGGGCCGCGACCTGGCCGGCTCGGTCGCCACCACGCTGGCCACCGGGCTGACGGCCGACTGCACGGAGCTCAACATCGACGGCCGCGCGCTGGCGGCCACCCGCCCCACGTTCGGCGGCTCGCTGCTGTGCACGATCATGACGCTGGCCTACCGGCCGCAGATGGCCACGATGCGCCCGCGCACCGCGCCCATGCCGCGCCGCGACGACAGCCGCACCGGCGACATCATCACGATGGGCCTGGGCATGATCGAGACCGACATCGTCACCAAGCTGCTGGAGTTCATTCCCGACACCAGCCGCAACACGGTGAACCTGACCTACGCCGATATCATCGTGACGGCCGGCAAGGGCATGAAGAACGCCGACAACTGCCGCCTCGTGTGGGAGCTGGCGCGCGTGCTTGGCGCCGAGGTGGGCGCCACCCGCGCGGTGACGCAGGCCGGCTGGCTGGAGGCCGAACGCCAGGTGGGCCAGACGGGCAAGACCGTGCGGCCGAAGCTCTACATCGCCGCCGGCGTGTCCGGCGCCATCCAGCACCGCGTGGGCATGGAGGCCAGCGACATCATCGTCGCCATCAACACCGACCCGAACGCCCCCATCTTCGACTTCGCGCACCACGGCATCGTTGGCAACGCGATGCAGGTGCTGCCGGTGCTGACGCAGGCCTTCCGCACCCACCTGGACAAGCGCATCCGCCGCGCCGCTTGACATGAGTGCGCGCCACGCCCACGCCGGGCCCGCAACGGCCCCTCACTTTCCTCGATCGGAGCATCAGTCATGAGCCAAGAAAAGTTCGACGCCATCGTCGTCGGCGCCGGCCCCTCCGGCAACGCGGCGGCCTACACGATGGCCAAGGCGGGGTTGAAGGTGCTGCAGATCGAGCGCGGCGAGTACCCCGGCAGCAAGAATGTGCAAGGCGCCATCCTGTACTCCGACGCGCTCGAGAAGATCATTCCCGACTTCCGCGACGACGCGCCGCTGGAGCGCCACATCATCGAGCAGCGCATGTGGATGCTCGACGACAACAGCTTCGTCGGCAGCCACTACCGCAGCGACGACTACAACAAGCCGCCCTACAACCGCTACACCATCATCCGGGCGCAGTTCGACAAGTGGTTCTCCAGCAAGGTGCGCGAGGCCGGCGTGCTGCTGATCTGCGAGACCACGGTGGAGGAGTTGCTGCTCGACGGCGAGCGTGTGGCTGGCGTGCGCTGCGACCGCATGGGCGGCGAGGTCTACGCCGATGTCGTCGTCCTGGCCGACGGCGTGAACTCCACGCTCGCCCGCAAGGCGGGCTTTCACGGCGAGCTGTCGCCCAAGAGCGTGGCACTGGCCGTCAAGGAGATCCTGTTCCTGCCGGAGGAAACCATCCAGGCGCGTTTCAACATCAAGGAGGAGGAAGGCGTCGTCATCGAGATGATGGGCTCGGTCACCGAAGGCATGGTGGGCACGGGCTTCCTCTACACGAACAAGGATTCGCTGACGATCGGCGTCGGCTGCATGCTGGCCGACTTCAAGACCAACCCCAACCGCACCACGCCTTACGCGCTGCTCGAAAAGCTCAAGCAGCACCCCGCCATCGCGCCGCTGATCGAAGGCGGCGAGATGAAGGAGTACTGCGCCCACCTTATCCCCGAAGGCGGCTTCAACGCCGTGCCGCGCATCTACGGCGACGGCTGGATGATCGTCGGCGACTCCGGCGGCTTCGTGAATGCCGCGCACCGCGAGGGCTCCAACCTGGCGATGACCACCGGTCGCCTGGCGGCCGAGACCGTCATCGCCGCGAAGGCCGCCGACAGGCCCCTGACCGCACGCACGCTCAAGGCCTACAAGGACGCGCTGGACGAGAGCTTCGTCATGAAGGATTTGAAGAAATACCGGCGGCTGCCGGAGATCCTCGAATCCAGCCCGCAGTTCTTCACCACCTACCCTGCCCTGCTCAACCGTGCCGCCAAGACGATGTTCACGGTCGATGGCATCGACAAGATGACCAAGCAGCGCGAAGTCATGGGCAGCTTCAAGACGGCCCGCCGGCTCACCGGCCTGGTGGGCGATGCATTCAAGCTCTGGAGAGGTACGCGATGAACGCCGTCACCGTCAACGTGGAAGAAAAGCTCTTCCAGAACCGCTACAAGGTCGACCATGGCCGCCCGCACATCCAGATCAAGGATGCGGACATCTGCACCAACGCCTGTCAGACGCAGCAGTGCACCTTCATCTGCCCGGCCGCCTGCTACAAGGCCGAAGGCAATGGACGCGTCACGCTGATCACCGACGGCTGCCTGGAGTGCGGCAGCTGCCGGGTCATCTGCACGGAGCACACGAACGTCGCGTGGGAATACCCGCGCGGCGGGCACGGCATCCTGTTCAAGTTCGGCTGAAGGGGACCACATGCTGAACTTCACACTGAGCAGCCGCGCCTACATTGCCGTGGCCGCCATGGTCAGCCTGGAGCGCTGCGCCCAGGAAAGCCCGCTGGCCCTGCCGCAGCTGTGCGCGCATCTGGACATCTCGCTGTCCAGCGTCGAGCAGGTCTTCGGCCCGCTGCGTCGCGGCGGGCTGGTGCAGTCGCTGCGCGGGCCCGGCGGCGGCTATCAGCTCGCGCGGGCCGCGCGCGACATCAGCATCGCCGACATCGTGGCCGCCGTCGACAAGGCGCCCAAGGCAGGCACCAGCACGAGCAAGCTGCAAGGCAGCTGGCCGCTGCTGAGCCGCGCAATGACGCGCTGCCTGGCGGCGGTGTCGCTGCAAGATCTCGTCAACGACGAGCCCGAAGCGCACCAGGCCGATCCCTGCGATGAAGCAGGCCACGCACTGCGGCGGGGCATCTCGACCCGACCTGTGCTGGAGCCCGTCCGCATCCCCACGCACGCTAACAGTGTGTTTGCACTGGCTGCGGCGCTGATTGATGCGGATTGACGTTCAGTGAGGGAGAAAACACGCCGATTCCTGATCCTCGTCAAATGATGAGTGCGGCACCGCGCCCGGGCGCGATGGCGGGTGCCAGCAGGCGGGTTTCTTGCATGTATCTGCAGGTCAGCGGGCGTGCCCCGGAATGGCGCGGCCGTGATCCTGCATTGACACCCGCGAGGAGGTGGTTATGGTTCCCGCGCTGGCGCCCGAGCGATCCCACGTCGAGCTGATCACGATCTACGAGATCTGCCGCATCCTGGGCGCATCCCTCGATCTGCAGCGGAGCTTCCGCGAAGCCCTGAACGTCCTGGCCGTCCACCTGCAGCTCGAGCGCGCCATGATCGTGCTGGCGGACGAGCTCCAGGACGGAGAGAGCACCGAGCCACAGCAGCTGCGCGTGCACAGCGCAGCGGGCCTGAGCCACGAGCAGGTCGGGCGTGGCGTGTGGTCGCCGGGGGACGGCATCATCGGCCGCGTGTTTCAGTCGGGCGTGCCGGCGACGGTGCCCAACATCACCGAGTCGACCGAATTCGTCGACCGCACCGGCGCCTTCGGTGGCCAGGACGGGCGGCGCCTGTGCTTCCTGGCCGTGCCGCTGCTCAACGACCACATGGTGGTGGGCGTGCTGGCCGCGCAGCGCGAGGTGGCCGGCCAGACGCGGCTCAGCGACGACCAGCGGGTGCTGCGCATGGTGGCCACGTTGCTGGCGCAGGCCTGCGTGCTGGCGCGCGCGGTCACGGCCGAGCATCAGCGACTGCAGCTGGAGACGACAAGGCTGAAAAAGGCCCTGACACCCGAGCCCCGGGGCCGCTATACGCTGGACAGTGTCGTCGGCAACTCGGCGGAGATGCAGCGCGTGTTTGCCGAGGTACACCAGGCCGCCCCCACCCGCGCCACCGTGCTGCTGCGCGGCGAGAGCGGCACCGGCAAGGAAGCCATCGCCCGCGCCATCCACTTTCACTCCACGCGCCGCGACGGCCCATTCATCAAGGTCAACTGCGCGGCACTCACCGAGAGCCTGCTGGAGAGCGAGCTCTTCGGCCATGAGCGCGGCGCCTTCACCGGCGCCGCCGCCGACCGCAAGGGCCGCTTCGAGCAGGCCCATGGCGGCTCGCTGTTCCTCGACGAAGTGGGCGACATCAGCGCTGCCTTCCAGGCCAAGCTGTTGCGCGTGCTGCAGGAGCGCGAGTTCGAGCGGGTCGGCGGCAACCGCACGATCAAGGTGGACGTGCGGCTGATCTGCGCCACCAACCGCGACCTGGAGCGCATGGTGCAGCGAGGCGAGTACCGGGCCGACCTGTACTACCGCATCAACGTCGTCAGCATCTTCCTGCCGCCACTGCGCGAACGTCGCAGCGACGTGCCGCCGCTGGTGGCGCATTTCCTCGACCGCTACAACAAGGAAAACCGCCGCAAGCTGAAGATCTCGGCCGACGCGATGGATGTGCTGACGCACTGCTACTGGCCCGGCAACGTGCGTGAGCTGGAGAACTGCATCGAGCGCACCGCGACCATGGTCGAGGGCGACCTGATCCGCGCCATCGCCTTTCCGTGCCGGCAAAACCGCTGCCTCACGCAGACGCTGCACCACCTGGACAAGGCCGACGCGGTGGCCCCGGTGAACATCGTCCGCATCCCCATCAAGGAATCGCCCCGGCCGGCCTCGCCCACCAGGCCGGCGCTGCCGGCCCCTGCCAGCGGCGATGACGACGCAAGCGTCGAAACCTATGGTGACGGCAGCGGCGACACCGACGACGAATTCGATACTGAGGCCGACGGCGTCGTGCGCATCGGGCCCACCGAACGCCTCAACGGCGTGCCGCGCCAGTACGGCGCTGAGCCGCCGCGCGGCGAACGCGAGCGGCTGATCTGGGCCATGGAGCAATGCGCCTGGGTCCAGGCCAAGGCGGCGCGGCTGCTGCACGTCACGCCACGGCAGCTCGGCTATGCGCTGAGGAAATACAACATCGAAGTGCACAAGTTCTGATCCCTGCCGGCGTGCGAGATGGCTTCAGAGGCGGCGCGGTGCGCGTCGCTGTGTAGCACCGAAACCGCACGAAACCGCATGAAACTGCGCTTTTAGATCGGGCTCACCACACAGGCTGCGGACAGCCGGCGAACCCGCCGCGCCCCGTAGACTGCCGCCCCGCTCGCATCACGCCAGGCCAGCAGGCGTCGATTTGTTCGCGCCTGTGGCCGCTGCAGCCGGCGCCTGACACCGCAGGCCGCTCCGGCGCATGCTCGAATGCGGCGCTTCCCTGGCTCACTCCACGAGCCGCCCACCACACGCTTTCGCTGGACTTGCCCGGCGGAAACCTCCCGGAGACACCCATGACCCCATCACGGCGATTCGCCCATCGCGCCCTCGCCGCATTGCTGGCCACCGCCGGCATGCTCGGCGCAGCCAAGGCGGAATTGCTCATCGGCCAGACAGCCGGCTTCACCGGCGCGGCCGCTGGCAGCGTCAAGGAAGTCACCGCCGGCGCGTCGATGTATTTCGACACCGTGAACGCCGAAGGTGGCGTGCACGGCGAGAAGATCAAGCTGCTGTCGATGGACGACCAGTTCGACCCCAAGCTGACCGCCACCAACGCCGCAGCCCTGATCAACAAGGGTGCGCTGGCGCTGTTCCTCACCCGCGGCACGCCGCACACGCAAGCCGTGCTGCCGCTGCTGGCCGAGCACAAGATCGTGCTGGTCGCACCGTCGACCGGTGCCATGGTGTTGCACAAGCCGCTGCAGCCCTGGGTGTTCAACGTGCGCGCCAGCTACCAGCGCGAGGCCGAACGCGCGATCGAGCACCTGAGCCTGATCGGCATCAACCGGATCGCCATCGTCCAGACCAACGACAGCTTCGGCGAGGACGCCGTCCAGGGCGCGCTCGCCGGGCTGGCCAAGACGAACAAGCAGCCGGTGGCCCATGTGAAGTTCGACCGCAGCAAGCCCGAGCTGACGCCCATCGTCGCCAAGGTGATGGCAGCCCAGCCCCAGCCCCAGGCCGTGATGTTCATCGGCTCCGTCGCCGCGGCGGTGGAAGGCATGAAGGCCGTGCGGGCCACGGGCTCGACCGCCCAGCTCGTCACGCTGTCCAACAACGCATCGGCCGCTTTCATCAAGGACCTCGGCGACGTCGGCCATGGCGTCATCGTCAGCCAGGTGTTCCCGTACGAGCGCTCCATGGCCAAGCCCATCATCAAGGAAGCCACGGAAGCCGCCCGCAAGGCCGGTACCGAACTCACGCCGAGCATGGTGGAGGGCTACGCCTCGGCCAAGGTGCTGGTGGAAGGCCTCAAGCGCGCCGGCAAGCAGCCCACGCGTGAAGGCTTGCGCAAGGCGCTGGAAAGCCTGGGCCGCTTCGATCTGGGCGGCGTGGAGGTCGGCTACAGCGCCACCGACCACAGCGGCATGGACTACGTGGACCTGGCCATCATCGACCAGTCGGGCAAGTTCCGCCGTTGATGCCGCGGGCCGCTTCGGCCCGGCACGCCCCCAGATCTCGGTGAGACGCCTGGGGGCTTCAACGAATCACTGCGGGGCTCCCCGCCCCGTTTGAGGCCGGCCTCCTCCGCCGGCCCCCTGGCCTCAAGCCCGCGCCACCGGGATGTCGAGCAACGCACGCCGCCCGATGTGTGCGTTGACCTTGCGGCGCACCGTTTCCAGCTTGAAAGGCCGCTCGATGGCCGTGCGCGCGCCCTGCGCGAGCGCAGCCTGAACCCCGGCGTCTGCCGCCGGCCCGAAGGCCAGCACCGGCACACCGGGCCAGGCTTGCTGAAGGCGTTCAACCACCATTGGCGACTCGGCCTCGATGACGCTGGCGCCCAGCAGCAGCACGTCCACGCGGTCGGCGGCCGGGTGCTGCTGCGCCTGGGCACTGCCGGGGAACACATGCACCTCCAGCTCATCGGCCAGCATGAACTGCAGCGCCGTGGCGCTCACGTCGTCCAGGTCCAGGATGAAGGCACGCTTGCTCTCGACCGCGCGGGCCGTGTCGACACCGATCTGCATGGGGCTCTCCTGCCAGTCCGTTCTCGGGTACCCGGCCTTCACGCAAGCCGCGTGCCGCAGCCCACTCACAGCGACGCGGGGCCGGCAGGCGCCGCCGCGCGCGTCGTGGATGTTGGGTTTGTCGGCAACGAAACACCCGCCGCAGCGCGGGGCAAGCGTGCAAGTGACTGATTCGTAAGGGAAGGCGCGGCTGCACGGCCTTGGCACGGCTCTCGCAATGAGAGGGCACACCCAACGCCATGAGGTCAGCCGATGTCGCAAGCCACCGCCTACGTTGACGCCAGCAACCTGAGCAAGTCCCGCCAGGCCGTCAGCCAGATCCTGGAGACAGTCGCCGCCGGCGGTTGCAGCAGCACGGGAGGCGCGGGCAAGTCCAGCTGCGGCTCCTCCGGCGGGCCGGACGACATGCCCGCCGAGATCTGGGAGAAGGTCAAGAACCATCCCTGCTACTCGGAGGAGGCCCACCACCACTACGCACGCATGCACGTGGCCGTGGCGCCGGCCTGCAACATCCAGTGCAACTACTGCAATCGCAAATACGACTGCAGCAACGAGAGCCGCCCCGGCGTCGTCAGCCAGAAGCTCACGCCCGACCAGGCCGTGAAGAAGGTGCTGGCCGTGGCCAGCGAAATCCCGCAGATGACGGTGCTGGGCATCGCCGGCCCGGGCGACTCGCTGGCCAACCCGAAGAAGACCTTCGACACCATGCGCATGCTTCACGAGCAGGCGCCCGACATCAAGCTGTGCCTGTCCACCAACGGCCTGGCGCTGCCGGACCAGGTCGACGAGATCGTCAAGTACAACATCGACCACGTCACCATCACCATCAACATGGTGGACCCGGCGGTGGGCGAGAAGATCTACCCGTGGATCTTCTACAACCACAAGCGCTACACCGGCTATGAGGCCGCCAAGATCCTGCACGAGCGCCAGATGCAGGGGCTGGAGATGCTCACCGCGCGCGGTGTGCTCACCAAGATCAATTCGGTGCTCATCCCGGGCATCAACGACGAGCACCTGATCGAGGTCAACCGCGAGGTCAAGAAGCGCGGCGCCTTCCTGCACAACATCATGCCGCTGATCTCGGAAGCCGAGCATGGCACCGTGTTCGGGCTGACCGGCCAGCGCGGCCCCACCGCGCAGGAGCTCAAGGCCGTGCAGGATGCCTGCGCCGGCGGCGCCAACCTGATGCGGCACTGCCGCCAGTGCCGGGCCGACGCGGTCGGCCTGCTCGGCGAGGACCGCAGCGAGGAGTTCACGCTCGACAAGATCGACGAGATGGACGTGGTCTACGACCTCGACAAGCGCCGCGCCTACCAGGAACAGGTGGAGGCCGAGCGGCAGGCCCAGGTGGCAGCCAAATCGGAGGCGCTGGCCGCGCAGGCCACGCATGCCGGCGTCGACCCGGACATGAAGCTGCTGGTCGCCGTGGCGACCGAGGGCCATGGCAAGGTCAACCAGCACTTCGGGCACGCAACCGAATTCCAGATCTTCGAAGTCAGCCGCGGCGAGGCGCTGTTCGTCGGCCACCGCCGCGTGGACCTGTACTGCCAGGGCGGCTACGGCGAGGACGAGCAACTGCCCTCCATCGTCAAAGCCATCAACGACTGCCATGCCGTGCTGGTGTCCAAGATCGGCGCCTGCCCGCGCGACGAGCTGAAGGCCGCCGGCATCGAGCCGGTGGACGCCTACGCCCACGAGTTCATCGAGAAGGCGGCGCTGTCCTGGTTTGCCGACTACTGCGACCGCGTGGCGCGCGGCGACATCGTGCACCAGGCGCGCGGCGACGCGCACATCCGCCAGGGCGCCTTCTCGGGTGCGGCCGAGAAAGCCGCCTGACGCCTCATTCCCACCGCCCCCGGAGACCCCCATGGCCCTGAAGATCATCGCCTCCAGCTGCACCGGCTGCTCCGCCTGCGAGCCCGAGTGCCCCAACGTCGCCATCCGCGAGAAGGGTGGCACTTTCATCATCGACCCGGCCAAGTGCACCGAGTGCGAGGGGCAGTTCGACGCGCCGCAGTGCGTGTCCGTCTGCCCGGTGGACGGCTGTATCAAGCCGGCGTGACGCGGGGCCGCTTCCGCAGCCACGCCGGCTGAACGGGCCGCCCGGCCCGAGACGCGCGCCCCAGGCGCGCCAACGCTCCCAGGAGACAACCCATGCTTCAACCCGACTTCACCGTCACCCCGGCCGCCACGAAATTCATCCGGCGCATGGTGCGCTTTTCCGACCACCCGGCCGGCGGCTTTCGCCTGACCGTCACGCCCGGCGGCTGCTCGGGCTACAGCGCCGAGTTCAGCGTCGAATCCGCACCGCGTGCCGGTGACAGCGAGGTGCAGGTGGACGACGTCAAGCTCTACCTGCCTGCGGAAAGCCGCCTCATGCTGGAAGGCGTGACCGTGGACTTCGCCGAGACGCCGACCTCCTCGGGCCTGACCTTCGTCAACCCCAAGGCCGGCGCCTGCGGCTGCTCCAGCTCGGCAGACGCCAGCCCGCCGGCCGAGGCCAGTGTGTCCGTCAGCGCCATCGTGCGCCGCACGGCCCGCCCGGTCGGCCACTGATTCACGCCACGCACCGCACGGCCATGACACCCGTTGCCGACTTCGACGCTGCCGTGCTGGGCCAGGGCTTGCCGCCCGAGGCCGAAGCCGCGCTGCGCGAAGCGGGCCAGGCCCGCGGTGACGCGACGCGCACGATGGCCGCGCTGATGCGCGCCAGTGCGCTGGCGCCCAGCCACCCGGCCGTGCTGATCGCGTTCTACCGCCACTACTTCTACAGCCACCGCCCGCGCCTGGCCCGCGCCGTCGCGCGCAAGGCACTGCTCAGCGCGGCCCAGGCCCTGGGGCTGCCGCCGCTGTGGCGCGATGTGCCCGACTGCCCGCTGCCAGGCGCCGGCGACGACGTGGCGACGCGCTTTTACCTGTGGGTGCTCAAGGGCTACGCCTACCTGAGCCTGCGGCTGGGCGACGGCGCCGAGGCGCAGGCCGCGCTGGCCAAGCTGCGCGTGCTCGACCCGGACGACCGCGTGGGCGCCGCCGTCATCGAGGCGGTCCGGTTGCGCCAGTTGCGGCGCCTGCAGGACGGCGATGACCCGGACGATGCCGACGCCGGCCCGGCGCTTGCGGCCACCGGCGCGCAGGCCTGGCGCCTGCTCGATGCCGCAGCCACCGCCCGGCCCGGGAGCCCGTCATGACCGACTTTTCCGCACCCGGCTGGAACGACATCCCGGCTCGCCACTGGCAGGGCGGCCCGCTGGACTGCTCGACATGCGAACACCGGGATCTGCTGCCGCAGCAGGCCTGTGAGCCCGGCCGTGCCTGCCTGCAGGACGCCTACGCCCGGCGCATCGACCGCTTCTTCGCGCGCCACCCGGCGCTGGCCGCGCGACACCTGCAGCACGGCTACTTCGAGGTACGCGCCATCGCCGCGCGCCACGCCGATGTCTTCCTGCTGCCCGCGCTCATCGACGACCCCGACGAGACCGTGCGGCTGCAGCTGGCGCTGCGCCTGCCCCAGCGGCAGCTGCAGCGGCTGCGGGGCGACCCGCACCGCGAGGTGCGCATCCGCGTGGCGCAACGCCTGGCCCCGGAGCAGCTCGCCACGATGATGCACGACGCCGACTACCAGGTTCGCGCCACCGTGGCCCGGCGGCTGCCCGTCGCGCTGCTGCCGCTGCTCGCCCGCGACGCCGACGCGCAGGTCCGCCAGGAGGTTGCCCGGCGGCTCGACATGCCCGGCCTGTGGCCGCTGGCTGCAGACCCCGAGCCCGAGGTGCGGCGCGTCGTCGCGCAGCGCCTGCCGGCACCCCTGCTGGGCCGCTTCAGCCGCGATACGGACCTGCTGGTGCGCTGGGAGGCCGCCGGCCGCGCCGACGAAACGGTGCTGGGCCTGTACCTCGACGACCCCGACAGCGAGGTGCGCGCGCGCGCCGCCCACCGGCGGGGCCTGCTGCGCCGCCCGGGCCTGGCCTCAGTGCCCGCCCCCGAGGAGCTGCCCCATGGCTGACATCGCCCGCGACGACGACGAACTCGAGATCGCCTCGCCCCCGCGCTTTCGCATGGGCGAGCGCGTGGTCAGCCGCAGCGTCATCCGCAACGACGGCACCTACAACGGCAAGGACATCGGCGCGGTGCTCGTGAACAAGGGCGAGGTGGGCTTCGTCACCTCCATCGGCACCTTCCTGCAGCAGTTCTACATCTACGCCGTGGAGTTCGTCGACAGCGGGCACCGCGTCGGCATGCGTGCCAAGGAGCTCTGCACGCTGGATCACCTGCCCGACGACGTGCTGGCACAGCTCGGCGACAAGGCCGCGCAGCTCACATCCTTGCGTTGACCCCAGGAGGACAGGCCATGCTCATCGAACCCGCCGTTCCCAAGTTCCAGTGGGGCCAGCCCGTCGTCGCGGCGGTGGACCTCTACAACGACGGCAGCCACCCGGACGTGGCCGAAGACCAGCTGATGATCGTCGCCGGCGGGCCCGGCGAGATCGTGCAGGTGGGTCACCACGCCGAGGCCAACATCGCCGTCTACATGGTCGACTTTGGGCTGGCCGTCATCGGCTGCCTGGAGCACGAGATCCTGCCGGCGGGCAGCCCGCTGCCGCTGCCCCAGCCGGCCGAGGAGCTGGGCGCATGAGCCAGCCGCTCAGCCTGCCGGAAGGCGCCAGTGGCGTGGTGCTGCCGCTGGACGCGCTGCGCATCGAGCGCGCGCTGGCCCGCCGCCAACGCTACAAATACGTGCACCCCCAGGTCGTGCCGGAGGGCGAAGGCTGGAAGGTCGTCAGCCCCAACTGCTCCCGCAACGTCGATCCGGACGGCGGCGAGATCGACATCGCCTGGCTGCGCCCGCAGCCGGATGCCGGCTGGCTGCTGTTCGCCCGCGATCACGCCGAGGGCGGCTGGCGCCTGTGCCGCGAAGGACCGCTGCCGGTGCTGCTGGAGCTGCTGTGCGCCGACCCGGCGCGGGAGTTCTGGCAATGATCTACCTCGACCACAACGCCACCACCCGCCCCTGCGCCGAAGCCATCGAGGAGGTGCAGGACGCGCTGCTGACCCTCTGGGCCAACCCGTCGTCGACACACGCGGCGGGCCAGGCCGCGCGCCGCGCGCTGGCCGACGCACGCACGCGCGTCGCCAGCTTCCTGGGCTGCCAGGGGGCCGAACTGGTGTTCACCAGCGGCGCGACCGAGGCCAACCACATGGCCCTGCTCGGCGGCCTGGCTGCGGGCCGCACGGCGGGGCGCAACCGCCTGGTGCTCAGCAGCGTCGAGCATCCGGCCCAGCTCACGCTGGCGCAGCGGCTGCGCGGCGAAGGCGTGGCCGTCGACCTGCTGCCGGTGCAGACCGATGGCAGCCTGGACCTGGCCGCGGCCGAGCGGCTCATCGGGCCCGATGTGGCGCTGGTCAGCGTCATGGGCGCGAACAACGAGACGGGCGTGTGCATGCCCGTTGCGGCCCTCGCCCGGCTGGCGCAGGCGGCGGGCGCGCTGATGCATGTGGACGCCACCCAGCTCGCCGGCAAGAGCGAGCTGCGCTTCGACGCCTCGGGGGCGGATCTGTGGTCCGTCTCGGCCCACAAGCTGCACGGCCCCAAGGGCATCGGTGCGCTGGTGATGCGCAAGGGTCTGGCGCTGCCGGCGCTGCTGTCGGGCCGGCAGGAACGCCAGCGGCGCGGCGGCACCGAGAACCTGCCGGGCATCCTGGGGTTTGCCGCCGCGGCCGAGCGCGCGGCATTGACGCTGCGCGCGGACCTCGCGCATCTGCACGAGCTGCAACAACGGCTGGAGCAGGGGCTGTTGGCGCTGTCACCGCAGGTGCACGTCTATGGCCGCTCCGTCGCGCGACTGCCCAACACGACCTGCCTGCGCCTGGGCACGCTGGACGCCGACCAGGTGCTGTCGCGCCTGGAGCGCGCGGGCGTGCTGGCGTCGTCCGGTGCGGCCTGCAGCGCCGGTGGCACGCAGCCCTCGCATGTGCTGCTGGCCATGGGCGAGCCCGCCGACCGCGCCAAGGCCGCCATCCGGCTGTCCACCGGGCGCGATACGACGGTGGACGACATCGAGCGCGCCATCGCCGCCGTGCGCACCGCGCTGCTGCCGCTGCTGGCCGACGCGACCCAGGCCACCCCCGTCTGACATGAACAAACCCACGGAGCCCGCATGAAAGTCATGATCCGAAGGAGCACGGCCGGCGTGCTGTCTGCCTACGTGCCCAAGAAGGACCTCGAGGAGCCCATCGTCGCGCAGGAAAAGCCCGAGCTGTGGGGCGGCACCGTGACGCTGGCCAACGGCTGGGAGCTGGCGCTGCCGGAGATGGCGGCCGGCACCGGGCTGCCGATCACGGTCGAGGCGCGCCGGCTGTCCGGCGGGAGCGACTGATGACCGCACCGTTCGACGCCGGCCAGCTGGCCGAGGCCTTGCGCCTGGCCGAGACGGCCGCGTCGGCACGCGAGGCGGCCGCGCTGCTACGCGCGCAATACGCGCCACTGCGGGTCGTCGTCGTCGACGCCTTCGACATGCGCAGCGAGGTGCCCGCCGCCCAGGGCCCGCAGCGGCGCCTCTACCTCGGGGCCAGCGACGGCCACTGCTGGTCAGTCACCACCGATCCGGCCCAGGCTGCCGGTCTCTTCCTGGCTTGAATGATGGACACGACGCTGACCGCCCCGCCCACCCAGGCCGCCGCCGAAGAACTGGACCTGCCGGACGACTGGCTGCGCCTGTCCGACCCCGACCTCAGCGGTGTGGAACTTCACCTCGTGCAAGCCGCGCTGGCCGAGCCGCAGCTCTCGTGCGGGCGCATGGTGGAGCACTTCGAGCACTGCTTTGCCCAGCAGCACGATCGCCGCCACGGCGTGGCCGTGGCCAGCGGCACCATCGCCACCTGGCTGCTGCTGCGTGCGCTGGGCATCGGCCCGGGCGACGAGGTCGTGGCCTCGCCCTACGGCTGGCACCAGGTGGCCCACGCCGTGACGCTGACCGGCGCACGGCTGGTGTTCGCCGACATCAACTACTGGTCCGGCTGCCTGGACCCGACGCGCGCAGCCGCGCAGATCGGCATGGCCACCAAGGCCTTGCTGGTGGGCAACGTCAACGGCCACCCGGCGGCCTGGGGTGAGTTCGAGGCGCTCGCCGCCGAACGCGGGCTGACGCTGCTGGAAGACTCCACCGAAGCCATCGGCTCGCGCTGGCAAGGCCGGCTGGTGGGCAGCTTCGGTCGCGCCAGCGTGTTCGATTTCTCCCAGCCGTCGGCGCTGTGCTGCGGCGAAGGCGGCATCGTGCTGACCGACGACGACGCGCTGGCCGCCGAGCTGCGCTACCTGCGCGCCCGCTCGCTGAAGGACCGGCGCTCGGTGTCGGTCGGCTCGCGCGTGCCGCTGCAGGCGGCGATGAGCGAGCTGACCGCCGCGGTGGCCGCCGGCCAGCTCGCCCGGCTGCCCGAGATCCTGGCCAAGCGGCGCGAGGTCGCCGGCTACTACCTGGCCCAGATGCAGACCTTCGAAGGCATCAAGCCGCCCTATGTCGCGCCGGACGTCGACGAGGTGCACTGGATGGTCTACACGGTTCACCTGGGCAAGCGCTTCACCGCCAGCGCCTGCGACGAAATCATCGAGGACATGGCCGACGAGTCCATCGAGGCCGTCATGTACTGCCAGCCCCTGCACCAGCAGTTCCATTACATGCAGCAGGGCTGGCGGCGCGGGCAGTTCCCGCTCGTGGAACGCATCGCCGACCGCGCCGTCGCGCTGCCCTTCCATGGCCACCTGGAGCCCGATCACGTCAAGTTCATCGTGAAGACGATGAAGGACAGCTCCGTCAACGTCGGCGCCGGCGCCGCCATCTACTGAACCGATGCCATGAGCTACACCACCCTCCCCACGCTCCCCGACGACGTGCCGGCCGGCCTGCGAGCCGGTCGCCTGGCGCCCTACCTCGGCCCGGGTTTGCTGGCACTGTGCGCCGACGCGTCCGTGCCCGCCGACCCGGCCGCGTTGGCCGCCTTTCTCAGCGGCAAAAGCTCCGTGCCCGGCAAGATCCGGCACCGCGTCACCGCCGTCGCGCAGTTCATCGAGAACTTCAAGCACCGCAAGACACTGTTGGCGCTGATGGACGAGGCCTTCGCCCGCGCGCCGGCACCGTCCGCACTGCACCGCTGGCTGGCCGCCCTGCCGGCGCCGCTCATCGTCGACACCTGGTACGACGACACGCTGCGCGAGGCGCTGGCCGCGCGCAGCGACTGGGCCGAGGTGCAGGGCCTGTCGCAAAGCGAGCACTTCGGTGCGTGGACCGGCTGGTACGGTGCCGACGGCTCGCTGGCGCCCGACCCCGTGGCCGCGCCGACGGTGCTCTACAAGCCCTGGGGCGGCCGCCACCCGGGCAGCAACTACCTGGTGTCGGACACCGACTTCGTCGAGGTGCTGACCGAGATCGACATCCAGACGCCCATCCCCGAGCTCGTGCAGCAGCGCCGCAGCACGCTGGGCTTCGTCTTTCTCGGCTGCCGCTTCAACGACCAGCTGCCGCGGGCCTTCGCGCGGCAGATCCTCAAGCGCTCCGGCGGCCCGCATTACGCGGTGCTGCCGGACGAACCCACGCGCATGGAGTCCCGCTTCCTGGAGGAACAGGGCATCACGCGCATCGCCCAGCCGCTGGCTGACGTGGCCGCCCAACTGAGCGCCACGGCGCCGGCCTGACCCCCCTCCCAAGGAAACCGCCATGGCAACACTCACCCTCCAACCCTCCGGCAAGACGCTGGAACTGCCCGCCGGCACCCAGTTGCTGCAGGCCATCCTCGACGCCGGCGAGCAGCTCATCAGCAAGTGCGGCGGCAAGGCCTCGTGCGGCGCCTGCCACGTCTTCGTGACCGAGGGCCGCAAAGGCGTATCCAAGCTGACACCGGCCGAGAACGCCAAGCTCGACACCATCGTCGGCGTCAGCAGCAAATCGCGCCTGGCCTGCCAGGCGACCTTCCTGGGCACTGAGAACGTGACCATCGAGCTGCTCGGCGCGCTCAGCGGCTGAGCATGCTGGACGTCGCCATCATCGGGGGCGGCGTCTGCGGCCTCGCGCTGGCCCACAGCCTGCAGGCACGCGGCCTGGGCTGGGCGCTCTTCGAGGGCGGCGATCGCCTTGGTGGCCGCGTGCTGACGGTCGAGGGCGAGAACGGCGCTGCGCTGGACCTGGGCGCCACCTGGTACTGGCCCGATACGCAACCCGTCATCGCCCAGCTCGTGGCCGACCTGGGCCTGCCCACGCTGGCCCAGCCCGATGACGGCCAGGTCTGGCTGCTGGACGACGCCAGCCGTCCACCGTCCGCCCGCGCTTACGACGCCGCCAACGGCCAGCTGCTGGAGGGCGCGGCGCCCACGCCCGGCAGCCTGCATGCCGGCGCAAGGCGGCTGGCGGGCGGCATGCAGACGCTCGCCGCACGCCTGCCAGCCACGCGCCTGCACCTCGGCCAGCCGCTGCGCGGATTGCGAGACCTCGGCGACACGGTGGCCCTGGCGTTCGCCGACGGCACGACGCTGCAGGCCCGCCGCGTCGTGCTGGCGCTGCCGCCACGCCTGGCGCTGGAGTGCCTGAGCTTCACGCCCGCCTTGCCGCAGGCCGTACAGGCGACGATGGGCGCAACGCCGACCTGGATGGCCCACGCCGCCAAGGCGGCCGTGCCCTGCGCCACGGCCAGCTGGCGCGACCAGGGCCTCAGCGGCAACGCCTGGGTCACGCACGCGCAGGCCGTGCTGGCCGAGGTGTTCGACGCGAGCGGCCCGGCCGGCGCGGCACTGGCCGGCTTCGTTGCGCTGCCGGCCGACCAGCGCCCCCGGTTCGAGCGCAGCCTGCCGCTGCTGCTGCACAGCCAGCTGGCCATGCTGTTCGGCCAGACGCTGCAACCGCTGGGCCCCCATTGGCAGGACTGGGCGCAGAACCCGCTGTGCTGCAGCCTGCTGGACCGCCAGGAAGATGGCCGGGCCGGCCACCCCGGCCAGGCCGGCGACGCCCATCAGGCGCTGCTGCAGGCTCCGCTATGGCAGGGCCGGCTGTGGCTGGGCGGCAGCGAGACCGCACGCCAGGGCACGGGCTACCTCGAAGGCGCCCTGCGCTCCGCCGGCCGCTTGCGCGCCGAGCTCAGCCGCGCCGCCCTGGCGCCCGTGTTATCGAGCAGGCACGACATCTGCAAGACGCTCACGTGAGGTAGTTCGCTACGCCACGTTTGTCGGGAATGTCGCGAACACGCCAACTGGGCGGCAAGTGCCTGCAGCGCACTGGCCTACCCGGCCCAGCTTGTCAACGTCATTCCACCTGAGATCCGTTCATGCCTCGCCTGCTCCGTCGCCTGGCCCTGATCGCCTGCATTGCCATGTTGCCCGCCTGGGCGGGCGCCCAGGGTCTGACCGTCTCGGCCGCTGCCAGCCTGACCGAGGCGTTCAAGGAGATCGGCGCGCGCTTTGACGCCAGCCGGGGCGCCGCGGCCGGCGGCACGACGCGGTTCAACTTCGCCGCCTCCGGCGTGCTCATCACGCAGATCGCGCAAGGCGCGCCGGTGGACGTGTTCGTCAGCGCCGACGAAGAGACCGTCGACCGCGGCGTCAAGGACAAGCTGCTGGACCCCACCACCCGGCGCGACTTCGCCGCCAACAGCCTGGTGCTGATCGCGCCGGCCGCCGCGACGCCGCCGCTGGCGAGCCTGGCGGATGTGGCCGGCCCGGCCGTGCAACGCGTGGCCGTTGGCAAGCCCGCGACGGTGCCCGTCGGCCGCTACACCCGCCAGGCGCTGGAGGCGGCGGGGCTGTGGGCGCGCATCGAACCGCGCATCGTCTACGCCGACACCGTGCGCCAGGCGCTGGACTATGTGGCGCGCGGCGAGGCCGATGCCGGCTTCGTCTACCGCACCGACGCCGAACTCGTGAAGGACAAGGTGCGGCTGGTGGCCACCGTCGGCGGCCACGCACCGGTGCGTTACCCCGCCGCCGTCGTGCTGAACAGCCGGCAGCCCGCCGCCGCACGCGCCTTTGTCGACTACCTGCTCGGCGCCGACGCGCAAGCCATCCTGGCGCGCCACGGCTTCAGCAAGCCATGACCGGCCTGCCACCCCACGCACCAGCCGCCGCGCAGGTGCCGTTTGTCTGACGCGGCCAGCGCCATCGTCGCGCGCGACACCAGCCTGCTGTCGGGCGAACTCCGGCTGGCCGGCCGGCTGGACGCACGCTTCTTCACGCTGCTGCGCGCCGTGCAGGCCTGCGGGTCGCTGCAGAAGGCCGCCCGCGTGGCGGGCTACAGCTACAAGGGGGCGTGGCTGGTGCTGGAGACCGCCGGCAACCTCGCGCGAACGCCGCTGCTGGTGTCGCAAACCGGCGGCCGGCGTGGCGGCGGCTCGGCCCTCACACCCGCTGCCGTCGAGTTGCTCGACGGCTGGCAGCAGATCCAGCAACGCCACCAGCGCTTCCTCGCCGAACAGGACGCGTGGCTGCTTTCCCATTTCCACTTCGTCAACCTGCTCAGGAGTCTCTCGATGAAATCCAGCGCCCGCAACCAGTTCTCCGGCACCGTCACCGACGTGACCGAGGGCCCGGCGACGACACAGGTCACGGTCGACATCGGTCATGGCCACAACATTACCGCCTCGCTCACGGCCACCGCCGCCAAGCGGCTGGGCGTGGCCGTGGGCCAACCGGCGCTCACCCTCGTGAAGTCGTCGGAAGTGGTGCTCGTGTGCGACTTCGCCGGCTACAAGTTGTCGGCGCGCAACCAGCTGGCCGGCACCATCTCGCGGGTGCAAAAAGGCGCCGTGTCGTCGCTCATCGGCGTCACGCTGCCGGGCGGCAGCGTCGTGACCGCCAGCGTCACGAACGACGCGGTCGATGCGTTGGCGCTGGCCGTGGGCCAGCCCGCCACGGCCAGCTTCAAGGCCTATGCCGTGATGCTGGCTGTGCCCGGCTGACGTCACCAGAGCTTGACCAGCTCCACCAGCGCGAGGTGGCGCACATAGCGGGGCCCGGTATGCAGGTCGTGGCGGCTGATCAGCGAGAACGCGCCGCGATGGTCCTGCCCCGCTGCGCCCGGCGCCGCGAAGGCCACCATCACCCCCGCCCCCACCGGGGTGTTGAACAGTTCGTTCCACGAGAACAGCGCGCGGTAGCCCTCCGACGATTCCGCGACGATGGCCACCCGCTTGAAGTCCGTGCGGTGCTCGAACGCCGGCATGGCCTCGTCGATCAGCGGCGCCAGCGGCACGGCCTGCAGCTGCAGCGCGTCGCCGTGGGCGCCGTCGAAGGTGCACACCACCTGGAAATCGACCGGCTGCGCGCCGCGCGACTGCAGCGCCTGAGCATCCAGGCGCAGCGGCTGCCGCACCCAGCCGCCGACGATGAGCCGGGGCGGCTCGATGGCCGGGCCGGGGCAGCGCGGCGCGCTGAGGGCCACAGACGGTGGAACGAGGGAAGTGACGGGCATGGTCGGCTCCTGTCGAAGGCCTGTCGCGGCCGGCCCTCGACGGTCATCACGGGGTGGCCGCTTTGTCGTAATGTCATCAACTACATCACGCAACCAAAGGGATAGCACGCACCATGCCCGACATTGCCATGACCTCGCGATTGAGCGACACCCAGCTGCTTGCGCTGCTGCATGAGGATGTGCCGCACGGCGACCTCACGACCGACGGCCTGCCGCTGGCCGGCGTGAACGCCCGCATGAGCTTTCACGCCCGGGGCGCCCTGCAGCTCAGCGGTATCGGCGAGGCCGCCCGGCTGCTGACGCTGTGCGGTGCGTCGGTCACGCTGTCGGCCATGTCCGGCCAGCCGGTCGCGGCGGGTACCGCCCTGCTGGACGCGCGCGGCTCGGCCCCGGCGCTGCTGCGCGGCTGGAAGGTGGCCCAGACGCTGGTGGAGTATCTCTGCGGCATCGCCGGCGCCACGGCCGCCATCGTGCAGGCGGTGCGCGCCGCCGGCTTCCACTGCCCTGTCGCATGCACGCGCAAGAACCCGCCGGGAACCCGCGCGCTGACGGCGCTCGCGGTGCGCGACGGCGGCGGCATCCTGCATCGGCTGGGCCTGTCCGAGACGCTGTTGGTCTTTCCCGAGCACCGCGCGCTGATGGCCGCACAGGACTGGCCGGGCTGCCTGACGCGGCTGCGCGGGCAGCAGCCCGAGAAGCGCCTCGTTGTCGAGGTGGGCAGCAGCGAGGCGGCGCTGGACGCTGCGGCCGCCGGCGCCGAGGTGCTGCAACTGGAGCGCTTCAGCCCCGCCGAGGTCGCAGACTTGCGCGGCCGCCTGCGCGCGGCCGGCCTGCGGGCCAGCCTGGCGCCGGCCGGCGGTGTGAACCTCGCCAACGCGGTGGACTACGCCCGCGCCGGCGCGGACCTGCTGGTCACCTCCAGCCCCTACGCGGCGCCGCCCGCCGAAGTGCAGGTGCGCCTGCGGCCCGCCTGACCGACCGCCCGGCTGGCACAAAGGCTGCATCCCGAGCCGGTGCGGCCGGTTTCGCGTCCGCAACCCGACAAACCGGCCGTTTCCGATGTATTTGCGCAGCCTCTACGACATCGTCATGGACACCGGCCGCAGCATTGGCGAGCTGACGCGCGAGATGCAGGGCGAGGACGAGCTGTTCGCCTCAACGCTGACGCTGCGGGCCGTGGAGGCGCAGTTGCTCATCATGGCGCACACGCTGGGCAATGTGACGCCGCAACTGCACCAGAAGCTCCATCACGCCGACTGGGTGGGCTGGGCCGCGCTGCACGACAAGCTGCGCCGGGGCGTGCAGCCGCGCCGTGAGGAGATCTGGTACGCCGTCAACGGCCTGGTGCCGCAGACGCTGGCGCTGCTGCAGGAGCTGAGGCGGCGCCAGCCGGTGCTGTTCGAATGGTCACCGGGTTGAGGCGATGAAGACGCTGGCCGACACCGACCTCTGCGGCCTGCTGCGCACCTGCGGCGCGGACGACGCCGCGCCCGCGGCACGCGTCCGGCAGCTCGCCCCGCCGCATGCCGTGCAGCTCGAAACCTCACTGGCGCTGCTGATGGCGCGCGGCGGCATCGTGCGCATGCCGCCGGTGCAGCGCTGGGCGCTGCTCGAAGCCGCGCTGCTGGCGCCCCGCCCCTCGCTGGCCTTCGAGACGCTGCGGCAGCACCGCGTGCTGGCCGTGCTGGTGCCCGAGCTGCCGGCGCTGTTCGGCGTGCCGCAACTGTCCGCTGAACGGGAGTGGCAGGACGTCGGTGAACATCAATGGCGCTTCATCGACGAGACCGCCGCCGCCGCTGCGCCCATCGAGTCGCGCTTCGCCGCGCTCGTCCACAAGCTCGGCAAGGCCGGCACGCCGTCGGAGATCTGGCCCAGCCACTACCGGTACGAGCAGCGCACGCAGGCCGCGCTGGAGGCGCTGGCGCGGCGCGTGGAGCTGCCCGCCGCCGCGCTGGCCTTCGCACGGCTGGCAGTGGACGAGCTCGACCACCTCCACGCCGTGCACGACCTGCGGGCCGGCCCCATTGCCCAACTGCTGCACCGGCTGCTGGCCCGCCGCCAGCCCGAGCGTTTCGAGCAATTGCTGGCGCTGGCCGCCTGCGACTGGGCGGCCTATTGCGGTCGGCGGGACGCGCCCTACCCCAAGGCCGCGCGGCTGCGACTGGCGCTGCAGGCCGCGTCTGCGGTCGACACGCAGGGCCTGGCCGACGACGATGCCTTGCAGGCCCAGGCCCGCGCTATTCACGCGGCATTGCGACCGCGATGAAGGCGGGCTAGGGCTGCCAGGCGGCCCAGCCGCCCACCAGATCGACCACCGTGCCGAAACCGAAATCGCGAAACATCTGCGCATAGGTCTGGCTGGCATTGCCGTGGTAGCAATAGACCAGCACCGGCCGCGACCTCGGCTCGCGCAGCAGCAGCGCCTCGTGGTTGCGGCCGTCCAGGCGCAGGCTGCCCGGCAGGCAGCCGCGCTGGTGCGCTCCGGCGTCCCGCGCGTCCAGCAGCAGCGCGTCGGGATGCGCGGCCAGCCAGGCGGGCAAGTCCCGGGCGAGCAGCCGGCCTGGCGCAGCCGACCTCGGCAAGGTCGCGTCGGCGCTCAAACCGGGCGGTTCTCGTAGATGTTGCGCACCGGGCCCATGGCCTTCACGCCGTCCTCGAAGCTGATGCGCTCGAAGTTGGCGGTGAAGGCCAGCGCCTTGTCGGCCACCGCGTCGGTCTTGCCGGCGGTGTCGAGCTTCTTCAGCTCGTTCTTCTCGATATAGAGCAGCGACAGCAGCTCGTTGTAGACGGTGGACTCGTCGATCGGCAACACGTAGAAGGTCGCGCCGCCGAAATCGACGACGTACTTCTTGCTGATGTCGATGTTGTCGACGAACAGGAAGTACTTGCCCTGCGGGCTCAGCGTCTCGGCAAGCACCTCGGCCAGCAGCTGGATGTACTCGAAGCTCAGCAGGAAGCCGGCGAAGAAGGCGATATGGGCCTCGCCTTCATGCGCGACGGCGATGACCTGGTCGCTGGAGATCTCGGGCGGGCGGGCCTCGTCGGCCACCTTGGCCTGGAACTTCAGCGCCACGTCGCCGCGGAAGCCGACGCGGCCGGGCTTGTGCGTGGCGCCCTTGAGCACGCTGTTCAGCAGCCGGCCCTCCGATTGAAGGCGGGCGAAGGCGGTTTGTTCGAGAGTGGTGGTCACGGTGCGCTCCAGGCGTTGAGAAATTGAAGAGGTGGGTTCAGTCATTGAGGGCGGCGGGCGGGGCCGGTGCGGCCTGGGTGTTGACCAGCGCCTCCGCCACGCGCCGGAAGGCGGCTTCCAGCTCGCTGCGCAGGCCGGCGTCGGTGCAGGTCTCGGCCAGCGCCTGGCGCATACAGGCCATCCAGGCATCGCGCGCAGCGGCGTCGATGGCAAACGGCATGTGGCGCCGCCGCAGCCGAGGGGCGCCGCGCTCGGGCGTGTAGAGGCCGGGGCCGCCCATCCATTCGCTCAGATAGCGGGTGAGCAGCTGGCGGGTGGGGCCGAGGTCGACCTCGTGCATCGCGCGGATGGTGCGCGCCTGCGGCAGTTCATCCATCGCGCGATAGAACGCGTCGACGAGCCGCTGCACGGCGTCCTGGCCGCCGAAGCGGTCGTAGTGCGGGTTGGGCGGGGTCGTCGGCGCGTCCATGCAGCAAGCAGACGCAACGGTCGTACCAGCCTGCACCGCAGGCGCCGACGCCCCAGTGGAAGTGGCGTCAGCGCCAGCGGTGTGCCACCCGCCGCACACCACGATTGCCCCGCGCCGGCACCGGGGTTTGTCGGGTTCCAAACAAAGTCCACGCGGCGATCCGCATCGCCTCAAAACCCCGATGGCGACGGGTTTCTCTCGACAAAACAAGCACTTGGCATCGGCCGGCGGGCATGTGCCGCACGTGGCACGGGCATTGCGTTAGAGCAGTTGCGCGGAACCCATGTCACGCCCCCGGGATGCTCGAAGAAGACCACACCGGCACCGAAGGCTGCATCGAGATCGCGACGACCTTTTGAAGTCTCGTCCCTACCTCTTTCCACCTACTGGAGTACCCAATGGCATCCCTTCGTCAAATCGCCTTCTACGGCAAAGGCGGCATCGGCAAGTCCACCACGTCGCAGAACACGCTGGCTGCACTGACCGAACTGGGTCAGAAGATCCTCATCGTCGGCTGCGACCCCAAGGCCGACTCCACCCGCCTCATCCTGCACGCCAAGGCGCAGGACACCATCCTCTCGCTCGCGGCCGAAGCCGGCTCGGTGGAGGACCTCGAGATCGAGGACGTCATGAAGATTGGCTACAAGGACATCCGTTGCGTGGAGTCCGGTGGCCCGGAACCGGGTGTCGGCTGCGCCGGCCGCGGTGTCATCACCTCGATCAACTTCCTGGAAGAAAACGGCGCCTACGAGGGCGTGGACTACGTCTCCTACGACGTGCTGGGCGACGTGGTGTGCGGCGGCTTCGCCATGCCCATCCGCGAGAACAAGGCGCAGGAGATCTACATCGTCATGTCCGGCGAGATGATGGCCATGTACGCGGCCAACAACATCTCCAAGGGCATTCTGAAGTACGCCAACTCCGGCGGCGTGCGCCTGGGCGGCCTGGTCTGCAACGAGCGCCAGACCGACAAGGAGCTGGAACTGGCCGAGTCGCTGGCCAAGATGCTGGGCAGCAAGCTCATCCACTTCGTGCCGCGCGACAACATCGTGCAGCACGCCGAGCTGCGCCGCATGACGGTCCTCGAATACGCGCCGGAATCCAAGCAGGCCGGCGAGTACCGCCAGCTGGCCCAGAAGATCCACAACAACGCCGGCAACGGCACCATCCCCACGCCCATCACGATGGATCAGCTGGAAGACCTGCTGATGGAGCACGGGATCATGAAGCAGATCGACGAAAGCCAGGTCGGCAAGGCCGCGGCTGAGATGGCGGCCTGATCCGCTCCCGCCCGGGAGGCCCGCTGCCCACGCGGCGGGCCTCCTGCGGACGGTGCAGCGCCTGCCCTGCCCTTTTCTCTCGCACCACGGAGCACCAAATGAGCATCACGGTTGAAGACCGCAAGGCCGCGAACAAGGCCCTGATCGACGAAGTCCTGAAGGCCTATCCCGAGAAGATGGCCAAGCGGCGCGCCAAGCACCTCGGCACCTTCGAAGAAGGCAAGCCCGACTGTGGCGTGAAGTCCAACATCAAGTCCCTGCCCGGTGTGATGACCATCCGTGGCTGCGCCTACGCGGGCTCCAAGGGCGTGGTGTGGGGCCCCATCAAGGACATGATCCACATCTCCCACGGCCCTGTCGGCTGCGGGCAGTACAGCTGGGCCGCGCGCCGCAACTACTACATCGGCACCACCGGCATCGACACCTTCGTGACGATGCAGTTCACCTCCGACTTCCAGGAGAAGGACATCGTCTTCGGTGGCGACAAGAAGCTCGACAAGATCATCGACGAGATCCAGGACTTGTTCCCGCTGAACAAGGGCATCTCCATCCAGAGCGAGTGCCCCATCGGCCTGATCGGCGACGACATCGAGGCCGTCTCCAAGAAGAAGGCCAAGGAGTACGAAGGCCACACCATCGTGCCGGTGCGCTGCGAGGGCTTCCGCGGCGTCAGCCAGTCGCTGGGCCACCACATCGCCAACGACGCCATCCGCGACTGGGTCTTCGAAGGCAAGATCAAGAAGGAACGCGAGTTCGTCGCGACGCCCTACGACGTGGCCATCATTGGCGACTACAACATCGGCGGCGACGCCTGGTCCAGCCGCATCCTGCTGGAGGAGATGGGCCTGCGCGTCATCGCGCAGTGGTCGGGCGACGGCACCATCGCCGAGCTGGAGAACACGCCGCGCGCCAAGCTCAACGTGCTGCACTGCTACCGCTCGATGAACTACATCAGCCGGCACATGGAAGAGAAGTACGGCATTCCCTGGGTGGAGTACAACTTCTTCGGCCCGACGCAGATCGAGAAGAGCCTGCGCGAGATCGCCAGCCACTTCGACGACACCATCAAGGCCAACGCCGAGAAGGTCATTGCCAAGTACCGCCCGCTGGTGGACGCCGTCATCGCCAAGTACAAGCCCCGCCTGCAGGGCAAGACGGTGATGCTCTACGTCGGCGGCCTGCGCCCGCGCCACGTCATCGGCGCCTATGAAGACCTGGGCATGGAAGTCGTCGGCACCGGCTACGAGTTCGGCCATAACGACGACTACCAGCGCACCACGCACTACATCAAGGACTCCACGCTGATCTACGACGACGTGACCGGCTACGAGTTCGAGAAGTTCGTCGACAAGATCAAGCCCGACCTCATCGGCTCCGGCATCAAGGAGAAGTACGTCTTCCAGAAGATGGGCGTGCCCTTCCGCCAGATGCACAGCTGGGACTACAGCGGCCCCTATCACGGCTACGACGGCTTCGCCATCTTCGCCCGTGACATGGACATGGCCATCAGCTCGCCGGTCTGGGGCCTCGCCAAGGCGCCCTGGAAGAAGGCGGCCTGAGCCCCGAAGACGCCTGCGGCGTCGTTCCCCGAGGGGGAGCTGGCCCGCCTGGGGCGGCACGGTGCGAGCCGGCCGCCTGAACCCCGACACCCCTGAAGGAGTAACACCATGCCTCAGAACGCCGACAAGGTCATCGACCACGAGATGCTGTTCCGCGAGCCCGAGTACCAGGAGCTCTTCGTCAACAAGAAGCAGAACTTCGAATACAACCACGCCGACGCCAAGGTCGCCGAGATCCGCGACTGGACGAAGAGCAAGGAGTACAAGGAGAAGAACTTCGCCCGCGACTCTCTCGTCGTAAACCCGGCCAAGGCCTGCCAGCCGCTGGGCGCCGTCTTCGTGGCCAACGGCTTCGCCAAGACCTTGAGCTTCGTGCACGGCTCGCAAGGCTGCGTGGCCTACTACCGCAGCCACTTCAGCCGCCATTTCAAGGAGCCCACCAGCTGCGTGTCGTCGTCGATGACGGAAGACGCGGCCGTGTTCGGCGGCCTGAACAACATGATCGACGGCCTGGCCAACACCTACAACCTCTACAAGCCCGACATGATCGCCGTGTCGACGACCTGCATGGCCGAGGTCATCGGTGACGACCTGAACGCCTTCATCAAGACCTCGAAGGAAAAAGGCAGCGTACCGGCCGAGTTCGACGTGCCGTTCGCCCACACGCCGGCCTTTGTTGGCAGCCACGTGACGGGTTACGACAACGCGCTGCTGGGCATCCTGCAGCACTTCTGGGACGGCAAGGCCGGCACGGCCGAACCGCTCAAGCGCGAGCCGGGCGAGAGCATCAACTTCATCGGTGGCTTCGACGGCTTCGTCGTGGGCAACATGAAGGAGATCCGCCGCATCTTCGACCTGTTCGGCGTGGATGCCACCGTGCTGTGCGACCCGTCCGAGGTCTGGAACACCCCGACCGACGGCGAGTTCCGCATGTATGAGGGCGGCACGACCAAGGCCGATGTCGAGAAGGCGCTCAACGCCAAGGCCACCATCATCTTCCAGGAGTACAGCTGCGAGAAGACGGCCAAGTACATCGCCGAGAAGGGCCAGGAAGTCGTGGTGCTGAACAGCCCCATCGGCGTGGCCGGCACCGATGCATTCATCATGACCATCTCCCGCTTGACCGGCAAGCCGGTGCCCGCGCAGCTCGAAAAGGAGCGCGGCCAGCTCGTCGACGCGATGGCCGACAGCCAGGCTCACCTGCACGGCAAGAAGTACGCGCTGTACGGCGACCCCGACATGATGCTGGGCCTCACGCAGTTCCTGCTGGAGCTGGGCGCCGAGCCCACCCACATCCTCGCCACCAACGGCACCGAGGAGTGGGCGACCAAGGTGCGCGCACTGCTCGAAGCCTCGCCCTACGGCCGCGACGGCAAGGTCTATCCCAAGCGCGACCTCTGGCACATGCGCAGCCTGCTCTACACAGAGCCGGTGGACTTTCTGATCGGCAACACCTACGGCAAGTACCTGGAGCGTGACACCGGCACGCCGCTGATCCGCATGGTGTTCCCGATCTTCGACCGCCACCACTACCACCGCTACCCCATCTGGGGCTACGACGGCGCGATGCGCACGCTGATCATGCTGCTGGACGAGTTCTTCGAGACGCTGGATGCGAACACCATCGTGCCGGCGAAGACCGACTACTCGTACGACATCATCCGCTGAGCGGCTGCGGCTGCCTGCTGCGCGGGCAGCCGCATACCCCTCAGAGGCGGTGCGTTCCTTGCACGACCGCACCGCCTCTTCAGTCCATCGCAGACGCCGTGATCGCAGCGTGCGCCATGGGTTGATGGGAGACGTGCATGAGCGACAGCGTGTTCGTGAAGTGGACCCTCGACGACCGCAAGGTCGAGGTCATCGACGGCTGGGTCTGCCTGGAGGGCGTGCGTGAGGTCGACGAACTCACGGCGCTGGAGGAGCACCCCAACCGCCAGGCCATCCTGCGTGCCCTGCCCGGCGCTTCGCACATGGCCGGCCGCATCGCGCTGACGCTGCCCGAGGCCTCCGTCGCCCAGGCCGCGCTGCGCCGCCACCAGGACACCTTCGACGGCTCGCCGCGCGCCGTGCAGGCCCGCATGCAGCAGGCCGTGTGGCAAAAGGTGTTTGCTGACGGGGCGGACTGATGAGCCCCCGGTCCAAGGAGTACCTTGGCCGCCTGGCAGGCCGCGCTTCGGCTGGCGCCAGCGCCCCTCGGCTGGCACGGCGCGTCCACTGGGCGCACCATGTCCTGCCTCCGCCCCCCGTGGGGGTGGCGATGCTTGCGGCATTCAGCCGCAAGCACATCGCCCACGCGGGCCGGCTTGGGAGCGGCCCGGCGCTCGGCCCGGCATGCGACTCGCCATGATCTACGTCGTCCACCAACCCGAGGCCGGCGAGGCCAAGGCCTGGTTCGCGTTCAATGCGGACGACCTGCTGCGCAAGGTCGCTGCCGACGACGCCTTGCCCGAGCACGCCATCTGGGACCGCGCCAGCCCGCGCGAGCTGCTGGCGCTGTTCGACGCAACGCCCGAGACGCCCGGTGTCGCCGAGCGCTTTCCCGGCATCTGCACGCTGGGCGCCGAGGACGGCTGGGACCGCCCCCGCTACCGCGCCGACTACGTGCAAGACGCCGGCAGCTACGGCGCCGCTCCCGTGCGCCTGGAAGACGCCTGCTACGCCGCGCTGCGCGCCCGCGGCGGGCAGTGGAAGTTCTACGACAACGAGCCACACGCGCTGGCCGCCGTGGACCTGCCCGACCCGCTGTACGACGCCCCCGGCGGCTGGCGCGCGCGCCACGCGCTGCGCCAGCAGCTCATCGCCGTGGAGGCTCTGGCCGATGACCTCTGACGCCATCGCCAGCGCCGACCCCACGGCCCTGGCGCAGGACGACTTCCGCCTGTTCGACCTGCCGCGCCGCCAGGCGCTGGACCGCGCCGACCTCGATGCCCGCTGGCGTGCGCTGCAGGCCGAGGTCCACCCCGACCGTTTCGCCAGTGCCGGCGCCGCTGCCCAGCAACTGGCCCTGCAATGGGCTCTGCGCGTGAACGAGGCCTACCAGCGGCTGAAAGACCCGGTGACCCGCGCCGCCTACCTCTGCAGCCTGCACGGCATCGACGCCGCCACCGACCGCACGCTGCTGCCACGCAGCTTCCTGATGCAGCAGATGGACTGGCGCGAGGCGCTGGACGCCGCACGAAGCGCCGCTGCGCTCGAACGCCTCGCCAGCGAGGTTGCCACCCGCCGCGCCGCCCTGTTGCGCGAACTGGCCGACCACATCGACACCCACCCCAACTGGCCTGCCGCCGCCGGCTGCGTGCAGGCGCTGATGTTCATCGCGAGGTTCGCCGCCGACCTGGATGCGCGGCTGGACGCGTGAGGGCAGGCTTGTGGGCACGCTGCCGGTATGGCGACGCGACGGTCCAGGAGGGATGCGCGGGGCTTGGGCCAGAGGTAGCTCCGAACCGGGTGCTGCCGGTCATAGAACCTTTGCCAACCCACGCAAACTGCCGCCAAGCAGCCTCTGGATATAGCGGCTTTGAGCTCGAAAGTCAGCTATGCGCACCGCAAGCTCCTAGCTTGTCTTATTGGGGGATGACAACTACCGCAGCTTGGACAGCCCCCCGGCAAGTCGGCACAAGACCTGGAGTTGACCCGCAACCTTATCGAAAGCATCGATGCTGCGCTCAGCTCGGCACATCACGATGGCCCCCTCCACGCCGGCGATGATCAACGTTGCCAGCCCAGCGGCACCCTCGCTCGTATGACCGTGCGTCTGTAGCGCGGTGGCGAGGAGTGTTTTCCACTGCTCAAACACTTCGGCAGCGGCCGACAAGATCCCGACTGCCTCGCCATCGATCGGCTCCTCGACTGCCGCAGCCATGATCGGGCACCCGATTCGAAAGTCCGATCGCAGCAGGCTCTGGCGCCATAGCGCGAGAAAGCCTTGGAGCCCCGGCTCAAGGCCGCCACGCAAGTGCTCTTCCAACTGCCGCTGCACTCGTGCACCGGCCATGGCTACAGCTTCGCAGACGACCTGTTGCTTTCCACCCGGAAAGTGGTGGTACGTCGAGCCTAAAGGCGCCTCCGCACGTTTGGCCATTTCTCGAATGCTGGTGGCATTCAGGCCATGCTGCGCAAGCATCTCGGCAGCAGCACCCACCACACGTTGACGGCTGTCTGAGAGACGACTGCTCACCTGCTCACCCTTGCTATAACAGTTGTCATAGTTTACTCTCCGGGAATTATGACAGTCGTCATAGACCAAGGAGAGACATGACCATTGAGCCGACTGCAACCGAACTGGTCGCCAGCGACGGCTACGTGCTGCGCGGATATCGCTACACGCCCGAGAGCGCGCCGGTCGCCCGGCTGGTGGTAGCGGGTGCCACGGCCGTGCCCCAAGGGTTCTATCGACGCTTCGCCGAACATGCAGCCAGACGCGGATTCGAAACGCTGACTATTGATTACCGCGGCATCGGCCGTTCCCGACATGGGCCCCTCAAAGGCTTCCGGATGGACTTGCTGGATTGGGGCCGCCTAGACCTGGCCGCCGCAGTCGAAGCCATGGTCGACGATGACCTGCCGCTATTCCTGGTCGGTCACTCATTTGGCGGCCATGCCTTCGGTCTGCTGCCCAACCACGAGCGGGTGGCGGGCTGCTATGTGTTCGGCACCGGGGCAGGTTGGCACGGCTACATGCCACTGTTTGAACGCCTGCGCGTGCTGACCATGTGGAACCTTGTTCTGCCCGCGCTGACGTGGTGGAAGGGCTATTGCCCCTGGAAGATGCTAGGCATGGGTGAGGATCTCCCCATCGACGTCTTCCGCCAGTGGCGACACTGGTGCACGTTTCCGCGTTATTTTTTCGACGATCCTGCGATGCGCGGGATCGAGCACGGCTACGCAAACGTGCGCACGCCGATCGTTGCAGTCAATTCACTCGACGATCTATGGGCCACGCCTGCGTCGCGCGACGCCTTTGTGCAGAGCTATACCAACGCACCTCTGACTCGCAGGGACCTACACCCGGCGCCGAGCGGCAGCAAGATCGGGCATATGGGCTATTTCCGCCAACCTGCGGAGGCGCACTGGAACGAGGCCTTGGAATGGTTCGCCGGCCTCACCCGCACGGCAGCAGTACCTGCATGAAAGCGCCCTCGTCCTGGCTCGCGCCGCTTCGTTGGCTGCTGTGGGCGACATTCGCAAGCAGCATCCTGCATTACGTGGACAACGTGCTGATGTTCGAGCAGTACCCCGAACCGCCATGGATCAACCGACACATCGTTGATGCCTTCTGGTGGCTGATGACACCGCTGGCCTGGTTCGGCTACCGCCTGATGCGCAATGGTGCGCTGCGAGCCGGCACGGTAATGCTGCTCCTCTATGCCGCGTGCAATCTGCTCACCCTCGGACACTATCGCTACGCCCCGATGGACGAAATCTCACCTCGCATCCACGCGTTCATCGGACTTGAGGCAGTGCTGGCCATGGCGTTGATCACCCTCCTGTTCATGCTTTGTGCAACGAGGAACACTCGCAAGGCGCCGTCGCCACCGTTGGACGAAAAATCGCGGAGCGCGCTGATCGCCGCCAACATCGCCATGCTGTTGGCCATCACCATCCACGACGCGGACCACATCCGCCAAGCCTCCGAGTGGTGCTACACCATCACTACCACCTTGTGGATCATCAACGTCGCGGTCTACCTCCCGAGTGCGGGCGCACTGACGCTGAGCTTGCGCGGTAGCCGCTTTGCCGCATGGGCGACGTCGACTGGCGCCTTGTTGATCGCCATCCTGTTCGCCAAGGTGCATCTCTGGAAGCCTACGTTCAATGCCTGGGGTATTTGGAACAAGTCCTTCATCGAATTGGGTGCCGACTGGATCAGTTGGGCGATTCTGACCCTGCTGGTGCTGGTGGGCATCGCCGCGGCCATGACGGGCACCTGGGCGATGGGACGTCTCAGCCCAATACAGAAGGTTGATGCGCGATGAGCCTCTACCGCGCACCGACGTCGCGCAAGACCGATGCCGATGGGGCGCTGCGGGCGCATCCCGAGGACCCGCACAAGCTGGCCTTCGACGCCGGTTCACGCGCGCAGTGTCGGACGCACGGTGGCAGTTTGGTGATCACCGTCATCGCTGACGACAGCCGAGTGCCAGGCATGGTCACACGCCACATGGCTGCGAGCAGCGCTACGCCGCCGATGCCCCTGTCGGTCCGGCGATCAAGCGGCTCGCGCAGGTCGTGGATTGCGATGCGCTCTCCAAGACGTCGCCACAAGTGCATTCCCCTGCAAGCCCTGGAGCCCGTCGAAGGCCCCAGACCACCCATCCACCGCTCCTAACATGACCATCATCACCGTCACCACGCCAGAAGGGCGCCTCTCCGAGTCACAACGGCGGCAACTCGCCCAATCGCTGACCGACGCAGTGCTGGTGCCCGAGGTCGGCCAACTCGCACCACCAGCTCGTATCGGATTTCAAGTTCATTTCGCCGAACGCATGCGCGACTGCATGGCGATTGGTGGGCGCCTGCTGTCCGACCTGCCGCAGGCGCCCGATGTTGCGACCATCGACATTTGCGTCATGGATGCCTCCTGGCCTCCGGCAGTGCGCAAACAAGTCACCGAGAACGTACTCGCGGCCATGTCCCAGGCCTGTGGCCTGACCGAGCCGTCGCCGGCCTGGTGGACCACCTTTCGCACGATCGATGAAGGCAGTTGGGGTTCGCGCGGCGGCGTGCTGTCCATCATCGACCTGCTGTCCAGCGGCGTCTTCACTGTCGATCGCATCGCGGAAATCCGCGCCGCACTGGGCTGAAATCGATCCAGAGCCTATCGGCGACCGCCTAGCGCAGATACTTCGCGTGGCCGGCCCCCACCAACCTGCAACACCGATGAACACGTCGATCTCGCCGTTCAACGTGATATCCACTTTGGCTTTGCGGGCCCACTCGGGCTTGCGCGGCGCTACTCAGCATGCCACCGCGGGCAGTCGAGTCGGGACAGTTTCACTGGGGGCATGCAGGCCCTCGAACTGCATGTAGCGCCGGGCTTGACTCCAGTCGTCGTTCTGCTCGAGCATCATGCGCCGACCAGCAGGGTCATGGCGCTGTCGTTGGGGAGGATGTCCACGACGCTGGTCCTGCGCTTGATCTCCGCGTTGGGCCGCCCCAGCGGGTTGGTGCTGTAGATCTGCGGCCATGGCGCCTGCGGGTAGCCCGTCGAGGCCAGCACGTCGTTCGCCGCCTCGTTCATCATGGCGCAGAGATTGCGCAGCTTCTCGCGGAACTGTTCCGCCACCGCTGTGACACGGAACGGCGCCCAACTCGACAGCCCTTCCGGCTCGCCCACTGCCAACCGCCCGCGCCTCCATGAATGGCGGCAACCAGCCGGTTGGCTTTGTCGCAAACCCGCCAATCCCCGCGCCAAATCAGCTTGAAACGCGCCCAACGCCCTGCTCGCCCGGCTGGCATTGAAGCTGCATGTCCCCTGGCAGCCAAGCCCCGGGGAGCACCGCCATGTCAACCAGCCTCAATGCCAAGATCGCCGAAGTCTTTGACGAGCCCGGGTGCGACATCAACCAGGCCAAGAGCGCGAAGGAGCGCAAGAAGGGCTGCACCAAACAGTTGACGCCCGGTGCTGCGGCCGGGGGCTGTGCGTTCGACGGGGCCAAGATCGCGCTGCAGCCCATCGTCGACGTGGCCCACCTCGTGCACGGGCCCATCGCCTGCGAAGGCAACAGCTGGGACAACCGACACAGCGCTTCGTCCGGCGCCATGACCTACCGCACCGGCTTCACGACCGACATCAATGAACTCGACGTCATCTACGGCGCCGAGAAGCGCCTGTTCAAGAGCATCCGCGAGATCTGCGAACGCCACGATCCGCCGGCCATCTTCGTCTACCAGACCTGCGTGACCGGGCTGATCGGCGACGACATCGAGGCGGTGTGCAAGCGCGCCAGCGAGAAGTTCGGCAAGCCGGTCATCCCGGTCAACGCACCGGGCTTCGCCGGCCCGAAGAACCTGGGCAACAAGCTGGGCGCCGAGGCACTGCTGGATTACGTCGTGGGCACCATGGAGCCCACGCACACGACGCCCTACGACATCAACATCATCGGCGAGTACAACCTGTCGGGCGAGCTATGGCAGGTCAAGCCGCTGCTGGACGCTTTAGGCGTACGCATCCTGAGCTGCATCTCGGGCGACGGCCGCTATGCCGACGTCGCCAGCGCCCACCGGGCGCGCGCCAACATGATGGTGTGCAGCAAGTCGATGATCAACATCGCCACGCGCATGCAGCAGCGCTGGGGCATCCCGTATTTCGAGGGCAGCTTCTACGGCATCAGCGACATGAGCACGACGCTGCGCGAGATCGCGCGGTTGCTCGTCGAGCGCGGCGCTCACCCCGAACTCAAGGACCGCACGGAGGCGCTGATCGAGGCCGAGGAGGCTCGCGCCTGGGAGCGCATCCGCGGCTACCGCAGCCGGCTGGCGGGCAAGAAGGTGCTGCTCATCACCGGCGGCGTGAAGAGCTGGTCCGTCGTGTCGGCGCTGCAGGAGGCGGGGCTCGAAGTCGTCGGCACGTCCATCAAGAAGAGCACCAAGGAGGACAAGGAAAAGATCAAGGAGATCATGGGCGACGACGCCCACATGATCGACGACATGACGCCGCGACAGATGTACGCCATGCTGCGCGACGCCAAGGCGGACATCATGCTCAGCGGCGGCCGCAGCCAGTTCGTGGCGCTGAAGGCCCGCATGCCCTGGATGGACATCAACCAGGAACGCCACCACGCCTTTGCCGGCTACGAGGGCATGGTGACGATGGTGGAGGAGATCTCCAAGGCCCTCTTCAACCCGGTGTGGGCCCAGGTGCGCACACCGGCACCGTGGGATGCGGTGGACCGCCTGCTGCAGGCGCCCAGTGCGGAACAACTGGCTGCCGAGGTGGCGCCGGCTTGAACGCCAGTCCCGCGGCGGCGGGACGCGACCTCGCTCGGCACATCAACGGGACATCAGCCGCACATCAGTCGCACATCAGCCACTCATGCCGGCGCCGACGCAGCCACGGCCGGTTGCGCGGCGGGGCCCGTCTTCGGCAGCCAGCTGTCGGCCCCCGACTTGACGCACTGGGCCTTCTCCTCCAGCCAGTACGCCACATTGCCCACCACCGCCACGCTGCCTGACACGACCGCCGAGCCGGCGGCGAGCAGCCCATACACGGCCAGCAAGCTCGTGCATTCGGCGTTGTTGCGGCAGTTCCCGATGGCACCGACCTGCTGCGCCTCCAACGTGACCCGGCGCTGCGTGACCTGGCAATCGGCGTTGTAGGCGCTCGTCGTGCGCGTCACGACCATGCAGCCGGGCAGCGCCAAGGCCAGCGCGAACAACAGCGGGAGCCGGAACGAGGTGGGGCGCAGCAAGGTGAGCACGGTGAAAAGGGAAGAGTGAGCCGGCCGCGATTCTGCAGCGCCCACGGTGCCGGCGACCGCAGCGTTGGAGTAACGGTTTGCATGCCCTCCCCCGGTAGCCGGCATCTCGCGTCGCATTTGTCGCATTCACCCCAAGCCGCGCCATCACCCACGCCGCGTGCCTGATGAATCAAGCACTTGCCGCTGGCACCAATCGTGCAATGACTGCTGCAACCCCTGGAGTCCAGCACCATGGCCCTTGTCACCGAAAGCAAGAAAGCCTGCGCGGTCAATCCGCTCAAGATGAGCCAGCCGCTGGGCGCGAGCTTCGCGTTCATGGGCCTGGCCTCCTGCATGCCGGTGATGCATGGCAGCCAGGGCTGCACGTCGTTCGGCCTCGTGCTGCTGGTGCGCCACTTCAAGGAAGCCATCCCGCTGCAGACCACGGCGATGAACGAGGCCACCACCATCATGGGCGGCTACGACAACGTCGAGAAGGCGCTGCTGAACATCCGCTCGCGGGCCAAGCCGGCGCTGATCGCGATGTGCTCGACGGGCCTGACCGAGACCAAGGGCGACGACGTCGAGGCCTATGTGCGGCTGGCCCAGCAGAAGCACCCGGAGCTGGCCGACACCGCCGTTGTCTATGTGTCCACGCCCGACTATGTCGGTGCGCTGCAGGACGGTTGGGCCAAGGCGGTCCAGGCGCTGGTGAGCCAGCTGCCGGAGGTCAGCGACGCCCCCAAGGATGCACAGCGCGTCAACGTGCTGGCCGGCTGCCACCTGAGCCCTGGCGACATCGAGGAACTGCGCGAGCTCATCGAGGCCTTTGGCCTGCAGCCCACCTTCGTGCCGGACCTGTCGGGGTCTCTCGATGGGCACATTCCCGACGACTGGCTGGGCACGACGCTCGGCGGCACCACGCTGGCCGAGCTGCGCGCGCTGGGCGGCGCCGGCCACACGCTGGCCATCGGCGAGCAGATGCGCGCAGCCGCCGAGGCTCTGAACGCGCGCTGCGGCGTGCCGTTCACGGTCATCGACCGCGTGACCGGCCTGCTGGCCGTGGACGGCTTCGTGCAGACGCTCAGTCAGCTCTCCGGCCGGCCCGTGCCGCAGCGGCTGCGCCGCCAGCGCAGCCAGCTGGTGGACGCCATGCTGGACGGCCACTTCCATTTCGGTGGCAAGCAGGTGGCGCTGGGCGCCGAGCCCGACCTGCTGTTCGCCGTGGGCAACCTGCTGCTGGAGATGGGCGCGGAGCTGCCCGTGTGCATCACCACCACGCCCTCGCCCGTGCTGGAGCGCCTGCCTGTCGAGCGCGTGCTCATCGGTGACCTGGAGGACTTCGAGCAGGCCGCGCGCGCGGCCGACTGCGACCTGCTGATGACGCACTCGCATGGCCGCCAGGCGGCCGAACGCCTGGGCAAGCCGCTGTTCCGCCTGGGCTTTCCCATCTTCGACCGCATCGGCAACGCGCACATCTGCCACGTCGGCTACCGCGGCACGCGGCGGCTGGTGTACGAGGTGGGCAATGTGTTCATCGAGCAGATCCCGCACCACGGCCCCGAGGACTGGCCGCTGCCGCCGGCGGCACTGGCCGCCGCCCAGGGGCTGCCCGAAGTGGCCCATGTCAGCGCCGACATCCCGCGCCTGCCCCGCCGCGAGCCAGTGGCCGCCGCGCTCACCGAGACCCCTTGACCGGACCCGCTTGAAGAAAGGCTCCCCATGAAGATCGCCTTCGCCACCCAGGACCAGCAGCGCGTGGACGCGCATTTCGGCTGGGCCAAGTTCCTGGCCGTCTACGAGCTCGATGCCGCCGGCCACCAGCACGTGCAGACCTATCCCTTCGGCGAGGACCTCGCCGAGGACGGCAACGAGGACAAGCTCGCGCCCAAGCTCGCCGCGATCGCGGACTGCGCCATCGTCTATGTCGCCGCCATCGGCGGCAGCGCGGCGGCGCGCGTGGTGGCCCACAAGATCCACCCGATCAAGGTGGCGCAGCCGGAGTCCATCACCGAGCTGCTGGACAAGATGCAGGACGTGCTCAAGGGCACCCCACCCCCGTGGCTGCGCAAGGCGCTGATGAAGGGCCAGGAGCGCGCCGCCGAATTCGAGGACGACAGTGAAGAGGTGAAGGCATGACGGACACCGCCACCGTGGAAGCGCCCAGCGACGACGCCCTGCTGCAGGACGGCTTCATCCGCGAACTGATCAAGCAGATCCGCGCCCAGGACACGCACGGCACCTGGGAGGGCAAGAGCGACGCCACGCTGTTGGCGCCCTTCATCCTGAGCGCCGAGCAGCGCAAGGCGCTGCCGATGATGGGCGACCCCGACCCCGAGACGCTGTGGCGGCTGGATTTGTTCCATAACGCCATCGGCCTGTGTATCGAGCGCGCCACCGGCTGCATGGTCAGCCCCATGATGAAGATGAGCCACGAGGGCTTCGGCCGCGCGGTGCTCACCACCGGGCGGCTCATCGTCGTCAACCGCTACCTGCGCGACGTGCACCGCTTCGGCTACGCCAGCCTGGCCAAGCTCGCCGAGGCCGGCAACAAGCTCGTCACGGAGGGCGTGCAGATGGTCAACAACTTCCGCGAGGTGGCCACCTATGGCTGACGTCGACACCTTGAAGGCCGAAGCCAAGAAGGCCAACGCCAAGGCCACGCAGGCCAAGATGGACCTGCACGACCTCTCCGAGGAGCTGCCGACGAACTGGGAGCGCATCCTGGAAGTCGCGCAGGTCGCGCACGACGCGCACGCGGCCCTGATGGCCGTGCGCAAGCAACTGGCCGACGCGCAGGCCGCCTGAAGGAGCACCCCATGAGCAGCTTCACCGTCACGCTGCCCAGCGGCGAAGTCTGGGAACCTCAGTTCGTCCAGCACATCAACGAGGCCACCTGCATCGGCTGCGGGCGCTGCTTCAAGGTCTGTCCGCGCGGCGTGCTGGAGATGGTCGGCCTCGACGAGGACGGCGAGCGCGTGCACGTCTCGCTGGACGACGATGACGACGAGGAATACGAAAAGAAGGTCATGACCATCGCCCACGGCGAGCTGTGCATCGGCTGTACGGCCTGCTCCAAGATCTGCCCCAAGAAGTGCTACACGCACGCTGCGCTGGCGGCGTGACATGAGCCCAGCCGCCTGCTTTGCCGCTGAGGACCGGCCGGCTGCGGAGCAGCACATGGCCCGCCTGAATGCGCATGGGCTGCCGGAACCGACGGCGCTGGCGCTGCAGCGCCAGGTGCAGCGGCGCGACGAGGTGGACGATGTGCGCGAACTGCTGCTCGCCCATGCGGCCCCCGGCCCGGACGCCGCCCGCACGGCGGCGGTGGCCGAGGTCATCGCCCTCGCCTGCCTGGGTGACAACCACCTCTGGCAAGACCTGCAACTCGCGTCACGCGCCGAGCTGACGGCATTGATCGAGCGGCACTTCCCACGCTTGGCCGCCCGCAACCAGCCACCGATGAAGTGGAAGAAGTTCTTCTACCGACTGCTCTGCGAGCGCGAGGCCATCCTCATCTGCAAGTCGCCGAGCTGCGCCGTCTGCACCGACTACGCCCAGTGCTTCGGCCCGGAACTCCCCTGAACAAACGTGCCATGCCCGACACCGACACCCCCGATCTGCCACTGGTCTTCCAGGTTCACGCCTTCGGCTGCATGCAGGCCCGCCCGCCGGGCCATCCGCGCGGCTCCTGTGCCGAGCGCGGTGCGAAGGCGCTGGTGGAGCGGCTGCAGGCGCGCGTCGACCGCGAACGCCTGCCCGGTGTGGCCGTGACGATGACCGGCTGCATGGGCTTCTGCCAGGCCGGCCCGCTGATGGTGGTGTACCCGCAAGGCGTCTGGTACGCGCCGCGCGAGGCCGCCGACATCGACGAGATCGTGGACAGCCATTTCAAGGGCGGGCAGTTGGTCGAGCGGCTGGTCGTGCTGCCGCGCGTCTGACGCGTCTCACCATGCTGCAGGCCGCGATGCTCAAGGTCATCCAGGAAGCGGGCGAAGGCGTGCTCGTGCTCATCGAAGGCGTGGCCGCCGAGGAGTTCCAGCGTTCGCGGCTGACCCGGCAGGAAGTTCGCCGGCTGCTGAACCTGATGGCGGGCACGCTGCTGGCCCTGCCCTGCACCACGCGCCAGGCCTTGCCGGAGATCGACTGGGGCAGCTGGCAGGCCCTTCAGCACGGGCTGGCCTCGCCCGCGCTCGATGCCGACGAACTCGCCTGGGACGCCGCGCGCGGCCTCGTGCCGCCCACGCTGACCTGGCTGCGCGTGTACCGCCGCAGCGAACCGGCACTGTTCGAGTTCCGGCCCTGACGACATCAGCGACACGGCGGCTCAACTCTGCCCGGGAGTGACCATGGCCCATCTGCTGTTCTTCGAGAAACCCGGCTGCGGCGGCAATGCCCGCCAGAAACTGGCGTTACGCCAGGCCGGGCACACGCTCACCGTGCGCAGCCTGCTGGACGAGCCGTGGACGTGCGAGGCGCTGCTGGGCTACCTCGCGGCGCTGCCGGTGGCGGCCTGGTTCAACCCGGCCGCACCACGCATCAAGAACGGCGACGTGCAGCCGGCCGCACTGAATGCCGAGCAGGCCTTGGCGCTGCTGATGGCTGAACCGCTGCTGATCCGCCGGCCGCTGATGCAGCGGCTGGACGACGGCAGCCGCCGCGTGGGCTTTGACACCGCCGAGATCGATGCCTGGGTGGGGCTGGCCCCGGCCGTCGGCAATCAGGCATCGCTGGAGGGCTGCCCCCGCGACGCCTGAGCCGCCCGCCGGGGCGCGCTCAGGCAAGGTGGCCGCCCTCAGGCCGGCGTGGCAAGCGCGTGTTGCTTGGCTTCTTCCTTCTCGATCCACTGCTTGAGCTTGTTGACGTGCTCGATCTCCTCCTTGACGAATTCGAGCGCAACGCTGCGCACCGTCGCGTCCTTGGCGGTGTTGGCGATGGCGTAATAGAACTCGTAGCCACGCCGTTCGCCCTGCAGCGCGGCTTTCAGCGCGTCCAGCCGCTTGAGGCTGGCGTCACCCTCCCACAGCGAGGTGCGCTCGGGCGTCGCGTTCTCCGGCCAGGCCGTGCTGGCCGGCAGCGTCACGTTGGCGTCGTACTTCTCGCACTTGGCGCGCGCTTCTTCCAGATGCAACCGCGAATAACCCGCCAGTTGCTCGAAGAGCGCCGCCACGTCGGCGTTGCCCGCCTGCTTCATCGTCGCGGCCAGGCCCTCGAAGTGCAGCGCGGCGTCCTCCTCCACCTTGACGGCATAGGACAGGAACTGGTCCAGCGTGCGGATGCCGACACCGCCCTTGTAGATCGCGGCGGCCAGCGACAGCGCCGGCCCCTTGACCGGCTGCGTCACATCGCCTTCAAACCGCACCTCGATGTCTTCATTCCGTACAAAGCACTGGCAGGCCAGGCGGTGGCGCGGCGGCATGTCGTTGACCTCGGCGTCCATGATTTCCTCATGGGTGATCTTGCCGAGCTGGCGGAGCATTTCCTTCTCCTTCTCGGTCAGCGCAATGCCGTAGCGCACGCCCGCCACGTAATGCCGGATCTCCACCAGGCAGGAGCCGCATTCGCCGTCACCGCAATCGAACGGGATGGGGATGTGGTTGGCCTTGGCGAGCGCGAGCAGCGTGCCGCGTTCGCCGGCAACCGCGTAGACCGTGATGTCGCGCGGCATCAGCGGGGACGAAAAAGTGACGTTGGCCATGATGAATTCCTGAACGGGTTGGGGAACCGAGCCGTCCAGCGCAAAACACATGCCTGCCCGAGCGCGCATCGCTGCAGATTTGACGCAGGTCAATCTCGCGGGCCGACGCCCCGCAGCGGGCCCGATGCGTGCTTGTCCTGCCGGTTGGATGCGCCCCGCCGCCCTTGCCGAGACGCCGCTCTCCCCTTTGTTCGACCGAGGAAGCAACATGGACTCCGTAGAAGTCTTTCTGGCCCATTCCATCCGCCTGGAGCAGGAAGCCGCGCGACGCTTCGAGCAACTGGCCGATGCGATGCAGACCAACGGCAACGTGGAAGCCGGCCAGCTGTTCAAGCGGCTGGCCGCGTTCTCGCGCATGCACCTGGCGGACGCCCAGGCGCGCGCCGGCTTCCGCGACGTGCCGGAACTGCCGGAGCAGGCCTACCAATGGCCCGACATCGAGAGCCCCGAGACGGCCGCCATCTGGGCTGCCGACCCCTTCATCGGCCGCGAGCAGGCCCTGGAGGTGGCGCTGGAGGCCGAATCCGCCGGGCTGGCCTTCTACGAGGGAATCCGGCAGGCGACGAACGACCCCGAGGTGCGCCGCTTCGCGCAGGAGTTCGCCGAGGAGGAAGCCCAGCACGTGGCCGAGTTGCAGCGCTGGCTGGCGCGCCACCGCAGCGGGCAGCCCATGCCGCAAGCGACGTGACCCGGCGCCCTGCGCGCCAGCCCAAGTCCCGTTTGTCAGATTGCCGCCAACGGCACGCCGCCACGCTGCGGTGATCGCCAACCCAGGAGCCCCTCATGCCGCTGTTCGATTTCCGCTGCCAGGCCTGCCAGGCCGAGTTCGAGCGGCTCGTCCGCGCGAGCGACACGCCGAGTTGCCCGCAGTGCGGCAGCACGGCCATCACCAAGCTGCTCGTCTCGCGGCTGGCGCCAGCCGGCAAGATCGAGGACATCCGCCTGTCCAACCGGCGCGCCGCGCACGCGCAGGGGCTGTTCAACCACTACAGCCCCGCCGAGCAGCAGCGGCTGCTGAAGGGCAAGCCGGTCTGAGCAGCCGTTAGCGCTGCGCGGCGATCGGCGCGATGGGCAGCGCCACATCGCCGCACTGCGCGCGGTGGCGCAGCGCGTGATCCATCAGCACGAGCGCCAGCATGGCCTCGGCGATCGGCGTGGCGCGGATGCCCACGCAGGGGTCGTGGCGGCCGAAGGTCTCCACCGTCGCGGGGTTGCCGGCGCGGTCGATGCTTGCCTTGGGGCTGCGGATGGAACTGGTCGGCTTGATGGCGATCTCGGCCACGATGTCCTGCCCGGTGGAGATGCCGCCCAGCACGCCACCGGCGTTGTTGCTGGCGAAGCCTTGCGGCGTCAACTCGTCGCCATGCTCGGTGCCTTTCTGGGCCACCGCATCGAAGCCCGCGCCGATCTCCACGCCCTTGACGGCGTTGATGCCCATCAGCGCATAGGCGATGTCGGCGTCCAGCTTGTCGAACAACGGCGCGCCCAGGCCCACCGGCACGCCGGTGGCCTCGACGCGGATGCGTGCGCCGACCGAATCGCCGGCCCGGCGCAGCTCGTCCATGTAGGCCTCCAGCTCGGCGATGCGGCTGGCGTTGGCGGCGAAGAACGGGTTGCTGGCCACGTGCTGCCAGCCCTCGAACGGGATCTCGATCTCGCCCAGCTGCGTCATGCAGCCGCGGAACTCGGTGCCGTAGGCCGCCTTCAGCCATTTGCGGGCCACCGCACCGGCGCCCACCATCGGCGCCGTCAGCCGCGCCGACGAACGCCCGCCGCCGCGCGGGTCGCGCACGCCGTATTTGCGCCAGTAGGTGTAGTCGGCATGGCCCGGGCGGAAGGTGTCCAGGATGTTGCCGTAGTCCTTGCTGCGCTGATCGGTGTTCTCGATGAGCAGGCAGATCGGCGTGCCGGTCGTGACGCCCTCGTACACGCCCGACAGGATCTTCACCGCATCGGGCTCGTTGCGCTGCGTCACGTGGCGGCTGGTGCCGGGACGGCGGCGGTCCAGCTCGGGCTGGATGTCGGCCTCGCTGAGCGCCATGCCCGGCGGGCAGCCGTCGATGACGCAGCCGATGGCCGGGCCGTGGCTTTCGCCGAAGTTGGTGACGCGAAAGAGCTCGCCGAAGGTGCTGCCTGACATGCGGGTACCACAAACAAAAGCCGCCGTCGCCCTGGAGGACGTGCGGCGGCACAGGTGAATCAGGGGCCGCGACCGACCGCTGGCCGGCGCGAGCGGCTGACCAGTTTAGCGGCTGCTCTCCAGCCGGAACACGGACACGGCCTCCACCAGTCGCGAAGCCTGCTGCTGCAGGCTGGAGGCGGCGGCGGCCGTCTCCTCGACGAGCGCGGCGTTTTGCTGCGTGGCCTGGTCCATGTCCTGCACGGCAGCGCCCACCTGGTCGATGCCCAGGCGCTGCTGCTGCGCCGCGGCGCTGATCTCGGCCATCGCCGTCTCCACGCGCTGGATCGCGGCGCGCAGATCGATCATGGCCGTGCCGGCGGCCTGCACCAGGCCCACGCCGTCGCCGACCTGGGCCACGCTCGCATCGATGAGTTGGCGGATCTGCTTGGCGGCATCGGCGCTGCGCTGCGCGAGGCTGCGCACCTCGGCCGCCACCACGGCAAAGCCGCGGCCCTGTTCGCCCGCTCGTGCCGCCTCGACGGCGGCGTTCAACGCGAGCAGGTTGGTCTGGAAGGCCAGCCCGTCGATCAGCCCGGTGATCTCGGCGATGCGGCTGGACCCATCGCGGATCTCGCCCATCTTGTCCACCGCGCGGCGCACGGTGTCACCGCCCTGCTGGGCGATGCGCCCGGCATCCAGCGCCAGTCGCTCGGCTTCGCGCGCCGAGTCGGCGCTCTGGTGCACGGTCGCGCCCAGCTCCTCCATCGCGGAGGCCGTCTCTTCCAGCGCGCTGGCCTGGCGCTCGGTGCGCTGGCTCAGGTCCAGATTGCCCTGGGCGATCTGACGCGAGGCCACCGCCACCTGCTCGGCGCCGTCGCGCACGCCGGAGATCACCTGGCCCAGCTGCTGGCGCATCTGGCCGAGGTGGGCCACCAGGCTGGCGTCATCGCCGGGGCGCAAGCTCATGCTGCTTTGCAGGTCGCCGTCAGCAATACGGGCGACGAACTGCTGCGCCTCGATGGGCTCCGCGCCCAGGGAGCGGGTGATGCGGCGCGTCACCCACCAGGCGGCCAGCCCGGCCAGCGACAGGCTGGCGATGATCATCCCCGTGAGCCACGCGGCCTGGCGGTCCACCAGCGCTGCACCGGCCTGCGCGCGCGCGGCGGCGGAGGCCTCGCGCAACTCGCCCATCTGCACCATCAGCTTGCGCACCTGCACATGCAGCGGGTCGGTCGTCTTGTTCAGCTCGGCGAATGCCTGCTCGTCGTCACCGGCGAGTGCGACCTTGCGCAACCGCGCCATGGACTCGCTGTAGGCCGGCCAGACGCGGTCGAACTCCTCGATCAAGCGTCGTTGCTCCGGCCTAACGGCGTGCTCGCGCTCATAGTTGACGGCCGCCAGCACATCTTCTTCGCTCTTGCCATTAAGCGCCAGCGAGTCGGCACGGGCCGCTTCGTCGCGCTTCAGGATGAAGGGGTAGGCGCGGCGAAAGTGCGTCGCCGCCTGCCAGGACGCGGTGCGCAGTCGCGCCAGCGGCACCACCTCGTCCTCATACATCTGCGTCTGCATCGCGCTCAACTCGCGCAGCTTGGTCAGGCTGAACACACCGATAGCGGCCAGCAGCGCCGCCGCAATACCAAACGCCAACATCAGTTGATGCGCGATCTTCCACTGCTGGGCGGGCGTGGGGGAATTTGTCATTTTTGCTCCTAGTACCGCCTTCGCGCGGGCGGCGAATGTCGAATCTCAGGCAGTGCCAGCCTCGGCCAGCGATCGTGCGGTCGCCCGAAATACAGGCCATTGCTGGTCTGCACGGCACAGGCGCCACAAAGTCCAAAAAGCCACTTGTCGAGCTGAAATATCAGATCTATCCTATTGATATTTCAAGCAAGCATATCCGTTTGCTGCGCGCGCCGCCTTGCGGCCCGCCACGGACCGCCTCAAGACTGCTCATGCCCACGCCTTTCATGGATCCGGATTTCCTGCTGGACACCGCCTGTGCCCGCCGGCTGTATCACGACGTCGCCGCCGGACTGCCGGTGATCGACTACCACTCCCATCTGCAGCAGGGCGAAATCGCGGCGCGCAAACGTTTTCGCAACCTCGCCGAGCTCTGGCTGGCCGGCGATCACTACAAGTGGCGGCTGATGCGATCGGCAGGGGTCAGCGAGGACTTCATCACCGGCGACCAGCCCGATGAAGCCAAATTCCGCGCCTTCTGCCGCGTGCTGCCGCTGGCCGCCGGCAACCCCATCCACCACTGGTGTCACCTCGAACTGCGCCAGCTGTTCGACATCACGCTGACCATCAACGAGGCCAACGCCGGCGCGATCTGGGAAGCCGCGAACGCCCGACTGGCGACGATGGACACCTGGAGCTTTCTGGAGCAGGCCCGCGTCGAGATCGCGTGCACCACCGACGACCCGGCCGACGACCTGACCCAGCACACCGAGATCGCCGCTTCCGGCCTCAAGACCCGCGTGCTGCCCGCCTTCCGGCCGGACAAGGCCATGCGCATCAACCGCGAGGGCTTCGCCGACTACCTCGACGAGCTCGGCCGCGCCGCCGGCCTGCGCATCGGCAGCTACGCCGACCTGCTGGGCGCGCTGAAGGCGCGCGTTGCCTTCTTCCACGAACGCGGCGCGCGCATCTCCGACCACGCCATCGACGGCGCACTGCCCGTGGGCAGCCCCAGCGCCGGCGACAGCGAGGCGCTGTTCGCCAAGCGGCTGAGCGGCAGGCTGCTGACCGACGCCGAGCAGGCCCTCTACCAGCGCGGGTTGATGGAGGCCCTGGGCCGCAAGTACGCCGACGCCGGCTGGACGATGTGCCTGCACATCGGCGCGCAGCGCAACAACAACCGCCGCCGGCTGGCCACGCTGGGGCCCGACACGGGCTACGACTCCATCGCCGACTTCACCAGCAGCGCCGGCCTGGCCGACTTGCTGGACGCACTGGACGCCGACGACCAGTTGCCCAAGACCATGCTGTTCTGCCTGAACCCGGCGATGAACGAAGTGCTGTCCACGCTGATCGGCGCCTTCCAGGACGGCTCGGTGGCGGGCAAGCTGCAGTTCGGCCCGGCCTGGTGGTTCAACGACCACAAGGACGGCAACCTCGCGCAGTTGCAGACGCTGGCCAACCACGGCGTGCTCGGCAGCTTCGTCGGCATGGTGACCGACTCGCGCAGCTTCGCCAGCTACCCCCGCCACGACTACTTCCGCCGCCTGCTGTGCCGTCAGCTGGGCCACTGGGTGGAAGCGGGCGAGTACCCGGACGACATCGACGCCCTCGCCCGCATCGTGCGCGGCGTTTGCTACGACAACGCCAAGCGCTACTTCGGGTTCTGAGCATGGCCGACACGATCGCGAACGGCGGCGCGCCGCAGAAGGTGCTGCGCATTCACGCCGACGACGACATGCTGGTGGCGCTGGATGACCTCGCCACCGGCGAAGTGATTCAGTACGAAGGCGACAGCTACCTCATCAGCAGCCCGGTGCCGCGCAAGCACAAGTTTGCGCGCCGGGCGTTTGCCGCCGGCGAGATCCTCAAGCTCTACGGCGTGCCCGTGGGCCGCGCCACGCAGCCCATCAAGCGCGGCGAGGCCGTGACGACGGAGAACCTCGAGCACTACGCCGCCGAGGTCGAGATCGCCCAGGGCCAGCCCTACCGCTGGACGCCGCCGGACGTGAGCGCCTGGCAGGCGCAGACCTTCGCCGGCGTGGTGCGGGCCGACGGTCGCATCGGCACAGCCAACCACTGGCTGATCTTCCCGCTGGTGTTCTGCGAGAACCGCAACGTCGAGCACCTGCGCGACGCGCTGGAAAAGCCGCTGGGCTATGCCAGCGACGACCTGGCCGCCTTCACGCTGTCGCTGCTGGGCGAGGACATGGCCGCGCCCAAGCCGGTGACGCGCCCGTTCCCGAACGTGGACGGCGTGCGCATGATCACGCACAACGGCGGCTGCGGCGGCACACGCGCCGACGCCCGCGAGCTGTGCAAGATCCTGGCCGCCTATGCCGACCATCCCAACGTGGCCGGCGTGACCGTGTTCAGCCTGGGTTGCCAGAACGCCCAGATCGGCATGTTCCAGGAGGCGCTGCAGCGCCAGAACCCGAACTTCGACAAGCCGCTGCTCGTCTATGAGCAGCAGAAATGGGACGGCGGCGAGCGCGCGATGATGCAGGCCGTCGTCAAGGACACGCTGGCCGCGCTGGCCCAGGCCAACCAGGTGCAGCGCCAGCCGGTGCCGCTGTCGGCGCTCAAGATCGGCGTGAAATGCGGCGGCTCCGACGGCTTCTCGGGCATCTCCGCCAACCCGACGATGGGCCTGGTGTCGGACATGGTGGTGTCGCTGGGCGGCTCCTCCATCCTGGCCGAGTTCCCGGAGCTGTGCGGCGTGGAGGCCAACCTGATCGAGCGCTGCGTGCATGACGACGACAAGCGCCGCTTTCTCGGCCTGATGCGCGACTTCGAGGCCAAGGCGCTGGCCGTGGGCACGCATTTCGCCGACAACCCCAGCCCGGGCAACATCCGCGACGGCCTCATCACCGATGCGATGAAGTCTGCCGGCGCCTCCAAGAAGGGCGGCAGTTCGCCCATCGTGGCCGTGCGCGACTACGGCGAGCCGACGCCGGACCAGGGCCTGTCGCTGCTGTGCACGCCGGGCAACGACGTGGAATCCGTCACCGGCATCGTGGCCTCCGGCGCCAACGTGGTGCTGTTCTCCACGGGCCTGGGCACGCCCACCGGCAACCCCATCGTGCCGGTGCTGAAGATCGCGTCCAACAGCCGCGTGGCGCAGCGCCAGGCCGACTTGATCGACTTCGACTGCGGGCCGGTCATCGAGGGCCAGCCCTTGCCCAGCGTGGCCGGCCAGCTGCTGGACCTCGTGGTGGCCACGGCCGGCGGCCAGTACCAGGCCAAGGCGGACCGCCTGCAGCAATACGACTTCATCTTCTGGCGCCGGGACATCTCGCTGTGAACGCACGCCCTCCCCTGTCCATGCCCCGCCTGCAGCGCACCGCGCCGTTCAACCGGCCCATCCGCGTGCTGCAGTTCGGTGCCGGCAACTTTCTGCGCGGCTTCTTCGACTGGCAGATCGACCTGCTCAACGAACGCTGCGGGCTGGATGCCGGCATCGTCGTCGTGCGCCCCTCCGGCCGCTCGGCCCAGCCCTTGCTGGACGTGCAGGGCGGCCGCTACACCACGCTGATCCGCGGGCTCGACGAACAGGGCCAGCCGGTGCGCGAGTTCCGCATCATCGACTGCGTGCAGCGCGAGATCGACCTCGCGACGATGTTCGACGACTACCTCGCCGAAGCCCGCCGCCCGGAGCTGCGCTTCGTGGTCTCCAACACCACCGAGGCCGGCATCTCCACCAACGACGACGACCGCTACGACGACCGGCCACCGGCCAGCTTCCCCGCCAAGCTGACGCGCTGGCTGCACGAGCGCTACCGGCACTTCGACGGCGCGCGCGAAGCCGGTGTCGTCGTGCTGCCCTGCGAGCTGATCGACGACAACGGCCCGGCGCTGAAGGCCGCCATCGCCCACTTCGCGCGCCGCTGGGCGCTGGAGGACGGCTTCCTGCAGTGGCTGGACCTGGGCTGCACCTTCTGCTCCACGCTGGTCGACCGCATCGTGCCCGGCCACCCGCAAGGCGAGATCGCCGCGCTGGAGGCGGAGCTGGGTTATCAGGACCGCTTCCTCGTCACGGCGGAGCACTTCTACCTGTTCGTCATCGAGGGCCCGGCCTGGCTGGCCGACACGCTGCGGCTGCACGGCTCGGGCCTGAACGTGCAGATCGTGGACGACATCAAGCCCTACAAGCAGCGCAAGGTGGGCGTGCTCAACGGCGGCCACACGGTGCTGGTGCCGGTGGCGCTGCTGGCCGGTGTGCAGAGCGTCGGCGAGGCCATGGCCGATCCGGCGCTGCACGGCTTCCTCGTGAACACGCTGCAGCAGGAAATCATGCCTGCGCTGCCGCTGCCCGCCAGCGAGCTGCAACCCTTTGCCGACGCGGTGCTGCGCCGCTTCGCCAACCCCTATCTGCACCACCGGCTGGCGTCCATCGCGCTCAACAGCTGGGCCAAGTTCGCCGCGCGCGTGATGCCGCAGCTGCTGCGCTACCAGCAACTGCGAGGCCAGCTGCCGCCGCACCTCGTGCTGGCGCTGGCCGCGACGCTGCGCCTGTACCGGGGTGACCTGATCCCGCTGGCCGACGACCCGGCCCTGATCGACGCGCTGCGCGCCGACTGGCAGGCCGTGGATGAAGGCTCGCTGACGCTGACGGAGCTGGTGCACCGCATGCTCGGCCGCCAGGCGGTGTGGCGCCAGGACTTGAACGCAGCACCCGGCCTGACCGACGCCGTGGCCCAGGCGCTGCAGCAGCTGCAGCAGCAAGGGATCAGGGCCTGCCTGGCCATTCTTGAACAACCCGCCGGCTGAGCCGGCAAAAAGCACAAACAGCACGAACGGCCGCAGAGCCGGTGCCCGGCGCGCCGGACGCAGCCGACACAGAACACTGGAGACTCGCATGCGAAAGATCAAAGGACTTCGCTGGTGGATGGTCAGCCTGATCACCACCGGCCTCATCGTCAACTACCTGGCGCGCAACACACTGTCGGTGGCGGCGCCCAGCATGATGAGCGAGCTCGGCATCACGACCGAGCAGTACGCGCACATCGTCGTGGCCTGGCAGGTCTGCTACGCGCTGATGCAGCCCATCGCGGGCTACATCGTCGACGCCGTCGGCACCAAGATCGGCTTCGCGGTCTTCGCGCTGGCGTGGTCGCTGGTGTGTGCCGGTGCCGCCCTGGCCACCGGCTGGGGCAGCCTCGCGGCCTTCCGCGGCATGCTGGGCGCCAGCGAGGCGGCCGGCATCCCCTCGGGTGTCAAGGCCGTCAGCGAGTGGTTCCCGGCCAAGGAGCGCTCGGTGGCGATCGGCTGGTTCAACATCGGCTCCTCCGTCGGCGCGCTGCTGGCGCCGCCACTGGTCGTGTGGGCCATGCTGCACGGCAGCTGGGAATGGGCCTTCGTCATCGTGGGCGTGCTGGGCATCGTCTGGACCACCGTGTGGGTGCTCTTCTACCAGTCGCCCGCTCGGCACAAGTCGCTGTCCGACGACGAGCGCCAGTACATCGTGCAGGGCCAGGAAGTCCAGCACAGCGCCCCCACCGGCACCTTCAAGAAGCAACGCTGGACGCAGCTGCTGGCCAGCCGCAACTTCTGGGCCGTCGGCCTGCCGCGCATCCTGTCCGAGCCCGCGTGGCAAACCTTCAACGCCTGGATTCCGCTCTACATGATGACCGAGCGTCACATGAACCTGAAGGAAGTGGCGATGTTCGCGTGGCTGCCCTTTCTGGCAGCCGACATCGGCTGCGTGCTGGGCGGCTACCTCAGCCCCTGGGCGCACAAGCACCTGGGCCTGTCGCTGCTGAATTCGCGCAAGCTGGTCGTCGTGTTCGGCGCGCTGTGCATGGTGGGCCCGGCCTGCGTCGGGCTGGTGGCCAGCCCCTACACGGCCATCGCGCTGCTGTGCGTCGGCGGCTTTGCGCACCAGACGCTGTCGGGCGCGCTCTATTCGGCCACGTCCGACATGTTCGGCCGCCACGAGGTCGCGACCGCCACCGGCATGGCCGGCATGATGGGCTACCTCGGCGCGGCCGCCTTCACCGCGCTATTCGGGATCCTGGTCACGAAGATCGGCTACAGCCCGCTCTTCATGCTGCTTGCCGCGATGGACGTCGTGGCCGCCGTGCTGCTGTGTTTTCTGGCTCGCCAGCGCAAGCACACGCCCGAACTCACCCTCATCACGCCGCCCCACGCCGCTGCGGACGCACCCGCCCGCTGACACGCAAGGCTGCCCATCACCCCGGATCCGTGTCGGTTCCGGCCCCCTACGCCCAGAGCAACCCAAGGAGACACCGTTGAGAACATCCCCCCCTTTCAAGCGCCGCGCTGCGGCCCCCGCCGCAGCCACGCTGGCCGCCGCCCTGTTGCTGGCCGCTCCCGCCGTGCACGCCGCTGAAGCCGGTGCGCTGAGCTACAAGATCTATGGCTTCGTCAATGCCGAGATCGAGACCGTCAAGGCCAAGGGCGGCACCACGCCGTATGCCCAACGCGGCCGCGTCACCGATGGCAACTCGCGCCTGGGCGTCTACAGCACCTTCGCGGTCGACGCCGACCTCAAGGCCGTGCTGCAGCTCGAAGGCAGCCTGAACAGCTTCGACCAGGGCGGCGTCAGCGACACCGGCTCCACGTCCACGCTGACCTCGCGCAACAGCTACGTCGGCCTGGATCACGTCCAGTTCGGCCGCCTGCTGGTGGGCAACTACGACTCGGCCTACCGCAGCCTGGTGGGCTCCGGCGGCGCGATGGGCGGCAACCTCGGCCTGAGCGTGCTGGGCTTGGACCTGTGGAACAACACCTCAGCCCAGCTCACCGGCAACGCCTACAGCGTGTTCAGCCGCGGCGAGGCGCGCTACAAGAACTCGGTGCACTACTTCTCGCCGGAATGGCACGGCCTGCAGGCCGCCGCCTCCTATGGCTTCGATGAAGCCCGCAGCGCCGGCCTGAACCGCGGCCGCTCCTCGCTGGCCATCAAGTACCAGACCGGCGCACTGCAGGTCGGCCTGGCCGTCGATCAGCAGCAAAAAACCGGCGTCGACATCGACAAGGGCCAGGCCGGCTGGGGCTTCCGCACCACGGGTCAGGACGGCGCCACCACGCGCTTCATCAAGCTGGTCGCCACGTACGAACTGCCCACGCGCACGACGCTGGGCGTGGGCATCGAGAAGGCGTCCTACGGCTTCCAGCAGTTCATCCCGCCCAGCCCCGGCAACATCTACCCGACCTTGAACAACGGTCGCATGCGCCAGACGGGCATGATGGCGTCGATCGCCCAGCGCGTCGGCGAGCGAACGACGCTGATGCTGTCGGCCGGCGACCTCGGCCGCCTGAGCAACGCCGTCGTGGCCACGCCTGACGACTACCGCGCCTCCCAGGTGTCTCTGGGCGCCAAGTACAAGCTCAACGACCTGTTGACCGCCTACGCCTACGGCACGCGCATCCGCAACCACTCGCAGCAGGGCGTGAACCTGGGCCAGGCGCCGCTCTACAGCGCCAACACCGGCTCGGCCGACGCCTACCTGTCGCCGGGCGACAGCCCGCGTGCCTTCGGTGTCGGCCTGATCGCCAACTTCTGACCGCCGCGAACGACGGCTTCATCATTCCATCGAGACAAGAAGACATGCACGCACACAAGACCCTCGGGCGGCTCGCCGCACTGAGCCTGACCACGCTGAGCCTGTTGCTGAGCGCCTGCGGCGGCGGCGGCGACGACAGCAACGCCACGCAGGTTGACTACGACACGGCCAAGCCCTTCCAGGTCGGCACCACTTCGTTCGACCCCGACCTGCCGGCCGAGCCCAGCCTGCCCACCGACACCCAGCTCTGCGCCACGCTGGAAGCGAACAACAAGTACGTGAAGCGCCCCGACGGCGCGCTGCCGCCGGAGGCTGACCCCTCGGTCAGCGGCAACCGCGTGGCGGTCGACCCGGCCGTCATCAACCCTGACCAGGCGCGCATCCAGGCCGCGCTGGACGCCTGCGGCGTCGGCGTGGACGCCGAAGTCGGCGCGGCCATCGCGGCCGCCGACGCCACCGCCACGGCCGACCAGAAGACCGCCGCCGTGCCGAACAAGAACATCGCCGGCGTCAGCGGCGAAGAACTCGCCAAGGCCAAGTACCGCGCCAGCAAGTTCGCCGTGCGCCTGGTGGTCAACAGCGGTGGCGGCAACGCCTTCATCTCCGGCCCGCTGACGCTGCCCTCCGGTGTCACGCTGTGGATCGACAAGGGCGTCACGCTGTTCGCCAGCCGTGACGTCATGCTCTACAACGGCGGCACGACGACCTACTGCGGCAACACGCAGATCGGCGCCAAGGCCGGCAGCTCGAGCAACTGCAAGCCTCTGATCGGCGGCAACAACCTCGTGAACTCGGCGGTGATGGGCGATGGCGCGATCGACAGCCGCGCCTACGCCGAAATCGTCACGAGCAATCGCTTCTACCCGATCATGAAGGTGGACCTGACCTGCTCGAACACCTACGCGGCCTACGCCACCAACACCTTCGCTGCCGACGGCACCCCCTGCGACAACGGCGGCACGCTGGTGGACTCCAAGTCCACCGTGCGCAACATGACTTGGTGGGACCTGGCCTACCTGGGCAACATGGTGGAGAACGGCACCACCGGCGCGGCGTCGCAGTCCAACTTCCGCATGATGGTCTTCAACTACGCGAAGAACCTCACGCTGTACCGCGTCACGCTGAACAACAGCGCGAACTTCCACGTCGTCCCGTCGGGCATCGACGGCTTCACGGTCTGGGGCGTCAAGGTCCAGACGCCGTCGCGCGCGGCTTTCGCCAACCCGGCCGGCAACGGCAACCCGCTGTACAACGGCGAGACCTTCAACGAAGACAACGTCAAGAACACCGACGCCTTCGACCCGGGCTCCGCCAGCACCGCCGTCACCAACAAGCTGACCACGGGCAGCACCAGCACGAGCGCTGGCGCGATGTCCTTCGACGGCTACGTCAAGAACGTCGTGTTCGCGTACAACTTCATCTCCACGGGTGACGACGACATCGCGATCAAGGGCAGCCAGAACCCCAGCCCCAAGGGCTCGGGCCTGATCGGTGTGGACGGCAACCGCGAGGTGCGCGCCGATCGCAAGTACGGCTTCGTCATCGCCCACAACCACATCTACTGGGGCCACGGCATCTCGGTGGGCAGCGAGACGAACGCGGGCGTGGCCAACATCCACGTCTACGACAACAGCTTCGACGGCGCCGAGGAAGCCCTGCGGATCAAGTCCGACTACGCGCGTGGCGGCGAGGTCTACAACGTGACCTACACCAACACCTGCGCCCGCAACACGCTCAATGCGCTGCTGTTCACGACGTACTACAGCACCAAGGGGCTGCCGACGGCTGGGCCGCTGATCCCGAACTTCCACGACATCACGATCAACAACATGCTGATCGAGGGCTCCAGCAAGCTGCGCTTCGAGGGCTTCCTGGCCAACACCGGCGGCTTTGGCAACCCGGCCTATCCGCTGGTCATGACCATGAACAACGTCGTGGCCGCCAAGCCCGACGCCATGAGCGTCGTCGCCTCGACCGCCAAGCTCACGCTGAGCGGCACCAACCTGCCGCTGGTCACCGACACTGCGCGCAGCATCGAGGTCATCGGCATGGCCACGCAGGCCGTGGACGCGAGCAAGTTCATCGACTGCAGCAAGGCCTATGTCGACTTCCCGACGCTGACCAGCCCGGGCGGCACCAGCTGGTAACACCGCACCTGTGCGCCTCCTGAGGGAAATCCCAGGAGGCACGATCGGGCAATTGCCGCCATCCTGCGGCCCGACCTCACCGAGGCCGGGCCGCTGTTACGAGAGCACCGCCGACGACCACGATGCCAAGCAAAGCCGCAGCAACCACCGACACCAGCGCCACCAGTGCTTCCCAGCGCATCTACGCCTATCTGCGTCGGTGCATCCTGGAACTGGAGATGCCCCCCGGCACCCGCGTGGTGGAACTGGACATCGCCGCCGCACACGGCGTGAGCCGCACACCCGTGCACGAAGCCGTGCGGCGCCTGGCCGAGGAAGGGCTGATCGAGATCGTGCAGCGCGTGGGCACTTTCGTGTCCCGCATCCCGGTGGACGAGCTGGAGGAGGCCATGCTGGTGCGCACGGCGCTGGAAGTCGCCATCGTCGAGAAGGCCACCCAGCACGTGGACAGCGGCGGGCTGGCCCTGCTGAACGGCCTGCTCGCCCGCCAGCGCGCCTGCATGACCGAGGGCAACCACCAGGGCTTCCACGAGGCCGACGAGGCCTTCCATGCGGCCCTAGCCGACATCGCCGGCTGCCCCGGCGTGTGGCGCACCATCCTGCAGGCCAAGACGCAGATCGACCGTTTCCGGCGCCTCACGCTGCCGATCGCCGGGCGCATGGCGGGCGTGATCGAGGAACATGCCGCCGTGGTGGACGCGCTGGCCCAACGCCAGCCGGAGTCGGCCAAGGACGCGATGCGCAACCACCTGGACCATGTGCTGCCGGTCATCGGCGCCACTCGCGCCTTCCGGCCGGACTACTTCGTCAACAAGTCTGCGCCGTCACCCGGCACGCCCTGATGCGAACCGCCTGACGCACACGACAAAACGGCCACGGCGGCGATGCCGCGTGGCCGTTGCCTTGCCCGTGGGGCCGATCAGTTGGCCGCAGGTGGCTGACTGGCCACGTCTTCCACCGGCCAGTCCCGGATGTAGGCCTTGAGCATGCGGTTCTCGAAGTCCTGGCTGTCGACGACGGCCTTGGCCACGTCGTAGAACGAGATGACGCCCATCAGCGTGCGGCCATTGAGCACGGGCATGTAGCGCGCATGCCGGCCCAGCATCATGCGGCGCACCTCGTCGATCTCGGTCTCGGGCGTGCAGGTCAGCGGCGCGTCGTCCATGACCGTGCGCACGATGGTCGTGCCCACCGCACCGCCGTTCTTGACGACGGCCTGGATGACCTCGCGGAAGGTCAGCATGCCGACCAGATCGCCGTGCTCCATCACGACCAGCGAGCCAATGTCACGCTCGGCCATGAGCTCGAGCGAATCCTTCAGCGGCTGGTCCGGAGCCACCGTGAACAGGGTGCCGCCTTTGACACGCAGGATATCGACAACCTTCATATGTGCCTCCATGGAATACGCACGGGCAACATAGCACACAAAGCGTGCACGGCTACACCGTAGAAAACACCATCCGGGCCGCGCCCGCCACCCCGCGCGCGACGGCTCAGTTGCCCATCAGTTGCGCCAGGCCACACCAACCTGAGCCGACGCTGAACCCCGCTTCTGCACGAGCGGGCTGTCGGCCGCCGGCCCCATCAGGCGGCTCGCGCCAGCGCCGCCGAAGACGAACCAATGCCGCGTCATCGCGTGCTTGAAGCCCACGCCCGCACTGACGTCCCGCAGCCCCGCACCCGGCTCGTAAACCGGCTTGCCGCTGGCCGCCGCGGCGGAGGCCGGCACGCCGAAATAGCTGCGCAGATTCGTCGCATTGGCCGCCGTGAGGCCCACGCCGGCCGTCCATTCGGTGCTCTCGCTGCGGTACAGCCGGTAACCGGTGTCCAGGCCGGCCGTCAGCCCGCCATGGCGCCCCAGCACGTCCTGCGACAGCGACATGCCGACGGTCCAGTCGGGGGTCAGGCTGTAGCTGGCGTAGAGCTTGGCGCGCAGCGTGCGCCGCACATCCGGCAACCCTTGCGTCGTGCTCGCGTCCTTGCTGTCTCGCCCGCTGTCGATGCGCGCCGACACGCCGAGCCGCCATTTGGCGTTGTCGATCAGCTGCGTGCTGGCCCCGGCCCCTGCCCCGTCGCGGCCAAAGCCCAGCAGCGCGCTGCCGCCCGAGGTGGTGATGCGCACCCGACCGATCTTCGCCGCCCACACCGGCCGCAGCCGGGTCTCGCGGGCCTGCGCACCGTCGTATTCCGGCGCATTGCGCAGCGCCACACCGAGCAGATAGCGCACCGGCGACTCTTGCGGAGGCTCGTCGCCTGGGCCTGACGCCTGGACGGTCCCGACGGCAGCGGCGATGCAGGCGGCGAAGGCATGGCGAGTGCTCATGCGGCACAGCCTACCCGTTTGCGCAGCAACTGCCAGCCTCCAGATGAACCGAATGACGCGTCAGGCCTCGTCGTCGAGGTCGGCGGCGTCCAGCCTGGGCGCGCGCGACAACGACTGCGCATAGGTGTAGACCATGGCCCCACGCGAGCGCACACCCAGCTTGCAGTAGATCGTCTTCAGGTAGGAGCGCACCGTGAACTCGCTGATGCGCAAGCGCGCGCTGACCTGCTTGGTCAGCAGCCCGTTGCAGATCAATTGCACGATCTGCAATTCCCGGTTGGTCAGCAGCGTATGCAGCTCAGCGGCTGGCCGGGGCGCAACGGCGGGCAAGCGCTCGGGGACCAGTGCGTAGCGATGGCCAGCCCACTCGAAATGCGCGATCTCGTCGGGCAGATAGCACTGCCGCACCCGCGAGCTGCCGGGCCGGGCGTCGTGGTCGGGCAGGCGCTCGTCGACACAGACGATGCGCAGGCTGTGCCCGCCCAGCTCGACGCTGGTCCCGGGCACTTGCGCCTCGGCGGGAACTTCAACCACCACGTTCATGTCACATCCCGGTGCTTCGCTGTCCTCGTGATCGCAGATCGGCCATGACCCATCTCCCCGAAATGAACGACGCCCCTCGCAAGGGACCGCCAGGGCGCCGGCATTGTCACCAAAGCCCCCCAGAGACAGCACCTGGAAAGCTGGGGGGGCGCGGAGGTGAATAAGAGCCGCTAACAAAATTCCGGCAAGGCGCGACAACAGATGACGCAGCAGGCCAAGCTCAACAGCGCCACATGAGTCTCGACGGCGCGCTCAAACCGGATGCGCAGCTTGCCAAACGCGGCCAGCCA
>NZ_JBIGIA010000029.1:0-30079 GCF_043555975.1 Pelomonas nitida | reverse complement strand
TTTCTTCAGGAGCCGCGTCGATCTGGTCGTAGGCCTTGGCCTCGCCGCCGAACTTCTTCGACAGCACCGTGGCGATCGCCGCCGTCAGGGTCGTCTTGCCATGGTCCACGTGACCGATCGTGCCCACGTTCACGTGCGGCTTGGTCCGTTCAAACTTGCCTTTTGCCATCTTGCGCTCCTGAGGCGAACCCGTTGAGACGAGTAGAAAAAGAGAAAAGTTGTGGTGCCCTTGACGCGGATCGAACGCGTGACCTCTCCCTTACCAAGGGAGTGCTCTACCACTGAGCCACAAGGGCATCGGCACGGGTTTGACGCCAGACTCATTGCTGAGCCGCAGGCCGGCAAACCGGTGTCGACGCTTTGCCGACCAAGCCACTCGCAAATGGAGCGGGAAACGGGAATCGAACCCGTGTCATTAGCTTGGAAGGCTAAGGTTCTACCATTGAACTACTCCCGCCCTGGGAGCTTGATGCCTTGACCTCGACCGATGAAGGTCTTGGTGGAGGAGGCTGGATTCGAACCAGCGTACGCAATGCGGGCAGATTTACAGTCTGCTGCCTTTAACCACTCGGCCACCCCTCCTGAGGCAAGCCCGCAACTATAGCACACGACTTTGGCGGCGCAACCAACTTCCTGAAGAAGATTGCAGCCGGCCCGTCGATGGGTGGCCCACGGCCAAGCGAAAGGCGCTTTGCTTGAGCGGACTCGACACCACAAGCGATCAGCAAGGCTTCGGCGCCGTCATGGAGTCGCCACAAAGCAACGACTTCGCCGCCGCACATTCAGACCAAAACAAGACCACTTGGCAAACCCAACCGCACCGCGCCCAGGAGAGCAGCGACTGCCGGCTGGCTTTTGCCCAAGGCACTGGGGAAAGCCCGCACATCAAATTGGTAGCAAAGTGGCGTTATCCATCGTTAAAGTGGCGTTGCACTGGTTGCGCCGCCACCCCGATGAAAGCGCGCGACAACCGGCATCAAGGTGGTATGCAAACGAACCGCTCCACCACCGTCGCCCGATTTCATTGGCCACAACGAGGAACAGTTCATGAAGGTCAAGCCGACCCCCATTTCGCAGGCGGTGCTCATCGCCCTGCTCAGCGCCAGCGGCGTCGCCATGGCGCAAGAGCAGCCGGCGCCGCAGAAACTCGAAGCGGTGACCGTCACCGGCATCCGGGCGTCGCAGGAGAAGTCGCTGGCCGTCAAGCGCAACGCCGATACGCACATCGACGTCATCTCGGCCGAAGACATCGGCAAGATGCCGGACAAGAACGTCGCCGACTCGCTAGCCCGGGTGCCAGGCGTCACCATCCTGAACAGCCCGTCCGGCGGCTCGGGTGGCTTTGACGAACGCGACCGCGTCGGCCTGCGCGGCACCAATCCCAGCCTGACGCAGACGCTGGTGGACAGTCATGCCATCGCCAACGGCGATTGGTTCGTGTTGGACCAATCGGGGTCCGGCGTCGGCCGCAGCGTCAGCTACTCGCTGCTGCCTTCCGAATTGGTCAACCGTGTTGAAGTTCGCAAGAACGCCGAGGCCTCGCTGGTGGAAGGCGGCACGGCGGGCTCGGTGAACATCATTACGCGCAAGCCGCTCGACTTCGCCAACGCGCTGACCTTCGAGGCCGGCCTCGGCGCCGTCTACGCCGACCTGCCCAAGAAGACCGACCCGCAGCTGAGCGCGTTGATCAACTTCAAGAACGAGGCCAAGACCTTCGGCGTGCTGGTGCAGGCCTTCTCGGAAAAGCGCAGCCTGCGCCGCGATGGCGTTGAAACGCTGGGCTACAACCAGTTGACGGCCGCCAATGCCGGCGCGCTCATCACGGCCCATCCGGAACTGGAAGGCGTGTACGCCCCAGACCTGATCGGCGCCGCCTACTTCACCCAGGAACGCGAACGCAAGGGCGGCCTGGTTCGCGCCGAGTTCAAGCCCACCCAGAGCGTGGACATCACGCTGACGGGCTTCTCGTCCAAGATGGATGCGGACAACTACAACCGCAACTTCATGATCGCGCCGCGGCCGGGCAACATCGCCGGCGCCACGCTGTCGAACTACGAGATCAGCACCGACAAGAAGGGCGTGAAGACGCTGACGAAAGCGACCTTCGACTGGTCGTCGCCGTCGACCGCCGGCTACTACGACATGATTTCTCGCAAGGCCTCGGCATCGAGTGACTTCATCAGCCTGGAAGGCGCCTGGAAGGTCAGCGATGCGCTGAAGCTGTCCGCCAACGCGGGCGTTTCCAACGGCAAGGGCCGGACCGACTCCCAGGACGTCTACGAAGCCAACCTCTACACGACCAAGGCCGGCTATGCGTTCAACGGCACGAGCGCAGCCCCGTCTTTCAGCTTCACGGGCGTCAACTCCGGCGCCGGCATCAACAACGACCCGGGCACGGCGGCCACCAACGGCATGGGCTTCGGCTGGGTCTTCGGCGTCGAGAACCTTGTTGTCAACGACAAGGACACCTGGGCTCAGGTGGATGGCGAGTACACGCTGGACGCCGGCATCCTGAAGAGCCTGTCCTTCGGCGCGCGCAGCGCCAAGCACGACCGCCACACTGGTTCAACCGTCAATCAGCGCCCGGGCTGCAGCACCGGCACGGCCTATGGCGCCGAGATGTACACCTGGAGCGCGTCCTACTACTGCACGGGCGGCGCGGCCGTGTCGTCCTACGCCATCGCCAACTCGCCCAAATTCACGCAGTACTACCCCGGCAACTTCGCCAGCGGCTTGGGGGGCAGCGTCCCGAGCAACATCGCCTACATCACGCCCGAAGACTTGGCGGCCTTCGACGCCAAATACACCAACCGCATCGACACCGCCTCCGGCGTCGGCGCTGCGGTCCATTCGCCCATCCAGGGGGGCGAGTACGGCGTGAAGGAAACCACCACGGCCGCCTATCTGCAGGGCAACCTGGAGGGCGATGGCTGGAGCGGCAACGCCGGCCTGCGCCTGGTGAAGACCAAGCAGTCCTCCTATGCCTGGAGCTACTCGGCATCGTCCGGGACCAGCGTGACGTCGGCCTGGGGCACGGAATACCTGATTCCCGCCAGCCAGAGCTACACCGACATCCTGCCCAGTGCGAGCATCCGCATCGACGTGACCAAGGACGTGGTGGCCCGCCTGGCCCTGAGCCGCACCCTCACCCGCGCCGATTACACCGCGCTGTCCTCCGCGGTCAGCCTGAACACGGCCGGCATGTACCTGGATAACAGCATCGTCGGTGGCGGCACGGCCGGCAACCCGGCACTGAAGCCGATCCGCTCGACCAACTTCGACGCCAACGTCGAGTGGTACTTCGCACCGCGCGCCTTCGCGTCGATCGGCGCCTTCCACATGGAAATGGGCAGCTACATCACGGACGGCACGTTCACCGCGACCTACCCGACCATGCTGACCAACACCGCCGGTGGCGCCTCGCAGCTGGTGAACCGCCAGTTCACGCTGACGGGCCCGACGAACAAGAAGGCTTCGGTCACAGGCCTCGAGTTCGCGTTCGAGACGCCCATCGCGGGCAACTTCGGCATCAGCGCCAACTACACGCTGGCCGACGGTCACGACGAGGACGGCCACGTGCTGCGCGGCAACGTGAAGAACTCGTACAACCTCGGTGGCTTCTTCGAGAACGACCGCTTCTCGGCCCGCCTGAACTACAGCCACACCGATGACATCTACATCGGCGCGGACCGCGGCGCGGACTACTACCAGAAGGCCAACGGCGTGCTGTCCGCATCGCTGGGCTACAAGTTCAGCGACAACTTCGCAGTGAGTCTGGACGGCCAGAACCTGAACGACCCCAAGCTGAAGTACTACACGTCGGAAGTGCAGCCGCGCGCCATCTACAAGAACGGCCGCCAGTTCTACCTGACGGCTCGCGTCAAGTACTGATGCAGTCAACCTGGCTCGGCGATCCCGGGTCGGGTCAAGCGGATCGAAGCTCGAAGGGAGCGTGTGACCACACGCTCCCTTTTTTCATGGCGGCGGCAAACGGCCAGCGCAGTGCGCGCAGATCAGCGCTTGAGCTGATCGACGATGTCCTGGCGGATCGTCGCGTCATGCGCCGCGTCCACATCGCCGAACAGATGCCGCTCGCCTGCCGGGATGTGCGCCAGCGCCTCGCCCCGCGCGCCGAACACGTAGTGGCCGAACAGCGCCCGCCAGCCCTCGCGCTCGGCGTCGGGCAGGTGGCGCAGCGCCAGCATGGCCAGGCGCAACGCGGCGAGGTGCAGGTCGTCGGGCCGGCCCGGTGCGGCCTCCGGGCGCCACCAGTAGTTCATCAGGATGTTCAGCTGCGGCGCCAACGCCTCGACCTGGTGGAACCACAGCGGCGGGATGTAGAGCGCATCGCCCGGTGCCAGCTCGGCCACCACCGCGTGCTGCAGCGCCTCGGCCACGAGCGGGAAGCGCGCGGGGTCGGCGCGGTGCAGGTCGGGCACGACGGACATGGGGGCCGGTGTGGGCGCATGGTCCGGCGGGCCGAGGTAGAGCAGTGGCGCACAGGTCGGCGGCAGCAGCGTGAAGCGCCGCGCCCCGGCGGCCACGCAGGCGATGTTGTGCGAGTCGTCGAAATGGGCCGGCACCGTCGCTTGGTTGCCGATCCAGATGCGCGGCGCGATGGCCGGCTCCAGCAGCGGCAGCACGTTGGCCCGCTCCAGGCCCGGCAGCGCGTCTGGCACCGAGGCGCTCTGCGCCGCCAGCGCGGGTGGTTCCGGGAAATGGCTGTAACGCCACAGCTGCTCGAACAGCGCTGCGTAGGGGCGCTTGTCGTGCGTGAAGTTGAAGCCGTCCAGGCCCGGGCGGTAGGTGAAGGCACGCGCCGCATCCGGCCGCGCCAGCAGCGCATCCACCGGCTGGCCGGCGTCGAAGCTCAGCAGGTATTGCAGGCAGGGCTCCAGGCCCGCAAGGCCCTGCGCCACCAGCGGCCAGTGCGACACCACCCCCCGCAGCACCACCGGCTCGTAGCGCGGCAGCACCTCCTGCTCGAAGCGCTGGCGCGACACGCCCGTCAGTTCCTTCATCGGCTGCATGACGCTTCCTTTCAGCGGCGCCGCGCCAGCACACCCTGCCAGGCGTCGGGCACATGGGCGGCGGGGTCGATGTCGCGCTGCACCAGATAGTGATCGAACATCGCCGCCCAGGCGTCGCGCTGGGCGGGCGGCAAGCCGTTCAGCACGCGGATCGCCTGCATCAAGGCCGCCGAAGGGCTGGGCAGGTCTTGCGCGGCCGCGACGGGCCACCAGTAGTTGACGAGCAGGTTGACCTTCTCCAGCGCCTGAACCTGATGGAACCACAGCGGCGGGATGTAGAGCGCATCCCCCGGCGACAGTTCGGCGACGACGGCCGACGCCAGCGCGTCGCGGTAGCGCGGGTAGCGGGCGACATCAGGCGGGTCAGGATGCACCACGGAAATGGGCGCGCCCGAGGGCGTGTGCTCCAGCGGGCCGATGTAGAGGTTGCCCACCTGGTCAGGCGCAAACAGCGTGAAGCGCCGCCGCCCGGCCACCACGCAGGCCAGGTTGTGCGGGTGGTCGTGATGCACCGGCACGGTCAGCGCGTTGCCGAGCCAGAAGTTGGGCATCACGCCCGGCAGCGCGGCGAGGCGGTTCTCGTCGAGGAAGCCGGGGATGACCTCGCCGACCTTGGCGCACTGGGCCGCGATGGCAGGCGCCGTGTCGGCCGAGCGGTAGGCGTGCAGGTGGCCGATGAACTCGGCCAGCGTCATGCGCGCCTTCACGAAGGCGAAATCGGTGAGCGCGTCGTTGTAGCCCATGACACCGCGTGCCGACGCGCGTGTCTTGGTCGCGAAGACCTCCACGCCACGGTCGAATCGGCTGAGGTAGTCGCAGATGCCCATGGGCGAGGCGCGCCCCGCGTGCACCGCGGGCCAGCCGCCCACCAGGCCGCGGAGCAGCACGGGCGTCGCGTGCTGCGCCAGGCGCTCGCGCAGCGCCAGCGCGTCCGCCGCCGGCCACTCCTCGACAGGCGTCATCGCTCAGACCCTCCAGTACCAACCGCGCCGGTCCAGCGCGCGCACGACGATGGCCCAGGCGGCGACGAAGGCCAGCGCAAATGCCAGCGACTGCGCCTGCGGTCCGAACCACGCGCCGAGCGGCCCGAACGCCACGCCATACAGCCACTCGCCCCAGCCCGTGGCCGCCAGCAGCACACTCAGCACCCAGGCGCCGGCATAGGCACCGATGGCGTTGCGACCGAAGGCCCGCCCCCACGGGCGCTGCCCCAGCCGGTCGATGCCAACGTGGGCCGCAGCCAGCGCGAATGCAGCGAGGCCACCGGTCCACAGCGCGAAGCTGGGCGTCCACAGCTGCTTGTTCCAGGGCAGCCAGGCCGACCACACCCACCCCGCCAGTGCCGCCAGCGCGCCGGTCAGCGCCAAGGCCCGGGCGTCGCCACGCCGCAGCAGCCCGCCGCACAGCAGGCCGAACACCGTCGTCGCCAGCGCGCCCAAGGTGGACAGCACGCCCTCGGGGTCAAACGCGACGCCCGTGGTGGCATCCCACTCGTAGGCCGTCCGGCCCAGCACCCAGGTGTCGACGTGCTGCGGCAGGCTGCCGAGCTTCTCCAGCGTGGCCCCGGCCCGCAGCAGCGCGCTGTAGCCGACGAGCAGCGCCAGCAACAGCGCCCATTGCCAGGCCTCGCGCCAGCGCACGGCCACGCAGCCCGCCACGATGAAGCACAGCCCGATGCGCTGCAGCACGCCCATGACGCGGAACTCGGGCCGGTGCAGCAGCGCCCAGGCCAGCGCCTGCAGCAGCAGGCCCAGCGCGATGATGCGCAGCCCGCGCGCCAACACTGCGGCACACAAGGGCCCCGGTGCCGCACCCAGCGCAACGCGCGGTGAGAGGCTCAACGCGGCAGACACGCCGACGATGAACAGGAAGCCCGGGAAGATCAGGTCGGCCGGCGTGCAACCGTGCCAGGCTGCATGCAGCAGCGCCGGGTAGACATGCCCCCAGTCCCCCGGGTTGTTGACGAGCAACATCGCCGCCACGGCCAGGCCGCGCAGCGCATCCACCGATGCGATGCGGCCGACCGGCGACGCCGCGTTGTTCATGGCCCAGGCTGCATGGCGTCCAGGATCGCGCCGTTGTCCTGGTTGAGCTCCCAGGCGAACACGCCGGCCAGCCCGGCCCGCTTCGCGAACGCCACCTTCGCGCGTACCGCACGTGGGTCGTCGTAGCCGACGAACCGGCCCGGGCCGACCAGCGCCCACGATAGCGAGGCCTTGTCGAAGCGCGGCTTGAGGCCCAGCGAGCCCAGGTCCTTGAACGCGATGGAACCATCGGCGCTGGGATAGGGCCGCTCGTAATGGCCGTCCGGCGCAACGCCGTCGAAGCCGCGCGCGTACATCGCCACGCCGGCCACCAGCTTGCCGGCGGGCACGCCCTCGGCACGCAAGTTGGCCACGGCCGCCTCCAGGCTGCGGTCGTCACCCGCCTTCGCGCTGCGCAGCGGCGTGTGGTGGCCGACGGTCTTCGTCCAGGGGCCGGCGAAGTCGTAGGTCATCATGAAGACGAGGTCCAGCGCGCGGGCCGCGCGGCCCATGGCCGTGGGCATGCGCGCGAACTGCTCGCGCGTCGTGTTGACGGCCACTGTCAGCGCGAACGTCCGGTTCAGCTCGCGGCCCAGCGCGTCCAGCGCCACACGCAGGTCCTGCATCAGCAGCACGAAATGCTCGCCATCCTGCGGGCCACCCAGCGCCACACCGTTGGCGGCGCCGTTGGAGCCGGGATGTTCCCAGTCGATGTCCAGGCCGTCGAAGCCGGGGTGGGCGCGCAGCCACGCCATCGCCGCGCGGGTGAAGGCGAGGCGGCCCTCGGCCGTGGCGGCCAGGTGGAAGAAGGGGTCGGACCCACCCCAGCCGCCCACCGAGGCCAGCACCTGCACCTGCGGATCGCGCGCCTTGAGCCGCTGGAACGCCGCGGAGAAGGTGTCCTGGTCCGCATGCGGCGCGATGCTGAACGGCGGGCGGCCGGCACAGGCCTCGTCCTCCTGGGGCCGCTGCCCGTCGCCGCAGATCAGCAAGAAGGCATACAACAGGTGCGACACACGGCCGGCCGGCAGTTGCTCGACGACGCCCACACCGCGCTCGGCCAGCACATAGGCGCCCACCACGGGCCGCGCGGGCGGCGCCGCGCCGGCCGACGACGCCACCACGGACAGCGCGGCCAGCGCCAGCGCAGCAAGCCAGGTCTGCTTCATAGGTTGCACTCGCTGATGAGGCCCAGGTCGGGCATGTTGTCGCGCCGGCTGACGCGCTGCTGCTTCAGCGCCGCAGCGCGCGCCTGCATGGCGGCCGGCACCAGCGTGCGGCCGGCCTCGTGCAGCACCCAGTCCACGTCGAACGTGTAGTCACGCGGTGCACCGACGATCGAGCCGGCCGAGATCCAGTGGTTGAAGCTGATCGCCATCGGCTGGTTGGGCACGTTGCGGCCGGTGTGCTCGCCGATCAGCCGGCCGTTGACGTAATGCCGCGTTCGCGTGGCCTCGACCTGCACGGTCAGCAGCTGCCAGCCGTCGAACGAACCTTGCAGGATGGAGGCCTGGTTGAACGACTGCCAGGGGTCGATGCGCACCGTGTGCCAGCTGACGCCGTACAGACGCGTCTCGGGCTCGCCCCAACCGCCGTGCGGCAGGTATTCGAAGTCGACCTCGCTGAAATCGGGGTCGTAGTCGTGCTTCAGCGGGCTGGCCAGGAAGAAGCTCTGGATGATGGGGTCGCGCGAGCCCGGCGTGTCGCGCAGCCGCACGCGCGCCGTCGTCGTGCCGACGAGGAACTTGCGCGGCCCGCACAGCTGCGCCAGCGTCGTGTTGGCGTTGGTGCCGTCGGTCGTCAGCTTGAGCGTCAGCAGGCCGGCGTCGAGGCTGAGCTGGCTCGGCGAGAAACGCGACCCAGCCAGGCCAGGGTGGCCTGTGCCGTCGCGCACGACCCAGCCGCTGGCGCGCAGTGCGTCGACGTCCCGCTGCGCGAAGTCGTCGAAGAACTCGCCGGCCGCGAAGGCCGGAGCTGTGGCGACCAGCAGGGCCAGCAGGCCGGCCTTCATGCGGGCACCGCTTCGGCGGGCTTGGCCGCGCGCGGCATCGGCACCCACAGCAGCAACAGCAGCGGCAGCACGCCGCAGCCTATCGTCCACGCGAAGAAGTGCTGGTAGCCGACCGAGACCTGAATGTCGCCGCTGATGAACTTGGCGAAGATGAAGCCCAGCTGCATGACGCCGGAACCCAGCGCATAGTGGGCCGTCTGGTAGCGGCCGGGGGCCACGGCCTGCATGATGTAGAGGATCATGCCGACGAAACCGAAGCCGTAGCCCAGCATCTCGATGCCGACGGCCGCGCCGATGTGCAGCATGTCCTGCGGCAGCGCCGTGGCGAGGTAGTAGAACGTGCCGTTGGGCACCATCATCGCGATGAGCAGCAGCGGCATCGCGCGCTTCAGGCCCAGCGCGCTGGTGAGATACCCCCCCAGCACCGAGCCGACGAGAAACGCGCCGGTACCCACCCAGCCGTAGACGTCGGCCACCTGGCCGGTCGTCAGGCCCAGGCCGCCCTTGTCGCGCGCTTCCAGCAGGAACAGCGGGCCGATGGTCTGCACCTGACCTTCGGCGAGGCGGAACAGCACGATGAAGAGCACCGCCAGCCAGATGCCGGGCTTCTTGACGAAGTCCTGGACGACGTCCTTCAGCATGCCCGCCACGCCGGACGCGGTCATGTCGCTGTGCTCGGTCGTCAGCGTGCCTGGCAGGAAGCGCGCGTTGTAGCTGGCCAGCAGCGCAACGAGCACGGCCAGCAGCACGAAGACGCTGGACCAGGCGTTGAACACGCCGATCTGCCCCTCCAGATAACCTGCCAGCTTCAGCACCACGCCGGTGATGAAGAAGCGCGCGCCGTTGAAGAAGGCGCCCTGCCAGCCCGCATAGGCGGCCTGGCGCTTGCTGTCGAGGGAGGCCATGTAGAGGCCGTCGCAGGCGATGTCGTGCGTGGCCGACGCGTAGGCGATCAGGAACAGCACGACGATGGCCGCGCCGAACCAATGCGGGATGTGCAGCGCCAGCGCCATGAAGCCCAGGCCCGCAGCGCCGACGTACTGCGCCGCGATGACGATGAGCTTCTTGCTGCGCGCCAGCTCCAGGAACGGGCTCCACAGCGGCTTGAACGCCCAGGCCAGGCCCAGCACGGCCGTCCAGCGCGCGATCTGGTCGTTGGCCACGCCGAGGTTCTTGAACATCAGGCCCGCGATGAGCATGACGACGAAGAACTGCATGCCCTGCACGAAGTACAGGGTGGGAATCCAGCGCATCGGCGTCGCTGGCGCGCGTCGCCCGCCGAGCACCTCGGGGGCCACTGCGTGGCCTTGGCCCGGCGCCCGGCCCGGGTCGGTGTTGCGTTCCATCACTGCAGTCCTTGCGGCGCGCGGCCGGTCGCTTGCGTCTTGCCTTCCAGCCAGGCTTTCAAACCCGCGAGCGCGCCCGGCGCGAAGCCCCAGGTCAGCACCGTCGGGCCGGCCACGTCCAGCGCCTGGTAGGGGTTCCACAGCGCCAGGTGCAGGTCGGGTCGCCACGTGGCTGCGGCCTGGCCGTAACGGGCGCGTCGCGTGGAGACGAGCACGTTGACGCGGCCGTCCTGCGGCACCTGCCGCCAGTCCAGCTGCGCGATGTCGTCGACCATCTGGATCTGCGCGTCGGTGAACGCCTCGAACAGCGCGACCGCCTGGCGGCCGGTGGGGCCGGCCTCCGACACCATGTCGGTCGGCACGTCGCCCTGCACGATGACGCGGATGGGCGCCTTTAGTGCCGGCGGCGTTGCGCCGCGCAGTGCCGTCAGGCCGGCGGCCCAGGCCTCGGCCACGAGCGCATGGTCGGCCGCGCGAGCAGCCGTGTCGTCGGCAAAGCACGCCGGGTAAGCGGCGGCCAGGCGGTCCAGCCGCGCATTGGCGGCGTCGCCCTGCGCCTGGGTCAGCTGGCCATTCGCGAACGCGTCGCGCAGTGCGTTGATGGCCACGAGCTGCTCGGCCGGCGAGCCCTGCGCCAGCACCATGTCGGCGCCGGCCGCGATGGCCATGACGGCGGAGCGCGCGTAACCGAAGCGTTCGGCCACGGCCTTCATCATCAGCGCGTCGGTGATGACGACGCCGTCATATCCCCAGTCGCGGCGCAGGATGCCGCCCAGCACCTGCGGCGACAGCGTGGCGGGTCGGTCCGGGTCGATCTGCGGGTAGACGATGTGGGCCGTCATCATGGCCGGGGCCTGGCCGGCCAGTGCCTTGAACGGCGCCAGTTCCAGCGCGTCGAGCTCGGCGCGCGTCTTGTCGACCGTCGGCAGCGCGTGGTGCGAGTCCACATGCGTATCGCCATGGCCGGGGAAGTGCTTCACGCAGCAGGCCACGCCCTCGCGCAGCGAGCCGCGCATCCACGCGGCCGCCAGGCGGGTCACCTCGGCCGGGTCGTTGGAGAAGCTGCGCTCGCCGATGACGGGGTTGGCCGGGTTGTTGTTGACGTCCAGCACCGGCGCGAAGTTCCAGTTGATGCCCAGCGACTTCAACCCGCGCGCCACGGCCGCGCCGACGGCCTCGGCGCGATCGGCGTCGCCACCGGCGCCCAGCGCCATCGCGGATGGCGGCTGCGGCAGGAAGGTCACGCGCACGACGGCGCCGCCCTCCTGGTCGATGCCGATCAGCGCCTCGGGCCCCAGCACGTCGATGAGGTCGCGCATCAGTGCGCGCACCTCGGTCTCGCTGCCGATGTTCTTGCGGAACAGGCAGACCGAACGGATCTTCTGCGCGCGCAGGAAGGCGGCGGTCTCTGCGTCCAGTGACTTGCCGGGAATGTCGACCATCACGAGACGGCCAGGATCAAACATGTTCATGATCAGTGCGTCTTCGTGACCTTGGCGAGGTTGGGAGGAACGTCGGGGTTGAAGCCGCGCGCACGCGCCAGCGCCTCGACCATCGGATAGAAGCTCTGCACGAGGGCAATGGGGTCCAGGTCCTCGTTGCCGGTGGTCACCAGCGGCAGCATCTGCACGCCCGCCGCACACGGCGTTCCCAGCGGCGCGGCCAGCAGCACGCGGCCGCCGCGGGCGCTCATTTCCTCGGCGATGGCCAGCAGGCCGGCCTGCGCCGGGCCGCGCGGCGCGAAGACGAGCAGCGGGTAGCCGTCGCGCACCAGCGCCATCGGGCCGTGCTTGACCTCGGCGCCGGAGAAGGCCTCGGCCTGGATGCCGCAGGTCTCCTTCAGCTTCAGCGCCGCTTCCATCGCGACGGCCAGCCCCGTGCCGCGGCCCAGCACGAACAGGCGCTCCGCATGCTGCAGCACCGGCAGCGCGGCGCGCCAGTCCAGCCGGCCGGCCTGCTCCAGCGCGGCGGGCAGCACGTTCAGCGCAGCCTGCAGCGCGTCGTCCTGCTGCCATGCGGCCACGACGCGAGCGCCGGCAACGAGCTGCGCGATGTAGCTCTTGGTCGCTGCGACGCTTTTCTCAGGGCCGGCGTGCAGCTCGAACACATGCTCGGCCGCGGCCGCGAGCGGCGAGCCGCTGGCGTTGACGAAGGCCACCGTGCGCGCACCGCTCTCGCGGAAGAACCGCGTCGGCGCGATCAGGTCGGGGCTCTGGCCGGACTGCGAGAAGGCCAGCGACAGCAGGCCTTCGCTGTGGATACGGCTCTGGTAGAGCGTGATGAGCGACATCGGCAGCGACGTGACCAGCCGGCCCAGCCGCGCCATGACGAGGTAGGCGAGGTAATGGGCCGCGTGGTCGGAGCTGCCGCGCGCGATGGTCAGCACGCCCGCCGGCGGCTGCTCCTGCAGCGCCTGGCCCAGGCGGGCGTAACTCAGCGAGTCGGCCGCCAACTGGCGGGCCACCGCTTCGGGCGCACCCAGCGCCTCCTCAAGCATCAGCGACGACATCGATCTCCTCACCTTCCACAAACACGCGCCGCAGCTGAAGCTGGGCATCCATGACCACCACATCGGCCCACGCGCCCGGCGCGAGGCGCCCGCGGTCGCTGAGCCCCAGGTATTGCGCCGCCGCCGTGGACACGCGGTGCGCAGCGTCCGCCAGGTCCAGGCCCAGCACCTGCACGAGATTGCGCAACGCCTGGTCCATCGTCAGCGCGCTGCCGGCCAGCGTGCCGTCGGCCAGGCGCACGCCGCCCAGGCACTTCTGCACGCGGTGCTCGCCCAGCCGGTATTCGCCGTCGGGCATGCCGGCGGCGGCCGTCGAGTCGGTCACGCAGAACAGGCCCGGGATGCAGCGCAGCGCCACGCGGATCGCGCCGGGGTGCACATGCAACAGATCGGGAATGAGTTCGGCATGCCGGCCATGCGCCAGCGCCGCGCCCACCATGCCGGGCTCGCGGTGGTGCAGGCCCGTCATGGCATTGAAGAGATGGGTGAAGCCGGCCGCACCGGCGTTCAACGCGGCCACGCCGTCGTCGAAGCTGCCGGCACTGTGGCCCAGCTGCACACGGATGCCCGCGTCGCGCAGCGGGCCGATCAGCGCGAGATGGCCGGGCATCTCGGGCGCCAGCGTCAACACCTTGATGGGCGCGAATTCATTGAGCCGCATGACCTCGGCCAGCGTCGCAGGAATCGCGTGTGCCGGCTGCGCGCCGAGGCGCTCGGGGTTGATGTAAGGCCCTTCGAGGTGCACACCCAGCACGCGGGCCGACTGCGCGCCACGCTCGCGGCAGACGGGGCCCAGCGCCTTCAGCGCGGCTTCGATGTCATCGAGCGGCGCGGTCATCGTCGTCGCAAGGAAGGCGGTCGTGCCGTGGCGCACATGACGGCGCGCGATGGTCTCGATGGCGTCGCCGGCCTCCATCGTGTCGCGGCCCCCGCCGCCGTGCACATGGGTGTCGATGAAGCCGGGCAACAGCACGGCGCGGCCACCCTCGCCGGCACGCGCGGCGTCAATGGGCGAGCCGCCCACCGCCGCGATGCGACCGGCGGCGATGTCCAGATGGCCGCGTACCAAGCCCTGCGGCGTGACGATATCGCCTTCGAGTTGCATCAGCCTCGCCACCACATCGTGACTTCTGCGGGCCGAGCGCCGGGCCGCTCCCAAGCCGGCCCGCCATGGCGATGCGCTTGCCGGTCGACCCGGCAAGCATCGCCGTCCCCGCGGGGGCTGAGCCCGGGCACGTCGCGCCCAGTGGGCGCGACGTGCCTGGCGAAGGGCGAAGGCGCAAGCCGAAGCGCGGCCTGCAGGGCCGGCCAACGCAGTCGTTGGACGAGGGGCGCCATCATTCCCGGCGCATCTCAGCGACGAAGTCGTAATAGTCGCTGCGGCAGTAGGAGTGCGTCAGCTCCACCGCCTGGCCCGACGCGAGATAGCCCACGCGGGTGATGAACAGCACGGCGGCGCCTAACGGCACTTCCAGCAGACCGGCGAGCTTGGCATCGGCATTCAGCGCGCGGATGTGCTGCAGCGCCCGCACCGGTGCGCGGTCGCCGAGGTGCGAGTAGAGCGAAGCCTCGACCTTCTGCGGGTCGGGCAGCACGCTCTGCGGCAGCACGCTGACCTCGTAGGCCATGACGACCGCGTCCGCCAGCCGCAGCCGCTCCAGCCGGGCGACGCGCTCGCCGCTCTTGAGCTCCAGCGACAGCTGCTCGTCCGGCGCCGCCGGCGTGAAGCCGCGCAGCAGCCAGCGCGAGCCCGGCACGAAGCCGCGCTGGTGCAGTTCCTCCGAGAAGCTGGTCAGGCGCGTCAGCGGCTGTTCGAGCTTGGGCGCGATGTAGTTGCCCGAACCGCGCTTGCGGATGATGAGCCCCTGCTCCACGAGCCGGTCGATGGCCTTGCGCGCCGTGACGCGCGACAGCGCCAGCTGGTCGGCCAGCACGCGCTCGGACGGCAGCGCCTCGTCGGCATGGAAGATGCCGTCGCGGATGGCCTGTGCCAGGCTTTGCGCGAGCTGCATGTAGAGCGGCGACGCCGCTGCGGGGTCGGGCTTGAAATCGAAGACAGCGGACATGTCAGCCCCTGGTCCCATCCATGGAGTCACCGGCCGCCCATGGGGTGGCGGGCCGGCGGGGCGCGGCGCGGCACGAAGCCGGGCGGCGTCCTGTGAAGACAGCGCTCATGCGCGCGGGTTCCCGCGTTGCCGGATCAGCCAGAGCGCACCGGCCGTGGCGTCGCCCTGCGGCTCGACACGGCGCGCCTGCAGCGCGGGGCTCAGGCGCGGCGCCAGGCGCAAGGCAACGCTGCCGGCCAGCGCCAGCGGCAAGCTGGGGTGCAGGGCCGCCGCCAGCACGTCGAGCGCCTGCGCGGCGGCATCGAGCAGCGCGGCGGCGGCCGCGTCGTCGTGCTCATGCTCGAACACCAGCCGAGCCAGGCTGGCGTAGCCGCCCTGCCCGGCCTGGGCGCAGAAGGCCAGCAGCGCTTCGCGGCTGGCGCCGGCGGCGACGTAAACGCTGTCAGCCAGCGCGCCGCGCGGCGCACGGCCGTCGAAGGCGGCCTGGGCGATCTTCATCGCCTGCTGGCCCAGCCAGGCGCCGCTGCCCTCGTCGCCGATCTGCCAGCCCCAGCCGCCGGTCATGCGGCGCGTGCCGTCTTCCAGCAGCGCCTCGGCCACGGAGCCCGTGCCCGAGATGAGCAGCGCGCCCGGCCGGCCGCCGTGGGCGCCCAGCAGGCCGGCCAGCCCGTCGGTGATCAGCGCGAAACGCGCGACACCAGGTTCGGCGGCAACGAAAGCCTGCAGCTGCGCCGGCACGCCTGTGCCCGACAGGCCCAGGCCCAGCGCACAATCCCGCAGGTCCAGCCCGGGCACGCCGGCGTGCGCGACGGCCTCGCCGATGTGCCGCCAGGCCTGCTCGACACCCTGGTTCAGCGCCGACGCCCCGGCCTCGCCGCGCCCCAGCACGCGCCCGTCGGCATCCGCCACGACGGCCCGGGTGCTGGTGCCGCCGCCGTCCACGCCCACCCACCAGCGCGGGGCGCGGCCGGAGTCGTGGGAGGTCACCAGGGAAGGATGGAGAGCAGGCAGCATGGTCGACGGCAATTGGTCGATACCACTCTAATACCAACGATCGGGGTCGTCAATTGGTTTTAAACTGGTCTACAACCTCCCGGCAGGCGCGCATCGACGGCGCAGGGCGGGTTGGACGGCTCTCGAATGAACAAGAATACCAGTGAGAAACCAACCAGGGTCCTCCGTCTTGCACACCCCGCCTTCGACCGCCAGTGACGCGCTGGCCGAGTTGCTTGGCCGCCTGGCCCGCGTGGGCGGGCGGCACCCCGCGCTCGCCGACCGGCTGCTGGCCCGCCTGAGCGCCAACGCCCTGGCCGCCGGCGACACGACCACCGGCGTCGATGCGCTCTACGCCCGCTTCGGCCTGCTGGAGCCGCGCGGCCGCGCGCAGGAGCTGCTGCCGGCGCTGGAGCAGGCCGGCGCGCTCGCCGCCGCCGGGCATTTCCCGGTGCAGGCCGCGCGCGTCTGCGAGGCGCTGGGCCGCATCGCCTACCAGCAAGGTGAGTACCAGCTCGCCAGCGAGCAATGGTCACGCGCGCTGGACCTCGCCGAGGTCAGCGGCCACCTGCCGACCGCCATCGCGGCGCGCATCGGGCTCGGCCAGATCCATTACGCACAGGCCGACTGGGCCCGCGGACTGCGCCAGATGCGCGACGCGGCCGAGCATCTCGCGGCCTCCGCCAAAGACGGCGACGACAGCTACCTCTCGGCCAAGCTCGCGCTGAACATCGGCGTCGGCAGCTTCGAGACCGGCGACCTGCCCGCGGCCGAGCGCCACTTCAGCCACGGCCTGGCGGCCGCGCGGCGCGGCGGGCACCGCGTGTTCGAGGCCGAGGCGCACTGGCACCTGGCGCGCGCCGCGCTGGCCCGCCAGCGCATGGACTGGGCCGTGGCCGACTGCCGGCTGGCACTGGACATCGCCGCCCGCCAGGGCTACCCCTGGCTGGAGGCCGCCGCCAGCCGCACCTGGACCGAGATCGCGCTGGCCCGGGGCGACAACGCCGGCGCCGTGCGATCCACCCGCCACGGGCTGGCGCTGGCCCAGCGCATCCAGGCCCGCGCGCAGGCCCGCCAGGCCCACCGGCAACTCGCCCAGTTGCTGCAGGCCGAGGGCGACGCCGCCGGCGCGCTCGACCACCTGTGGCAACACCTGGCGCTGCAGTCCGAGATCGAGCGGCTGAGCCTGCCCGCCCGCACCACGCTGGCCGCGCCGCCCACCGGGGATGCCGGCGCACCGCTCACGCCCGAGGAGCTGCTGCTGCACCTGAGCAGCCAGCGCCAGCGCCTGGCCACGCTGCTGCCCACCGAGGCGCTGGCCGAGCTGAAGGCGGCGAGCGCGCGCATCCTGGGGCTGGACAGCGTCATCCGCTGGCCGCTGGGGCCCGGCGGCCTCAGCACCGAGCAGCAGCCCCGCTACCTGGACCTGCTGACCCGCCACGGCGCGCCGCTGGCACTGCCGGACGCGGCCCTGCACCCCTGCCACGCCGAGCTGGCCGGCCTGCCCGGCGCGGCCCAGGCCCGCATCGAGGTGCCGCTGTACGACGGCCCTCAGCTGGCCGGCGCGTTATGGCTGGTGGACGCCCGCGCCACCCGTGCCTGGACACGCCAGGAGCTGCTGATGGCCAGCCAGCTGGCGCTGCTGTTCGACAGGACTTGAGGCCCTTCGCCCGCAGGGACGGCGACGCCTGCGCCGGCCACGGTCAGACATCGCGCATGCGGCCTTCCCGGCGAGGCGCGTCGTGGATGAGTTCGCTGATGAGCTGCGTCTCCGGCATCTGCGCCCAGTAGCGCACGGGCATCTCCTTCTTCATCGCCGCCACCTTGAGCCGCGCGGGGTTGAAGATGCTGCGGTAGTAGGTGAGCCAGAGCGCTTCGCCGGCGTCCGCCGCGGGTGCCTCGTCACGCCGCGCCGGGCCGGCACCGGCCAGGCGCTGCCCGTCCCAGTGCAGGCATCCCAGCGGCGTCAGGATGGCCCACGGGTGCTGCGCAAAGCGGTCGACGAAGAACGGCGCCGCCGCGCGCAGCACGTGATGCACGGGCTCGAACCAGGCCACGTGGCGCACGCCGCCCGCCGCGTGCTCGTCGGCCACCTCGCGAAAGCGCACGAACGCATGCATCTTGTGGATCTCGCGGCTGACCTGGCGGGCCATGGACTGCAGGTGGCGGCGGTCGGCGTCCAGCACGTCGCCCCACAGGCCGGGTTCGCGCTGCAGGCGGCGGGCGAACGCCAGCAGCCGCGCATAGCGGCTGTCGTCGGCATGCATGGCGACGGCGCGCCCGAGCGCGTCCCAGCCGGCCGGCGGCTGCCAGGCGGTGGCGCCTGCGGGGGCCGGCGCCGGCCCCTCGGCGAACAGCCCGGCCTGCGCGCCGACGTCGTGCGTCCAGCCGGCATCACTCCCGGCCAGCAGCGCCGGCAGCAGCGCGGCGAAACCATCCCAGTCCGCCGGGTAGCGCAAGGGCAACTTCATGTGCGCGGCCTCATCAGAACAGCGCCGCCTGCTGCGGCCGTGCGGCCGGCCGCGACAAGGCCTGCAGGTCGGCCGGGTGCGGCCGGTGGTCGACGGCCACGACGAACGGCAGCGCCTTGCGCGCCAGCGGGCCCAGCGCCAGCAGGTCGGCGCGGCGCAGGCGGCGGTGCCGCCGGGCGGCCACCAGTTTGTCCACGGAACTCACGCCCAGGCCGGGCACGCGCAGCAGCTGCTCGCGCGGCGCGCGGTCGACGTCGAGCGGGAACTGCGCCGGATGGGCCAGCGCCCAGGCCAGCTTGGGGTCGTGCTGCAGCGACAGGAAACCCGCCTCGGTGACGATCTCCTCGGCCTGAAAGCCGTAGAAGCGCAGCAACCAGTCGGCCTGGTAGAGCCGATGCTCGCGCAGCAGCGGCGCGGCCTGCGCGGGCAGCGCAGCACTGGCATGCGGGATGGGGCTGTAGGCCGAGTAGTAGACGCGGCGCAGCCCCTGCCCCGTGTAGAGCCGGCTGGAGAGCTGCAGCACGGCGCGGTCGTCTGACGCATCGGCGCCGACGATGAGCTGCGTGCTCTGGCCGGCCGGCGCAAAGCGAGCCGGGCGCGCCGCGGCGGCCGGGGCGCCCGGCAGCGCCCGCACCGCCTGCGCCTCGCGCTTGGCGTCGCGCGCCGCCTGCAGGCGCAGGTGGATGCGCGACATCGTGCGCTCGATGCCGCCGGCGTCCTTCTCCGGCGCCAGCGCCTGCAGCGCCTGCGCACTGGGCAGTTCGACGTTGATGGACAGCCGGTCCGCGTAGCGGCCCGCGCGCTCCACCAGCTCGGGCGAGGCGTCGGGAATGGTCTTGAGGTGCAGGTAGCCCTTGAAGTGCTCATCCTCCCGCAGGCGCCGCGCCACCTCGATGACCTGCTCCATCGTGTAGTCGGGCGTGCGGATGATGCCGCTGGACAGGAACAGCCCCTCGATGACGTTGCGCCGGTAGAACGAGAGCGTCAGCTGCACCACCTCGTCGATGGCGAAGCGCGCGCGCCGCACGTCGCTGCTCTTGCGGTTGATGCAGTACAGGCAGTCGTAGACGCACCAGTTGGTCAGCAGCACCTTCAGCAGCGACACGCAGCGGCCATCGGGCGTGTAGGCATGGCAGATGCCGTTGCTGGTGGAGCCCAGGCTGCGCCCGTCTCGCGAATGGCGCTTCTCGGTGCCGCTGCTGGCGCAGGAGGCGTCGTATTTGGCGGCGTCGGCCAGGATGGCCAGCTTGTCCTGAACTTCCATGCAAATACTGTAATTGCATACAGCACTACCGAGATAACCCAAGGTGTATCCGGCTCACCGTCCTACACCCTGCGAGGGCCCGGCTTTCTAGAGTCCAACGCCATCTGCCGAGCCAGGAGCCTCCATGCCCAAGCATCCCCCCACCACCCGCGCGCCGCGGGCCACCACCGGCACCGGCGGCGAGCCGCACCAGCTTGCCGCCGGCAGCCACCCGCCGCTGACGACCAACCAGGGCGTGCCGGTCACCAACAACCAGACCTCGCTGAAGGCCGGCGCGCGCGGGCCGACGCTGCTCGAAGACTTCATCCTGCGCGAGAAGATCACCCACTTCGACCATGAGCGCATCCCCGAGCGCATCGTGCATGCGCGCGGCTCGGCCGCCCACGGCGTGTTCGAGCTGCACACGTCGCTGGCCAAGTACACAACCGCCAAGGTGCTGACCGAGGTGGGCGTGAAGACGCCCGTGTTCACGCGCTTCTCGACGGTGGCCGGCGGCGCCGGCTCCGTGGACACCCCGCGCGACGTGCGCGGCTTCGCCGTCAAGTTCTACACGCCCGAAGGCAACTGGGACCTGGTGGGCAACAACATCCCGGTGTTCTTCATCCAGGACGCGATGAAGTTCCCGGACCTCATCCACGCCGTGAAGATGGAGCCCGATCGCGGCTTCCCGCAGGCGGCGTCGGCGCACGACACGTTCTGGGACTTCATCTCGCTGATGCCCGAGAGCCTGCACATGGTGATGTGGGCCATGAGCGACCGCACGCTGCCGCGATCGCTGCGCTTCATGGAGGGCTTTGGCATCCACAGCTTCCGGCTGCTGGACGCCAAAGGCCGCGCCACCTTCGTCAAGTTCCACTGGCGCCCGGTACTGGGGCTGCAGAGCACGCTGTGGGACGAGGCCGTGCAACTGGCCGGCGCCGACCCCGACGCGCACCGCCGCGACCTCTGGACGGCGATCGACGACGGGCGCTTCCCCGCCTGGGACCTGGCCGTGCAGCTGTTCACCGAGAAGGAAGCTGAGGCCTTCCCGTTCGACCATCTCGACCCCACCAAGCTCATCCCCGAGGAGCTGGTGCCGCTGCAGGTCATCGGCCGCATGACGCTGAACCGCAACCCGGCCAACCACTTCGCCGAGAACGAGCAGGTGGCCTACTGCCCCGCCAACCTGCCGCCCGGCATCGACTTCTCCAACGACCCGCTGCTGCAGGGCCGGCTGTTCAGCTATCTCGACACGCAGCTGTCGCGCCTGGGCACGCCCAACTTCGACCAGCTGCCCATCAACGCCCCCAAGTGCCCGTTCCACACGCAGACGCGCGACGGCCACATGCAGACCCGCGTGCCCACCGGCCGCGTGGCCTATGAGCCGAGCAGCCTGCAGGCCGACGCCCCGTACGAAGCGCCGCGTGGCTTTCAGAGCGTGGCGGCGCCGGGCGAGCCCGACGCCAAGGGCCGCGTGCGGCCGGAGAGCTTCGCCGACCATTACAGCCAGGCCCGCCAGTTCATCCACAGCCAGAACGCGTTGGAGCAGGCCCACATCGCCAGCGCGCTGGTGTTCGAGTTGAGCAAGGTGGAGACGCCCGCCGTGCGCGAGCGCTTGGTGGGCCACCTGCGCGTGGTCGACGCCGACCTCGCCCGGCGCGTCGCCACCGGGCTGGGCCTGCCCGCCCTGCCCCCGGCCGCCCGCCCCGCCATGCCCGTGCAGGACTTGCCGCCCTCACCGGCGCTGGGCCTGATCGACAAGACGCCGCCCTCGCTGCAGGACCGCTGCGTGGCCGTCCTCTTCAGCGACGACTCCGATGCCAAGCGCCTGGCCGCCGTCGACAAGGCCTTGCGCAAGGCCGGCGCCAAGGTCATGAAGCTGGCACCCAGGATCGGCGGCGCCACGTTGAGCGACGGCACGCATCAGCCCGCCGACGCCCGCCTCGCCGGCAGCCCGGCGGCGGCGTTCGACGCCATCGCGCTGGTGCTGTCGCCCGCCGCCGCGCAGCAGCTCGCGCAGGACGACACCGCCGCCACCTTCGTGCGCCAGGCCTATGCCCACCTGAAGGCCATCGGCCACGACGACGGCGGCCTGCTGCTCGTGGAGGCACTGCACCTGGTGGCGGATGACGGCGTCTGCGCGCTCGATGCCAAGGCGCAGGCTTTCGTGGCGGCCGCCGCCACGCGGCAATGGGACCGCGAGGAGCGCATTCATCCGCTGCCCTGAATGGCGCTGAGCGGCGCGTCGTCATCCGCATTTCACGCAGTGCCGCCACAGTGCGGCGCCCGTGCATGCCACGACCTCCAGCGCCGCCGCGCCCGCCCTCATCCCTCCACTGCCCCGCGGCTTCGGCCTCGTCATCGGGGCCCAGTTCGCCTCGGCACTGGCCGATAACGCGCTGCTGATCGTCGCGATCGCGCTGCTGAACCAGCAGGGCTTCGCCGCCTGGTGGGCGCCGCTGCTGAAGTTCGGCTTCATGCTGGCCTATGTGCTGCTGGCGCCCTGGGTGGGCCCGCTGGCCGACGCCTTCGCCAAGGGCCATGTGATGGCGGCGATGAACCTCGTGAAGATCGCTGGCCTGGCCTTGCTCGCCTGCGGCCTGCACCCCGTGGCGGCGCTGGCCGTCATCGGCCTGGGTGCGGCCGCCTACGCGCCGGCCAAGTACGGCCTCATCACCGAACTGGCCGCCCCCGAGGCGCTGGTGAAGGCCAATGGCTGGATCGAGATCAGCGTCGTGTCGGCAGCGCTGCTGGGCGCCGTGCTGGGCGGGCTGCTGGTCAGCCCGCTGTGGGTGGACTCCGCGCTGGCCGCCTGGTGGGACACGCACGACCTGCCGGCCGACAAGCTGACCGGGTCACTCGCCGCGCTGCTGCTGCTCTACGCGCTCAGCAGCCTGCTGAACGCCGGCATCCCCGACAGCGGCCAGCGGCAACGCAGCGACGCGCACGACCCGCTGACGCTTGTGCTGGAGTTCCGCGCGGCCAACCGGCTGCTGTGGCGCGACCGTGAGGGCGGCCTGTCGCTCGCGGCGACGACGCTGTTCTGGGGTGTCGGCGCGACGCTGCAGTTCGCCGTGCTGCGCTGGGCCGGCGAGGCCTTGTCGCTGCCCTTGAGCCAGGCGGCCTATCTGCAGGCCGCCGTGGCGGTGGGCGTGATCGGCGGCGCGGCGGCCGCGGGGCGCTGGCTGGCCTTGCACCAGGCGCGGCACGGCCTGTGGGCCGGCATCGCGCTGGGCCTGCTGATGCCGGTGGTGGCGCAGATCGACCAGGTCATCACCGCCGCGCTCGTGCTGACCCTGGTGGGCGCCGTTGGCGGCGCGATGGTGGTACCGCTGAACGCGCTGCTGCAACACCGCGGCGCGCTGCTGCTCAGCGCCGGGCGCTCGGTGGCGGTGCAGGGGTTCAACGAGAACCTCAGCGTGCTGCTCATGCTGGCCGCCTACGCCGGCTGTGAGGCGGCGGGCCTGCCCATCGCCTGGACGCTGAGCGGGCTGGGCCTGGGCGTCGCGGCGGCCATCGCCGCCTTGATCGCCCGGGCCCGCCGCCGCGGCGCCTGATCGGCCGACGTCAGAAGCCGAAGCCCGAACCCGCACCCAGCAGCGTGGCCACGCCCAGCGCCGCGAAGATGGCCGCAGCGATGCCGTGAACCAGCTTCATCGGGATCTTGGCGGCGAGGCGGTCGCCGACGAACACGGCCGGCACGTCGGCCAGCAACATGCCCAGCGTCGTGCCGATGACGACCCACAGCGGGTTGGCGTAGTGCGCCGCCATCGCGACGGTGGCGATCTGCGTCTTGTCGCCCATCTCGGCGAGGAAGAACGTCAGCAGCGTGGCACCGAACACGCCGAAGCGCTTGGCCACCTGCGTCTCCTCTTCCTCGATCTTGTCGGGAATCAGCGTCCAGATCGCCATGCCGATGAACGAGGCGCCCAGCACCCAGCGCAACACGCCGGGGCTGACCGCCGAGGTGATCCACGCACCCAGCGCGCCGGCGAGGCCGTGGTTGACGACGGTGGCGCACAGGATGCCCGCGATGATGGGCCAGGGCTTTTTGAACCGCGCGGCGAGGATGAACGCGAGCAGTTGGGTCTTGTCGCCGATCTCGGCGAGGGCGACGACGCCGGTTGAGACGAAGAGTGCTTCCATGAATAGTCCCTGGCCGGTTCAAAGACGAATGACCACAGCGCGCCCCCGGCCAGTGCGGATGCGATGTGGTCAAAGGTCTTGCCAAGCCAAGAAACTGCTGACGCCATGGCCTGCGGGCCAAGTGTGTTGACGTCAGCCTCTTCGGGCGAAGAGCGGCTACTCCCCAGTGACGGGCGCGATTATGCCTGTGCGGCTCAGACCACCGGCTGCAGCCCGTGCAGGCCGAAGGCCGGTTCGGCCCGGGCGATGCCGCGCTCCAGCACGGCCTCGAAACGCGCGGTGATGTCGGCCCAGTCGAGCCGCCGCGCCGTCGCCCGGGCCGCCTCGGCCACAGCACGGCGCGCGTCCGCGTCGAGCGCCACGGCACGCGCGGCTGCGACGAAGTCCGTCTCCCGCCCCGGGCCGGCCAGCCAGCCGTTGACGCCACTGCGGATGAGCTCGCCCGCTGCGGCGCTCTCGAACGCGACGACGGCGCAGCCGCTGGCCATGGCCTCGGTCGTCACGTTGCCGAAGGTCTCGGTCAGGCTCGCGAACAGGAACATGTCCAGCCCCGCGTAATGCGCCGCCAGGTCGTCGCCGCTGCGCTGCCCGGCGAACACGGCGTCAGGCGCGCGTGCGGCCAGTTCCGCCCGCATCGGGCCGTCGCCGACGAACACGAGGCGAGCGCGCGGCTGCACCGCCTTCACGGCCTCGTAAGCCGCCAGCACGACCCCGAGGTTCTTCTCCGGCGCCAGGCGGCCGACATAGCCCAGCACGAGATCGTCCGGCCCGGCGCCCCAGCTCTCGCGCATCGCGGCACTGCGGCGCACGGGATCGAAACGCTGGGCGTCCACGCCACGGCCCACGACGCTCAGCCGCTCGAAGCCGCGCTCCGCCAGCAGCACCCGCAACGCCTCGGTGGGCACCATGGTCGCGTCGCAGCGGTTATGGAACTTGCGCAGATAGCCCATGATGGGCTTGGACAGCAGGCCCAACCGGTAGTGCTTGCCGTAGGCGTGGAAGTTGGTGCGGTAGTCCGACGTGACCGGCAGCGCCAGGTGTTGCGCGGCCTGCAGTGCCGACCAGCCCAGCGGCCCTTCGGTGGCGATGTGGACCACGTCGGGCCGCTTCAACGACCACAGCTTCACGAGCGCCCGCTTGCTGGGCACGCCCATGCGCAGGTTCGGGTAGAGCGGCACCGGCAGGCCCTTGGTCAGCACCTCGTCCACGGCGGGCTTGCCGCCGGGCAGCGCGGCCAGCTTGGCAGGCTGGCGGGGCCGGATGAGCTGCACGTCGTGGTTACGACGGTTCAGCCCGTCCACGACGCGCGCCATCGACATGGCGACGCCGTTGACTTCGGGTGGATAGGTTTCGGTGACCACCGCCAGCCGGCGCGAGTGGCGCGGCGCGGGAAGGTCATCGACCAGGATGTCGTCGGCGTCGGCGGTGTTCATGGCGTGCATGGTCAGCAGTTCATGCGACAGAACGATGAACGCAGGACCGTCACGCCGATTTCACGCAAGCACCCCACCATCCGCCCCGCTTGCCACCCAAACGACAAGGACGGGACGTGAACGAGTTTTTTCAAACCCTGAAGACGCAGCGCTGGGACGACCACCGCTACTACCACCACAGCCGCATCAACCAGAGCCTGCACCTGATCAGCGCGCTGAGCTTCCTGGTGTCCTACGGCCTGGTCTTCGTGAATCCCGCGTGGGCAGCGCTGCTGGCCTGGTGCGTGTCGATGACGACGCGGCAGGCCGGGCATTTCTTCTTCGAGCCGCGGGGCTACGACCACGTCAACCAGGCCACCGACGAGTACAAGGAAGAGATCAAGGTCGGCTACAACATCCGCCGCAAGATCGTGCTGCTGGCCGTCTGGGTGGCGCTGCCGGCCGTGCTGTGGGTGTCGCCGTCGCTCGGCGGCCTCATCGTGCCGGCGGTGAGCTGGCAAGGCTTCGTCGAGGACGTCGGCATGGCCTGGTTCTGCCTGGGCGTGACGGGCCTGGTGTTTCGCGTCGTGCAGCTATGGGCCACGCAGAGCCTGATGCAAGGCCTGGCCTGGGGCTTCAAGATCCTCACCGACCCCTTCCACGACGTGCTGCTGTACTGGAAGTCGCCGCTCTATCTGCTGCGTGGTCAGCTGATCGACCCGATGGAGCATGTGGGCCAAGGCCACGCGAACTGACGCGATGGAAGAAGCGATCACCCTCTCCGCGCTGGCCCTCGGCGTGCTTGCGCTGCTGCCGGCTGCCAAGCGGCGCTTCGAGCTGTCGCGCGCCAAGCACCGGTCACTCGCCGGCCATTCCCGCATGGCCAAGCGACTGGCACGGTGGGTGCCGGGCTACGCCTATGACGACGCGCAGTTCTTTGCCGCCGATGGCGCGCCGGCCGATGTTGCAGCCCAGCGCAAGGCCGCGTTGCAGCGCCTGGGCGCGGAGTTCGACACGCGCTTCCAGAAGACGCTGGCCGCGACCGAGCAGGCGCGCGAGGCCATCTCCGACCTGAAGTTCACCGGCCGCTACCGCGTGCCCTTCCAGTTCAGCCCGGTGCTGCGCGAGCACCTGCGCGTCGGCGCCTTCCTGCAACACAGCGACGGCGTGCAGGTGCAAGACCTGGACGGCAACCGGCTGATGGACCTGACCGGCTCGTATGGCGTCAACGTGCTGGGTTATGACGCCTACAAAGCCTGCATCGACGAGGCGGTCGCCACCGCGCGCGAGTTGGGCCCGGTGCTCGGCGCTTATCACCCCTGCGTGCTGGAAGTGCTGTCGCGTCTGAAGGCGATCTCCGGGCAGGACGAGGTCAGCTTTCACATGAGCGGCACCGAGGCCGTCATGCAGGCCGTGCGGCTGGCGCGTTATCACACGAAGAAGAAGCGCCTGGTGCGCTTTGCAGGCGCGTACCACGGCTGGTGGGAGGACGTGCAGCCCGGCCCCGGCAACCCGCTGCCGCCGCGCGAGACCTTCACGCTGCAGGACATGGCCGAGCGCTCGCTGAAGGTGCTGGCCACGCGGCGCGACATCGCCTGCGTGCTTGTCAATCCGCTGCAGGCCCTGCACCCCAACGTCAACGCGCCGGGCGACTCCAGCCTCATCGACGGCAGCCGCCGCGCGGCCTATGACCGCGAGGCCTACACGAACTGGCTTCGCCGCTTGCGTGAGGTCTGTACGGCGCGCGGCATCGTGCTGATCTTCGACGAGGTCTTTGTCGGCTTCCGCCTCGCGCCCGGCGGCGCACAACAGTACTTCGGCGTGAAGGCGGACCTGGTCACCTACGGCAAGACGCTGGGCGGCGGCCTGCCGGTGGGCGTGGTCTGCGGCGGCCGCGCGCTGATGCAGCGCTACCGCGAGGACCGACCCGCCGACATCTGCTTTGCACGCGGCACCTTCAACGCACACCCGTATGTGGTGGCCGCGATGGCGGCGTTCCTGAAACGCATCGAACGCCCGGACGTGCGGGCCCTCTACGACGGGCTGGACGAGCGCTGGAATGCCCGCTGCGCGCAGTTCAACGCCCGGCTGAAGGCGGCCGGGGCGCCCGTGCGGCTGGCCAACCTGTCCACGATCTGGACCGTGATGTACGACCAACCGGGCCGTTATCACTGGATGCTGCAGTTCTATCTGCGCAAGCATGGCCTGGCGCTGAGCTGGGTGGGGACAGGCCGGCTGATCTTCAGCCTGAACTACGGCGACACGGAGTTCGCCGAGGTCATGGACCGCTTCGTCGCTGCCTGCGACGAGATGCGTGCCGATGGCTGGTGGTGGACGGCCCCTGAGCTGACGGGGCAGGCCATCCGCCGCAGCGTGTTCCGCGAGATGCTCGCCCACAAGTTCTGACGCCGATGACATCGCAAGAAGCCTCACCGCCCCTGAAGGGCGAAGCCAAGGACGGTCGGGGCTGGCTGGCCCGGCTCGGCGCGCAGGAAGACTTGAACTTCCTGTTGACCAACCGCATCCCGCGCATTGCCGCGACCCGGCTGATGGGCCGCATCGCCAACATCGAGAGCCCGGCGTTCACACGGCTGGCGCTCAAGCTGTGGCAGCTGTTCACGCCGCTGGACCTGCGCGAAGCGAAGAAGCAGACGTTCACGTCCATCAAGGACTGCTTCACGCGCGAGTTGAAGGCGGGCGCCCGGCCGTTCGACTCAAGGCCAGAGGTGCTGGCCAGCCCTTGCGACGCCATCGTCGGCGCGATGGGCACCGTGCATCAGGGCCGGGTCTACCAGGCCAAAGGCTTCCCCTACTCGACTGCTGAGCTGTTTGGCCCGACGCACGATGCCAGCGTCTTCGAGGGCGGCCGCTTCATCACGCTGCGATTGACGTCGGTGATGTACCACCGCTTCCACGCGCCGGCCGACGGCACCGTGGAGCATGTGACGTATCTGAGCGGCGACACATGGAACGTGAACCCTGTGGCGCTGAAGCGCGTCGAGCGGCTGTTCTGCCGCAACGAGCGCGCCGTGGTGCGCATGCGCTTGAGCACCGGTCAGCCGATTGCCTTGGTGCCCGTCGCTGCCGTGCTCGTCGCGAGCATCCGCCTGCACTGGCTGAACGTGCTGCTGCACATCGGGCATAAGGGCGCCCATGAGATGCCATGCTCGGCACCGCACCTGAAGGGGCAGGAAATGGGTTGGTTCGAGCATGGCTCGACCATCATCGTCTTCGTGCCCACTGGCTTCGACTTGGCGGAAGGTATTGCGCCGGGCGCGCAGTTGCGTGCCGGGCAGGCGCTGTTGACGCTCCAGGGCTGAATGGCGCGGAGGCTCGGCGCGCGGCGAGTCTGCACAGTGAGGCGCCGATGCCGATCCGCGCTAACACCGTGACGCGTTGGCCGCGCCGGCGCGCTTAGCCCGCCACTTCTGGAACCGGCACGGCCACGGGCTCAGGCCGGGCCGCCGACGTGGTCGCCGCCGGCTGCATGCCGGGCAGCGCTGCCTCGGCACTGCGGTCGATGATTTCCAGACGCCCGTCGAAGTGCTCCACCAGTGCGGTCAGGCTCTCCACCCAGTCCCCATCGTTGCAGTAAAGGACGCCGTCGATTTCGCGGATCTCGGCATGGTGGATATGGCCGCAGACGACGCCATGCGCCCCGCGCTTCCTCGCCTCGCGCGCGACGGCGTTCTCAAACTCGTTGATGTAGCTGACCGCGCGCTTCACCTTGTGCTTCAGGTAGCGCGACAGGCTCCAGTACGGCAGCCCGCACTTGGCGCGGATGCGGTTGAACCAACGGTTGACCTTCAGCGTGAACTCATAGGCCAGGTCACCCGCGATCGCCAGCCAACGCGCGCACTGGATGACGCCGTCGTAGAGATCGCCATGCGTGATCCACAGCTTCTTGCCATCCGCGGTCACGTGCATGGCTTCGTCCATCACGTCCACGCCGCCGAAGTTGTGCGTCACATACTTCCGCGCGAATTCGTCATGGTTGCCCGGAATGAAGACCACCCGCGTGCCCTTGCGTGCCTTGCGCAGCAGCTTCTGCACGACGTCGTTGTGCGACTGCGGCCAGTACCAACTGCGGCGCAGTTGCCAGCCGTCGATGATGTCCCCGACCAAATAGAGCGTCTCGCATTCCACATCCCGCAGGAAGGCCAGCAAAGCCCTCGCCTGGCATCCTGGTGTGCCGAGGTGCAGGTCTGAGATCCACACAGTGCGCACCGACATCGTCGGCGTGTCGGCGGCAGCGAAGTCGGGTGTCGTCGGCATGCACGACATCCTGCCCACCCGTCGTGACGCCCACGTGAACGATCAGGGTTCCGGCGAGTGAGTGTTGGCCATCATTGACGAGCCACCGGCGCGCAACGGGCATTGGGCGCTCCTTACAGAGGCCCTTTCTGAATGATGTCTGCCTGAATCGAACACCCGGAAATTCGAGTTTCCGCTGACCCGGCCATTTGCGGGCTCTTTGCTCGCTAATTGCTGTGACCCGCATCCATGCGCAAGCACGTACGACACGGCTGAGCCGTGCCGAGATCGAGACCTCTCTGAAGACACCGCCGCCGAACTGGTCTGGCGCCACAACATCAACGAGGCCACCGCGTGCAAGTGCAGGGGCCAATCTTTCGGTTTGCAGCGCCTACAGCGCCCCGGAATATTCAATCTTAGAAGCCCCAAAGCAAAACCCCCACCAGTTTGCACTGATGGGGGTTGGCTTTAGTAAATAGCCTGACGATGACCTACTTTCACACGGGAATCCGCACTATCATCGGCGCTGACTCGTTTCACTGTCCTGTTCGGGATGGGAAGGAGTGGTACCAAG
>NZ_JBIGIA010000028.1:0-37652 GCF_043555975.1 Pelomonas nitida | reverse complement strand
CTCGGCTGCACTCGACGCTGGCCTACGTCAGCCCGATGCAGTTCGAAGAAAACTGGCTCGCCGGCCAACGCCGGCAAGTCAACGCGTAGTCCAGCTATGGGATACGGAATTCAGGGGCAAGGTCACTTCTTGAACATGGCGGTCACCCATACCGGCGGCCTGAATACCTTGATGTTCAAGAGCCTGCTGGGGAAGATGGTCACCATTGCACGGGCGCACCAGGACGCTACAGCGCTGAAAGATGTCCTCGCGGCGCTCGCAAGTTCGCCCTGCCGCGCAGCGCTGTATACCGACTTCGACCTCAACCCGTTCATAAAGAAGAACGATGCCGACGGGCTTGCCATCGCGGGCATGCCCGTGATCGAAATCGAACTCAAGGTCCAGCACCTCCTCGAATTTCTCGCCTTCAACCTCGGTGAGAACTACCTCGCGATGTTCAGCAGGGATGAGCGCCTCTCGATGGCTCGCGTGATCGTCGAGAAGTCTGTCCCATGGCGGCTTGCGGAGGACGTGATGGCGCGGTTCATCGGCCGGGACTTCGAGTTCTTCATGCCTGCGAAACTGAATCTGGCAGAACTCACGACACATACGCCACCTCTCGAGAAGGACCTGTTGGCCATTTCGCGCGACTACGGCCGCATGCTGGTGATGATGAGGCAGCGGATCGTTCTCGAGGATCCGAAGGCGTACGACGCCGAACCGGACTATTCGCAAATGGGGTCCCAGCCCTTCTTCGAACTTATGCGGCAAAAGCACAAGCGCATGGTCGTCAGGGGCATGCACGACCTGATGCTCGAGACGACGAAAACGTATGCCGAGAGGGTCGGCTATGCCAATTTGAACAATGCCTGCCAAGCGGCCATTGACCGGCTTCCTAAGGAACGGATACCGCTCCCCAAGTACATCCCCGACTACATCGACAGTTGGCAGAAGAAGTCCCCGCCCGCTGACCGTAGGGCCAGCCTGGCGATCGAAGAGATCTTTGGCGCAGCAGCGGAAGGCGCGTGAGAGTAGCCCTGGCCGCGCGATCGCTGCAAGCCGCGGTGGCCTGACTCGGGGCCTGGGATCACCGCGCGCCTAGGTCCAATACTGTTCACTTTGAACGAGCGCGTTTGACTATTGGCTTGGTTGGGGCGGGGCGGTTCAGAGGGTCGCCCCTGCTGCGAAGTGGGAAGTTGGACATCTTGCGCTTTACTCCTCTCGGATTCGTCTTGCCTCGACTTTGGGCGCAGCGCCGGTGAGAGATCTCTTCCAGGACGGCGGCCATCCAGGCCTCACGCCGCCGAGGGGGGAATAGCGCTGGCGGCGGGCAATCGCCGTCTGAGGACATTCGCGGCCGCAGTGAATGACAAGTCTTCGCACGCCTGCGATGTTTGCTGCGCCGCCATCGTCATCAAGCGCCGGATGGCCGCATGCGCGATCAACAACGCGTAGAACTCCTGCCGCACCAACTCGGGTGTCTTGCTGCGCAGCGTCATTGCGTCGTTGAGATGGGTCTTGATCTCGCCGAGGGCCTGCTCGATCTTCCAGCGCCGGTGGTACAGCGCCGCCAGTTCTGTGGCCGGCGCTTGCGCGGGATCCAGTAAGTTCGTCAGCAGTCGGTACGTCGTGGCTTGGCCCTGGCTGCCGACAGCCCCCTTGATTTCATACTCGACGACGCGAACGACAAAAGCTTCGCTGCCGCCGAGCCCGCGCCTGGCATCGCGGCGCGCCTTGGTGCTGCCGTACAGGGTGCTGAGGTAAGAGCCGTCAGGCAGGACGCGCTCGACCGGCAGCAACAGGCAAGCTGATGCTGGTGACCAATGTGCAGGACATGGCCGCCGACGAGGTGGTGAGGCGCTACAAGGCGCTGGCCGACATCGAGCGCGGCTTCAAGGTGCTGAAGTCCGAGCTCGAGATCGCCCCGGTCTTCCACCGCCTGCCCGAGCGCATCAAGGCCCACGCCAGCATCTGCTTCATGGCGCTGATCCTGTACCGCGTGATGCGCCAGCGCCTGAAGCTGGCTGGCAGTGAGCTGTCACCCGAAGCCGCCTTGGCCGACCTGCGCCGAATCCAGCGCCACACCGTCAGCGTTGACGGCGGCGCGCCCATCCACGGCGTGTCTACCGTTCAACCCCGCCAGACTCAAGCCCTGGCCGCACTTCGCATCAAGAAACCGACCATCGACACCCAACTGACCCTGCTGTAGTGGCAATTCCGAAGGGCCAGCCTATACGGATCAGGCACTTACGGCGGTTGGTGTCGAACTCGGGCGCCCTTGTTGAAGATCGCCGCGACTTTTTTTGACAGCACCAGCAACGCCGCCGCCTCGGCCAGCGCACGGTCCTTGCGCAGCAGATCGCGCTCCAATTCCTTGATGCGTTTGCGGTCCGCACGCGTGGCCTGAGGGCTGGCGCGCACATCCTCGGGGTCGGCCAGCGCGGTGGTGCAACTGGCTCGCCACTTGTCCAATTCGGCCGGGTACACGCCGTGCTCGCGGCACCACGCGCTCTTGGCGGACTCGCTCATCGCCGCCGTCGTGATCACCGCCTCAAGCCGGGCGCCCGCAGTCCATGCCCGCCCAACCTTGCCATCTCGGGCGGGCATGGACTGTGCCTTCTCCAGCCACCGCTCCAGCGCACCCACCCCTACGCCCATTTCCCGCGACACCACTTCCAGCGGTTCGCTCTCCGGCGGCAGCAACCTCGCCACCGCCTTGTCCATGAATGCCTGTCCGTATCGAGCCAATTCCGTCCTTCATCGCCGCCCCCTGGGTTCTTCTATGGAGGCGGCAACTATTCTGACGCGGGGGGAGGAGCAACCATGACCAACACCGCGCTCGGCACTTGGCGCAGGCCTCCTCTTGTCTATGTCGTTGCGGAGTTGGTCATCTCCCCGTACTACTCGATGTCTGCAAAGGTCCCAGGCCTGCGCGATCCAGCTGGCGGAATGTGCTCGAAACGGCTGTTTGGTGTCGAACTCGGGGGGTCACTAATCAGGACCGAGTTTCCACCCATCGCCGTGTTCAGATTTGCAGGGCCAGCTCTCTTTCGCGCGCCCGCTTGAATCGTTCGCCTCAGCAAGAGAAGAATTGCGTCGACCATATATATGGCGGTGCGCATATGGCAGAATTGTCGAAATCCAGACCAACACCGATTGGATGATGCCCCGCCCAAAGCAGGATGGCCTCTTATATTTAGAGCGATATGCAGATGTTTTAGAGGCCCACAGAATCGATCTCGTCCCCGGCGCTCAATGGGTTGCATTGCGTAAACGCGATGACCTAGTCGAGGCTACCCGACAGGCATGGTCCCACGAGATGCCGCTTGCAATGGCAAATGCAATACCAACCAGGCAATATGAATATCTTCTCGGACGGCTATCCGCAATGAAGCTGGCGCAGCATTACGGCATACCAGCGTTATGGCTTCAGAGCACAGGTCGGCGCCCATGTTGGCCGAGCGGTCTCATTGGGTCGCTGAGCCACAGCAACACTCTAGTGGTCGCTGCGATGGCCCGCGAAGAGAAAGACATGACCTCCCTAGGCATCGATGTCGAAGCAGTTGTCCAGACAGCAGAGTCACATAGCGCTTTGGCATACTGCTTTACGCCGGATGAGCTGGAAATCCTGGCAGCCACTGCTGATGGACCGATACTAGGCTTCGCAGCTAAAGAGGCGCTCTTTAAAGCAATCAATCCCCTGACTCACGTATTCTTCGACTTCTTGGATGCAAAGATTGTTGGCATCGACAATAGCAGCATGCATCTTGAGCTATTGGTAGATGTCGGCCCAGGCCATTTGCGAGGCAGTAACTACAAGGCATGTTGGCGTCACTTTGAAGGCCATGTATTGGTCGCAGTCCGTCTTTTTGCGTAGTTATTGGCGCCGCATGAGCCTAAAAGCGCCTTCAGCCGCCCTCTCAGCCGAAACAGAGCAAGTCGACTCCTTATGTCGCAACCAACTTAATGCATCATGATCGAAGAAAACACCATTCCAGTAATTGTCTTTGGCGGCATTTGCAGCGAAAGGCTTGTATCTGTTGCCACCGCGCAGAATCTGTGCCGGCACCTTGAAGAAGCAGAACTATGGTTTTGGACACCTGAAGGGCCCGTAGTCGAAGCAAGCGCTTCGGATCTCCTTGCCCATGATCGGCCTTTCGAGCAACCATTTTCACCCAATAATGCCATGTTGGTGGCCGCGACAATTGAGAGCGCCATTGCTATTGCTCAATACCGCAGCAAATCCTTAATTCTCGGCTTGCACGGCGGGGCTGGAGAAAACGGAGAGTTGGCAGCGCTTTGTGAATCCGCAGGTGTTCCGTTCACGGGGTCCGGCAGTGCAGCTTCAAGGACAGCCTTCAACAAGATCTCGACTAAAGGGATTGCCGCCGAGATTGGCGTGCCATGCCTCGAAACCATTCACGTCCCACAGGGCGCTCTTCAACTGTGGCAACTAGAAAGCGCACTCCAACGGCATAGACGCCTGGTAGCCAAACCAGTATCTGATGGATCCAGCGAAGGGCTGATGTTCATCGACACAGCGGAAGACGCAATGGCGATCGGCCACCTCAGCCGCGCCTGTGATTATCTGATTGAGCCTTTTGCTGAAGGCATTGAGGCGACAGTAGGCGTCATCCAGACCGCAAATGGCCATGCCCCCCTGGAACCTATCGAAATACATTCTCAGACAGGCAAGAAATTTGACTATCAAAGCAAATATCTTGATCCAAAAACGGTAGAGCTATGCCCCTCTACTTTCAGCGCCAAAACAATTGCCGAACTCAAACACGCCGCCCTACGCGTGCATTTGGCCATCGGGCTGGAAGGCTACTCGCGAAGCGATTTTATCGTCACCGAAAGTGGCCCCGTGTTCCTGGAAATCAATACTTTGCCCGGCCTCACGGCCGCTTCGCTACTACCTAAAGAATTGGCGTACGCCGGAATTGGAATGAAAGAATTCCTGGTCTCCCAACTGCAGCTGGCACGAATTCGCGCGGGCAAGTAGCCGAACTTAATATCCCCCGACAGACGCTGGGGGTTCAGTGGCTCGCCAATGCAAAACTAGGCGCTGAACTTCGTCTGCTCGAATTCGGTGATTAGTTGTATGCGACGCCAAGCCCAAGAAAGGGCAATTAAGCACGCGTGCAAACTCCGAGTCCACGTGGGAATCGCCAATCACCAACAATTCTGAAGGCACCACATCGCTTTCCCGCATCACCACTTCACCCATCGAGCCACTTGGTTTTGGCGAGTGCGTTTGACCATCCAGCAGACGGTCGAACATCGAAGCGAGACCACTTGAGTTCACTGAGGCCTGAAGCGTTGCGCATCGCTTATTGGAAGTGATACTTAGCCGAATTCCTTCTTCGTCTTTAAGCCATTGAAGCATTTCAAGTATTCCGGGCAGGAGTGGCTCAGGAGACGCACGACATAGTCCAATATAAAGGCTTTCAAATCTATCCAAAAAATCAGGCAACTGTCGTTCTTGGCCAAAGGCCAGAAACATCTCCCCAACAGGACGACCAATGAGGGCCTTCACCGCTGGCGGTTCCACGCTCTTTCCAGTGATTTGGCACACAGCGGTCGTGAACGCGTTCGTGATGTGTTCATGAGAATCTACAACTGTGCCGTCCCAGTCCAGCAGGACGTGACGTACTCGACGATCTGCCAATGCACGAACCGCTATTCGAATTTCGCCAGTTCGACCATCGTCCGTTGAAGCAAACATACTCATAATGCCACCATTACTGATCCCTCATCGTCGGGTGCGCCAAATGGGCATTTGGCGTAGCTCCAGCGCCTGACAGGCTGCCAGCGATCTCCCAAGCGGCTCGCTCACCGATCATCATGCACGCCGAGTTTATGTTGCCAGACACGATTGAAGGCATGATTGATGCATCTGCGACGCGTAATCCATTCACCCCGTGGACTCGCATCCTGCTATCAACAGCCCCCCGCCCGTTGTGCCCCATGGCACAAGTTCCAGCCGGATGAAAGATGGTGGTGGCACAGCTTCGGATATAAGAATCGAGCGAAACATCATCCCGGAGATCTATTGCCGCAGGGAATAGTCTTGATTTGATGAGTTTCGATACATTCACGCCATCCAGCACCTTGGAAGCCAGCCGCAGCCCTTCTCTCAATGGCTGATAGTCTCGCGCATCAGACAAATAATTGAATCGCAGCCGTGGAGGGTGGCGTGAATCCGAGCTGACAGCCTCCACGCTTCCGCGAGAGTACGGTCGGAGACCGCATATTGACGTCGTTACCCCGCCAACGGAATGCAATCGCCCCGGCTGAGCCGCACTAAATGGGATCACGTGCATCTGTAAGTCTGGCGCAGGCAAGCCTGTTTCACTGTACGCGAAGAGGCCAACGACGCCCGCACCTACTGTCAATTCACCATCACGGCGCCAAACGTATCTCGTCCCTGCGCGAAGACGACGAAGCCAGCTTCGCTGAAGCGCATTCAAGGAATGTTTCTCGTCCGTTTCATGGGACATTCTCACTTGAATGTGATCCTGCAGGTTTGAACCAATCTCCGGATTGTCAACCTTGACTTGCACACCTATCCGTTCAAGCAAGCCAGCAGCCCCTATGCCTGACAGTTGCAGTAACTTTGGTGTATTAATGGCTCCGGCACATACCACGACCTCATTCCGACAATTGATTCTAGAGACGTTGCCGTTGGGCCCATGAACTTCCACGCCGACGGCTCGACCATTATCCAGGATGATTCTATTCACCTGCTGGCGAACCCTCACTTCCAAATTGCTGGGTTTTCTCCTTAGAAAGGCGCGAGCAGCAGAGGACCGAATGCCTCTTGCAGCCGTGAGTTGGAATCGACCTACCCCACTCAACTGACGCCCATTAAAATCCGCGTTGAAAGGGATGCCCAAGGCGACCGCATCCGATATGAATGCATCAAGAAATTCGTTTTTATATCTTGGGAATGCCACATCAAGACTTCCATCGCTGCCGTGGAACTCGTCTCTAATATCATGGTTTCTCTCTGAAGCCTGAAAAAACGGAAGCACGTTTTCATAATTCCAGGAGCTGTCTCCAAGAAGAGTCGCCCAGGAATCGTAGTCGCTGGCCGCACCTCTGATGTATACGAGTCCATTGATGGCGCTTGAACCACCCAGCACTTTCCCACGTGGATGTTCAATGACGCGCCCGTCCAAACCGTCCTCAGGTTCACCTTTGAAGCGCCAGCTATATCGACCATCAAACATGGTCCTGTAGTACCCAATAGGCAGCTTTAGCCAGGGATTCCAGTCCGAGGCCCCCGCCTCAAGGAGCAACACTTTCAGGTGTGGAATCTGAGCCAGGCGATTGGCTACGACACATCCGCTAGATCCCGCTCCGACGACGATAACGTCCCAGACTTCATTCTTATTCAACTTGCACCCCTTCAAGCTCAGACAGGATGGGCGGCGATGGCTCGCGGATGACCTTGCACCCGTGCATGGATTCCACCTCTGCAGCGCGGGCCAGATACGTTGCCAGGTCTCGCACCTTCAACATCACACTACACGTCGCAACAAAAGGAGGACCTGTCTCATCAATCAGATCACCCACAGCGAGGTGTTGTGCGACCTCCACCACGCCGGACACACCACGAAGCAAATCCATCGAAGTCGTCGCAGCCACGCGGCCGGGTTGAACACGCAGTAGAACTCGTCCTGTCCGATATTCAGGATTCGGCGCGCCAGGGGGCTGAGCAGGAAGGCGATCCTTAGTACGCAGGGATAGGCGAATATGTTCCGCCATGAGCGATAGACCACTTTCCAGCTCAATCATTCTCACAATGTCCGACCCCCCGGGGCGTCTCGCGACCTCTCCCAGAAGGAGTTCCCCATCCGCATTGAGCAATATTTCCAGGTGGAAGACGCCCTCCTTTGCACCGAGTGCATCTAGCGCGAGAGCACTCAATTCGATGAGACGGCTGTAATGCGGGTCCCCTTGCCTCAAAATACATGATCCATGAGCCAGTGAGGCTCGAAGGGGCGGGCGAAGATATTGTGATGCGGCAACAAATGTTGTCACCCCCGTATCACGCACCGTGTCAACGTGGAATTCGGCAACAACATCGATTGCATCTTCCATCACCAACAGCTCGACCGGCGTATCAAGCGCCAGCGACGATAGCGCCTTGATGTCATACCGATGGGTGCCAATGCAGCTGGCGCCCAATATCGGCTTTAGCACCTTGGGCCTGGTTGCAGTAGATAGAGAATTTTGGTCAACAAGAATCGAGTCAGCGCAAGGCAGCCCCGCGTCGCGCCACCTCTGCTTCATCACAAGCTTGTTTACGAATGGGAGCGTCTCATCAACGCTGGTTCCGGGTAGGCCAAGCTGCATACGTAGCAAGGCTGCGGTCAGCATCGTGGACTCATGCACCGAGAAAATGCCTCGGAGCGGGGTCCTGTAGTGCTGTTCCGCCAGCAATGAAGAAAGCTCTGCTACGTCTTTGGCGTCCGACACCCAAATAGCATTGGTGAGATGTTGTCCGGCCGGTTTACCTTCCCGCACCTCGACATATTCCACGCGATGCTGATCGAGCGTTGTACGCACCTGCTTTCCATTAGGGTTGAGAATGAAGTACATGTCTTCACCTCAGGTATTTAGTAAAGCGGCGATCAATGCCATGCGCACCCACATGCCGCACCGCGCTTGTTCGAAATAGTGCGCGCCAGGATGTGTATCGAAATCGACGGACAACTCATCAGTGCGCGGTCCGGGGTGAAGAACGGGAGGCATGTGTCCGTGATGCCGTTGAGCTGCCGCAGCGTCGATGCGATACCAACTGCCATCATCCACACAGACATTCGTTGACCGCATGCGGGTGTCGCGTGCGCTGTTGTGATTGGGATGATTGACGCCAATCGTCTCAACCAGATCGACACTTGAAAGCATCTCGTCGATATGCTCGACAAACCGGAAAGGGATGCGTTTTTCGTCCAATGTGCGAACCACCACTTCCGGGAAAACGGCGCCCTTGGGAAGCAGATACACGAGTTCTCCGACGTTCAGCGTCGATAGTCCGATACTGATGGCTTTCAGCGACCTGATATTGACATCACCCACCATTCCGATGCGGCGATTCCTCAACTCACCGAGAATGCCGCACATGGTCCAGATGTCGCCCAAGGCTTGCGTCGGGTGCTGCCCATAGCCATCCCCCGCGCTAATGACCGGCACTGAGCTGCAGCTGGCAGCGCGTAAGGCCGCCCCGGTTTCGTGGTGTCGAAGTACAACCAGGTCGACCAGCTCACTCGTGAAACGAACGACATCCTCAAGAGACTCTTGATAGAAATCGCCGGCTCTCGTTGTGGCCGGATCGCAGAACCCGACCACACTCGCGCCGAGGCGCTGGGCAGCCGCGTCGAAGTTCAAGCGGGTCCTTGTGCTCGGCTGGTAGAACAAGGTAGAGACGACGCGGCCAGGCTGGAGTTGCACGGCCTGGTCAGGCGGCAAACTGCGAAGCGAATCCGCAAGTTCAAACACCGCCCGAATCGCAGGTGCACTTAGCTCGTGCATGTCAATGATGTTCGGCGGCAGGAGAGACCGTGTCTCCCTGGCTTTGTCCTGGATCGCCGCAAGTGAGGCATTGTTTCGCGTTGAATTCGTGGTCATTTGCATTCGAAGGGAATAAGAGGGCCCATCGGAGGCATGTCGCGCCCCAATGCGGCAATCGATTGGTAAAGGGGATCAGGCAGTGGGCGGTTCAAAGACCGGAATGCTTGCTCCACCTCCTCTCTGGTCGCTGCGCCAAATGCCAGAAGTGCGGTTGGAACGTGACGCAGAAGAAAGGGCAGCGCAGCATCTGCGACCGACCATCCAGCCTCGTCGCACAGTGAGACGAGCGATTTGGCTTCGGTGGCGAGTTCCGGCCTACGCTTGATCAGAAGATCCATCGAGCGCAGCCAACCCTGATGCCATGGCGCGCCGAGGATGGCCCGGCCACCAGCGGCCTGTACCTTCTCGACCAGCGGCTCGGCGCTGCGCCACAGCAGGTCCATCTGCTTGGCCACGAGCAGCGTCATGCCCGGCGGGCTCCCGGCCGAGGCGAACACGGTCAACAGGGCCGGCGCATGGTTGCCGGCGATGCCCAGGGCCTGCCCGGTCAGCCGGTGCACGCGCTCGCTCCACGGCTGCCAGCATGCGGCGATCCGTGGAGCGTCGGCCGGGGTGCAGACCTCACCCTTGCTGGCCTGCGCTCGCCACCACAGGGCCCAGTCCGCCTCATGCAGCATCAGCGTGGGGTCGTCCAGCCCCAGCGCCTCCCGGGCGCGGTCGGCCAGCTCGAACCAGGGATCGGGATTCCGATAGTCGCTGAGCTGTTCGAGGTAGCCGATCTTCAACAGGGACCTTACCCGGACCCCGCTGCGCCGCAGGTGGCGGCCCACGGTGCGCAGCAGGGGCAAGCCACCATACAGCGTGGCCAGGTCTACCGTGCGCCCGCCGGCCTCCAGGAAGGCGTCCAGCACCTCATTCACCTCGCGCTCCGGTCGCTGTCTCAGGTGCAGGGTGCCGAGCACGAGGCGGTCAGCGCCAAACAGGCTGCTCATCGCGCTCAAGCCGTGAAGCGGCCGCGCAGCCGCTGGGCGGCGTCCTGAAGCACAGCGTCGTCCAGACCGAAGAAGAAGCGCACGCGCCCCGCTGCGGAGGGCCCGGCCACGTCACCCGGCACGCAGAGCAGGTGGTCCTTCTCGATCAGCGCATGTGCCGCGTTGCGGCCCTCGATCTCTGGGAGATGCGGAAACAGGTACACGCCGCCCATGGGCTTCTCCAGTTCAATGCCCGGTACTGCTGCGAAGAGGCTGTGGAGGCGCTCCATCTTGGCCTCGTAATGGGCCCGCACATGCGACAGATAGCCCACGTAGTCCTGCCGCAGGATGGCGATGGCCAGGCATTGCGCAGGGCTGGAGGGGAACATGTAGGAGTACAGCCCGGCCCGCCGGATCAACGCGACCACCTCGGGGCGCGCGGCCACATAGCCCACGCGGGCGCCGGTGACGGCAAAGCTCTTGGACATCGCATACAGCGAGATGACGTTGGGCGAGAGGCTCCGGGGAGAGACATGCCGGGCCTGGCCGAACACGAAGGTCTCGTATTCCTCGTCGCAGATCAGCTGCACACCGCGGTCTTCGCAAATCTGGATCAGACGGCGGAGATCGGCCTCGGAGAAAACATAGCCACAGGGGTTCAGCGGCGTGTTGATCAGGAGGGCCCGCGTGGCCGGTGTGATCCGCGCCAGCAGGGCGTCGAAGTCCAGCTCGCCGTTCATGCGATCGGCAAACAGCGGCCAGGAGACCGGGCGGGCGCCGACCATCTTGACGATGGAGTGGTAGTGCTCCCAGCAGGGGTCGGTCAGGATGACCTCGCTCCCTGGGTCGACGACGGCCATCAGCGAGCCCCAGAGCGCGCCGGCGCCCCCGGGGACGACGATGAGGTCGCTGGTGGAGGCCTCGATGCCGTTGAGGCGGGCCAGCTTGCCGCAGATCAGCTCGAGCAGCTCGCCATGGCCGGTGAATGGCGAATACTTGCTGAGAGCGCGCTCATCGAAGTCCCGCAGGGCCTCGCGGGGGTTGACCAGCATCTCGAAGGTCGGTTCGCCACCGGCCATCGGAATGACATCCTGCCACGCGGCACGCGCCGCGGCGCTGATGATGCCGGAGACGGCGGAGTCCGGGATGGACGAGAGGTGCTGGGAGAGAGTCACTTGCATGGGGACGTCCTTGACGATTGCAGGGCCGGCGACCTGGCTTGACGAGGCCGCCGGCACGGTGTGGGTTCTTGATGGGCAGGCTCGGTCTCAGGCAGGCACGCGCTCGTGCACCGAGTGCGTGGCGAAGTAGTTGGCCAGTTCCCGGCGCCACATGGCGTGCGTCTCGAAGAGGCTCAGCAGGCGCTGGCGCAGGGCCTGCACTGTCCGCCGGTCAATCCAGCGCTGCTGCCGGAAAATCTCCAAGGGGAAGAAGCCGTGCTCGCAATCGCGGTCCAGGTGGGCGTGCCACTCGAAGATGTCCACCACCGGTGCAGGGACCTGGTAATGGGTGCGCAGGCCGGCATAGGGATCGGTCTCGGGCGCGGGCGCCGGATCCAAGGGCGTCGACTCGTCGCGCATCAGGGCCACGGCATAGCTCAGCGGCCCGTCGCTAGCCAGCGCGCGGTACATATTGAGTACGGCCAGCGTGGACGGCAGTGGACGCATGGCCAGCAGCCGCTCGGGAGCGATCCAGTCCTTGAGCTTGTCGTACATCATCTGCCCGTGGTCGCACTCTTCCTTGAAGAACTCGACATAGTGCGCGCGCGTGGCCTCGTCGCCCGCAGTGGCCACCGCCAGCGAGAGCTCCTGGGGCACCTGGCGCAGCAGATAGCCGAGCTCGACCAGCCAGCCTTCGGCCACGGTCTGAGCGACCTCGCCTCGCGCGATGCGGACCTCCAGGTCGTTGCGCAGGCGGTCGTCAGCCTCACCAAACTTGACGCGGCAGACATCCGCCTCCAGGACCCAGAACGCCTGCTCCGCGCTGTACAGGTCCGGCTGCGGGCTCCAGCCCTCACCCTCAACGAGCAGATGGGCAGCCTCCAACTGCGCCAGCTGCCAGTCCAGGTCGGAGGGATCAATGTCGGCCGTCCGCGAGAGGGCGGCGGCATCGTGCCGGCCATCGAGAAGCGGTGCGAGCCGCGCGAACAGCGAGGCCTCGGTGGGCTGCAAGGCCAGCTGCTGGCCCCGATAGCTCAACTGCAGACCGCCGTTGCGCGTGCTCTGCCGGACCGCCGGCTTGAGCGCGGGTTTCAAGTAGCTCATTGTGCTTCCAGTTGGTTGATCAGTTCATGTCCAAGCGTCACCAGCGCATCGCGGAGCTCGGCCGGATCCGTGGTGAGCGAGGGCTTCAGCGTGATGCAATCGGTGTGCTTGCGCACGATCAGCCCGCGCTCCAGACAGCGAGCGACCAGCGCCACCGCAGCGGCCCTGGCCTCGTCCTCGTCGGCCAGGCCGCGCAGCTGGATGGCCCGGATCAGTCCGATGCCGCGGGTGGCGATCCGCGGGCCCAAGCGCGCGCCCATCTCCGCAGCCCAGCCATCGATCACCGATTCAAGCTGCGCGACGCGCTCCCGCGTCTGGGCCTCGTTCAGCAGCTCGCAGGTCGCCAGCAGGCCTGCCATCGCGGCCAGGGTGCCGCCGTTGGTGTAGTCGGCATCCCCCCACTCCAGCCCGTCATAGCGAGGCTTGCTGATGCAGACCGACAGGGGCATGCCGCCGCCCACCCCCTTGCCCAGCACCAGCAGGTCGGCATCGAAGCCGAAGTGGCGGGCCAGCGTGCCATCGGGCACCCAGCCGAAGGTCTGGCATTCATCGAGGATGACAGGGACGTCGAAGCGGTGGGCGCAGGCGATCACGCGATGCACGAGCTGCGCCATGCCCCGGCCCATGGTGACGCCGCTGGAGATCATCAGCGGGTCGATGAGTACGCAGGCCAGCGTGTCGTGCATGCGCTCGATCAACTCGCAGGCCGCCGCGCCGTTCTCGGCCGGCGAGTGCTCGAAGTCCAGCTCGAACTGCGGACGCGGCAGCGGGGCGAAGACGACGTCCTCATGACTGCCCACCAGCACCTCCGTGCGACGACTTCCCCAGCCACGCAGATGCAGGGACTGGGTGTTCTGCCCGAGGTAGATGCCGTCGAAGGTGAGCACGCGTCCCCGTCCACGTGCTCGACGCGCCATCTTGACGGCACACTCCACGCCGCTGGACCCGTCGCTGAGCCGGAAGTTGTAAGTCGTCAGCGCCTGCGGCACGAAGGGTGCCAGCGCCTGCATCGCCTGCGGATAGGCATCGTGCTGGAAGTCCTGGTCGGCAAAGGTCAGCGTGCCCAGCTGCTGCGCGATGGCGGCATTGATGCGCGGATGGCATTGCCCGAACAGCAGGTTCATGGTCTGGCTGCTGAGGTCCACGTAGCGCCTGCCGGCGGCATCCCAGACTGCGGCACCTTCGCCGCGGACCAGGCGTACCGGCTTGCCGGGCCGTGAGTTGCTCGAGAGGCGGAGCCCCGCCTCGTCGATGACGTCGTCGGGCCCGCGCATATCAGGCCGCCACCAGGGCTTGCGGCGCCTCGTGGATGAAGCCCTGCGAGCGCTCGAGGAAACGAGCCAGGCCGGCCTCCGGCGACAGGGCGCCAACGAACAGCGCGCTGTTGATCAGCGAACCCTGGGCGCCCAGGGCGTGGGCGATCTGGTAGTCGCGGGCATCGCGCACGCCACCGTCCAGCACCACGGGCACGGGCAGCTCGCAGATGCGCTCGAACTCCTGGGTGTCCACGATGCCGCGGCCTTCGCCGATGCCGCTGCCCATCACGCGCAGCAGCGGGCAGCCCAGCTCCATCAGCCGACGTGCATCGTCGTAGTTGTTGGCCAGCAAAGGCATGATGATGAGCTGGGGGAGCTCCTGCTTCAGCATCTTCACGGCCTCGATCAGCGCGGCATTGTTGGAGGTCTTCATGTCCGTGTTCAGAACTTCCAGCTTGACGACGCGCTCCCCCGTCAGGCGGTGGGCCAGGCGCGTCTTGGCGACGGCAGCTTCCGCAGTGGTCTGGTGGTTGATGTTCAGCATGATCACCATCTGGTCCACCGGATGCACCGCGGCCAGCTGGTCGAAGGTGACGCCGCCGAAGCCGATCATCAGGCCGTCACGCTGCGTGCTCTCGCTCAGCTGGTGCGTATTGATGGGCAGCACATTGGTCTGCGAAGCCGCCAGCATGCGCTGGATGGTGGCCAGGTCGACCTTGTGCATGTAGTTGCCGAAACAGTGCCAGATGCGGCTCATGCGCAGGCCGGCTACGTCGAAGAGAGGATTGCTTGCTTGTTTCATGGTTCAGTTCAGTCAGTTGGCGTGGCACACCCGTGGGTGCCACTAAACACGCCGTGAGGCGAGGTCGCGGGTAAAGACAGTCATAAGGACAGACATCGAAGGAGCTAAGGCTCCGGTGGCATCAGGGCGGCGTCGCCGGTCATGGCCGCCACCGTGCGGTCCAGCAGCGCCAGGTCGACTCGCCCCGGATCGACATGCAAGGTCAGCCGGGCCTGCGCACCAGCGAGATCCAGCACCATCAGGACATCTCGCTTGGGTGCCCCGCCCTCCTTGATGAAGCGCGAGGTCACGTCGGCGTGGCCACGCTGAACTGCGCCTGTGCTCAAGCGCTCCATCTCGGGCTGGATGGCCATCACATTGGCCAGCGGGTTCAGCTCGCCCAGCGGCCTGCCCAGGTGTCGCACCAGCAGATGCTCGAAGCTCGGCCGCGGGCTGAACAGGGTCTCCATGCCACGGGCCAGCGAGTCAGCGGACGGCTCGTCACGGGCCCAGCGCAGCAGAGCCGTGTCATTCAGGTAGCCAGGCGTGGCGAGGAAGCGTCCGTCGAGCATGCGCGCCGATGTCGGCACGCTGAGGACGAAGTGCTCCAGCCCGAGCACCGCCAGCGCCGCCCGCGCGAAGGCCTCCAGGAAGGCCACGAAAGGCGTGCAGGCCGATTCGGCGACACGCCGCTCCAGGCCACGCACGAAGTCCGGGCTGAGGGCGTAGGTGCGGTGCAGGCTGCGGGAGGCCGCAGGCGCGTCATATCGGTCCGCCGCCACGAAATGCATGGCCCGTCCGTCCAGCTGGCGGATCAGCGCAGCCAGCGTGTCCATGGATGGGTCCACTTGCCGGTCAGCGCTGAGGCGCCAATGGTTGTACTCGCGCAGCGAGGCCGCAGCGGCCAGCGACTGCACGGCAGCGGCTGGCGCGTCATCGAGCAGCTCGAAATAGGCGTTCACCAGGGCGATCAGGGCCACGCTATCGACCAGGGCATGGTGGAAGGCGAACACAAGCAGGTCGGTCTCGCCGCTCTGCACCAGCAGCACGCGCACCAGGCCCTTGCGCAAGTCGAAGCGGGGCTTCAGGAAGGCCGCAATGGCTTCGGATGCCGCCGCCCCCTCACCCACAACGGTGGACGACCACAGCGCGGTCGCCTCGGCACGGCGATCCAGGCGAAGTTCCGGCGCCTCGTTGACGAAGACCGTCAGCAGGTCCGGGGTCAGGCGGCACAGCGCCTGCCAAGCTGCCCGGTACTGGGCCTCGGTCCGGCCTGCCGGCACGGCCAGCACATGGGGCACGGTGTAGCGCGTGTCGCCGATGACTTGCTCGAGCGCCCAGAAACGGGCCAAGGTCAGGGCCAGTTCGACGGCGCTGCCATCGCTATCCACAGGCGGGACGGCGGCATCGGACGCTGCCTCATCATTGGCGAAGGCAAGCCCCGGAGCATTGGTCAGCAAGGCGGCACAGCCGGCCACGGTGGGCGTTGACAGCAGCGCCTGCAGAGGCAAATAGATGCCAAAAGCACGGCGCATGGCCTCGCGCAGGGACAGCAGCTTCAGCGAATGCCCGCCCAGAGCGAAGAAATTGTCATCGACGCCCATCTCGTCGACACCCAGCGTCTGCTGCCAGATGCCGCACAGCCGGTGCTCCAGGGGCGTGCGCGGCGCGACGCGCGCCAGCGGCCGCGCATCGGCCGATGACGGGGGAGCAGGCAGGGCGCGGCGGTCCAGCTTGCCGTTGGGATCCAGCGGTAGCGCGTCGAGCAGGACCCAGGCTGAAGGCACCATAGGTTCCGGCAGAAGCGCTGCCACCTCGGCCTTCACCGCTCCGAGGTCCGCGTCGCCACAGACATAGGCGACCAGGCGCCTCTCGCCGGGCTGGTCTTCCCGAGCCAGCACTGCGGCTTCCCGCACGCCTGCGCAGCGCATCAGGACCTGGGTGACCTCTGCAGGCTCGATGCGGAAGCCCCGGATCTTGACCTGATGGTCGATGCGGCCGAGGAAGGCCAGGCGTCCATCGGGCCGCCAACGGACCAGGTCGCCCGTCCGATACATGCGGCCACCGGCCGGCCCGAAGGGGCAAGGCAGGAAGCGCTCGGCCGTGAGGCCGGGCTGCCCGAGATAGCCGCGGGCCAGGCCGGCACCGGCGATGTACAGCTCGCCTGCGACGCCCGGCGCCACCAGCTCCAGCGACTCGTCAAGCACATGCAGCGCTGCGCCCGCAATGGGCCGCCCGAGAGGCAGGGGGGCGTCATCGTGGAGGGAGGGAACGCGCTCGCAGCAGACATGCGTGGTGCATTCGGTCGGCCCGTAGAGGTTCACGACCGTGCAGTCCGGCCAGGCCGACTGGATGCGCCGAACCGTGTGCGGAGGCATCCGGTCGCCGCCGCTCAGGAACTGCCGCACCGGCCCCAGCGACGCCAGTTCGTGCTCGACAAAGGCCTCGAAGAGCGAAGCCGTCATGAACACGGTGTCCACCCGCCCGGCCCCGATCGCCTGCGCCAGTTCAGCATAGCCCAGACGCCCGGGCGGCGCCATGACGACGGTGCCGCCGTTCAGCAGCGGCCCCCACAGTTCCAGCGTCGATGCGTCGAAAGCCATCGGCGAATGGAACAGGAAGCGGGTCGTGGGATCGAGCCGGGCGTAGCACTGGCCGCGCACGAGCCTGAAGATGCTGTGCTGCTCGATCACCGTTCCCTTGGGCTGCCCCGTGGTCCCCGAGGTGAAAATGCAACAAGCCGCCGCTCCGGCATGACGGGGGACGTCAGGTGCCTCGCGCGGCTGTGCGTCGATGAAGGCGCGGTCCTCGTCGACCAGCACGCAGGGCACCGTGGGTCTGGGCAGGCTATCCAGCAGCGAACGCTGCGTGATCCAGGCCTCGGCGCCCGCAGTCTGCAGGATCAGTGCCAACCGTGGCGCCGGATAGAGCGGATCCAGGGGCACATAGGCGGCACCAGCCTTCAGGATGGCCAGCACCGCAACGGCATAGTCCGCACCGCGATCGAGCAAGACCGCGACCCGCCGGCCCGGCGTCAGCCCGCGTGCCATCAGTCCCTGCGCCAGGCGGTTGGCCCGCTCGTCGAGGTCGGCATAGCAGATGGGTCCCATGGGGCCGTCCACGGCGGGTGCCTGCGGCGCTGCACGGACCTGCCGCTCGAAGGCATCGACCAGGCTGCACGGCGGCTCCATGCCAACCGGGTCGGGACCCAGGCCGAGGGCCAGGACTGCCGCCCTCTGCGCCTGTGGCATCCGGGGCAGCTGGGCGAGAGGAACGTCCGGCGCGGCCAGCCCCGTCGCCAGCGTGTGGACGATCTGCTCGCCCAGGCCGCGTATGGTGTCGGAGTCGAACAGGTCGGCGTTGAATTCGAGCACGGCCGCGATGCGAGGGCCGCTGTCGATCACCTCGAAGCTGAGGTCGAACTTCGCGCTATGGCTGGCAACGGCCAGGGCCGTCGCCTCCACGCCGGGCAAATCGAGCGCACCGCCGCTGGCGCCGCTTTTCTCGTAGCCGAGCATCACCTGGAACAACGGCGAGCTGCGGCCGCCGCGCGCCGGTGCCAGCGCCTCCACCACCTTCTCGAAAGGCAGGTGCTGGTGTTCGTGGTTGTCCAGCAGCGCCGTGCCGATGGCCTGCATCAGCCCGCGCAGACTGAGCCCGGGCTGGAGGCGCACACGCAGCAGCTGGGTGTTGACGAACAGGCCCACAACGCGCTCGAGGTCGGTCTGGCTGCGATTGGCCACCGGATAGCCGATGCACACATCCTCCTGCCGACTGCGCCGATGCAGTTCCACCATCAAGGCTGCGGCCAAGGCGCTGAAGGGCGTGAATCCCAGCGACTGCGTGACCTGGCGCAACTGCGTGACCTGCTCGGCGCTCAGGCACACCGGCACACTGGCCGCCCGGTGGCGGCCCTGGGCCGGTCTCGGATGGTCCGTCGGCAGCTCCGCGGCCTCCGAGACACCCTCGAGCCGACGCTGCCAGTACTGCAGCCCCCGGGCCATGGTCTCGCCACGGAGCCAGTCATGCTCCCAGTCCGAGTAGTCCGCGTACTGAAACCCTGGCGGCGGCAGCTCGCGTCCGGCATAAAGGGCGGAGATCTCGTCGACGATGAGCCCCACTGACCAGCCGTCGCAGGCGATGTGGTGGATGACCAGCTGCAGAAGGTGCCGCTGCGGTCCCAAGTGGACGAGGCAGGCCCGCAGGGGCGCGTCGGTACTCAGGTCGAAGGGATGTGTGAGCTGGCGCTGGAGCAGCCCATGTGCAGCCTCCTCCGGCGACGCCTGTTCCGCAGTGTCGACGCACGAAAAGTCCAGCGGCATCTCCCCATGGACCTGCTGTTGGAGTTCGCCATCCTGCTCGCGATAGCTCGTCCTCAGCGCGTCATGGCGCTGGCAGACGCGTCGCAGCGCCTCCTGGAGTCGCGGGACATCCAGCGCTCCGGACAGACGCCAGGCCAAGGCCACGTGATAGCGGTCGGTGCCGGGAACGCTCTGCTCCATGAACCACATGCGGTGCTGAGCGAACGAAGCGCGGGCCACGTAGCCGGTAGCCGTCGCGGACAGTGCGGCTTCCATCAGGCAACGGCTCCCTGCAGATGGAGTCGGAGGCTGCGCGGGGTCATGTCGGTCCAGTGGGTCTCGATGTAGGCCAGGCAGCTGTCGCGCGACGCGGGTCCGTCGACCGGGATCCAGCCGGCAGGCAGCGCGCGATCGGCAGGCCAGATTGAGTATTGGTCTTCGTCATTGCGAACGACCAGGAACGGCGTATCGTTATTCATAGGCATCTCCAGGTAAGTTGATGAGCCAGGGGGCTGCGTGCCTCAGCGCCGATCGCGGCGAACCAGCGGCGGTGCGGCCGGAGCCTCGGCCACGTGGCCGGCCGTCGCATCCAGGGCGGCGGCGAACCTACGGACCGTGGGTTGCTCCAGCAGCAGCCGCAGCGGTACCGGGCGCCCCAGGCGTTCACTGAGCCGGGCCACAATCTGTGTGGCCAGCAGGGAGTGCCCGCCCAGCACGTAGAAGTTGGCATCGCAGCTCAGGCCGGGCACGCTCAGGCGCAAGACATCGGCCCATATGTCCGCGACCAGTTGCTCCGTCGCGGTGGAAGGCCCTGCCCCATCGGCCACTGGCGCCGCCACCACCGTGATGGCGGGCAGGCGCTTGCGATCGACCTTGCCATGCGGTGTCAGCGGCAGCGACTCCAGGAAGCTCCAGTGCGTCGGCAGCAGCGCCTGCGGCAGCCGACCCTGCAGCTGCTCGCGCAGCCCCTGCCCCGTCAGCCCCGCTTCCCCCACCACATACGCCGCCAAGCTGCGCTCACCATCCGCCTCCTCCTGCGCCACCACCACGCTTTGCCTCACCCCGGCCACCGCCGACAGCGCCTGCTCGATCTCCCCTGGCTCGATCCGCACCCCGCGGATCTTCAGCTGCTGGTCCGCACGCCCCAGGTACTCCAGCGTCCCTCCCTCCAGCCACCGCACCACGTCCCCCGTCGCATACATCCGCCTCCCCGGCTCGCCGTACGGGTCCGGCACGAACTGCCGCGCCGTCAGCCCCGGCTGCCCCAGGTAGCCCCGCGCCACGCGCTCACCCGCCACATACAGCTGCCCGGCCACGCCCTGCGGCACCAGATTCAGCGCCGCGTCCAGCACGTACACCTGCGTACCCGGCAAGGGCTTGCCAATGGGCACCCAGGGACCCGCGCCCGCCGCCGCCCCGGCCAGCGGGCCCATGCAGCAGGTCACCGTCGCCTCAGTCGGCCCGTAGGCGTTCAAGCTCCTCACCCCGGCTGGCGCCTGCCGCGACCGCGCCGCCAGCGCCGCCTCGCCCCCGGCCACCACCAGCCTCAGGCTCCTTGCCTGGGCCAGCTTCGCCTCGCCGCTGAGCAGGTGCCAATACGCCGTGGGCATGTCCACCACCGTCAGCCCTTGCGCCTTCACGAACTCCATCATCTCGTCGGGCGACCAGGCCGCCTCTCCGCGCAGATACACCGACGCCCCCGCGCACAGCGGCGCCAACAGCTGCTCAATCGCCGTGTCAAACGTCGACGCCGCGAACTGCAGCACCCGGTCCTGCGCCTGCAGCTCGTAGCGCTTCACGCACGCCGCCAGGTGCGAGCCCAGCGCCCCGACATCCACCGCCACGCCCTTGGGCCGGCCCGTCGAGCCCGACGTGAACAGCACATAGGCCAGTTGCCGCGGGTGCACCTGCGGTGCTGGCCCCAGCGCCTCCCAGGCCTGCGCCCCCTCCGCAGGCGCCTCTTCAGGCACCTCCTGCAAGCGCCCGTCCTCCTGCAGGCACAGGCACCGCACCTGCGCCGGCACACGGCCCTGCAGCGCGGGCGTGCTCAGCACCAGGCTGGCCCGCACCTCCTGCAGCTGCAACTGCAGCCGCGCCTCAGGCGCCTGCACATCCAGCGGCACAAACGCCACCCCCGCTCGCAGCGCCCCCACCACCGCCACCGCATGGGCCAGGCTGCGCGGCAGGCACAGCGCCACACGGTCCTGCGACCCCAGGCCCAACTCGCGCAGCCGCTGCGCCAGCGCGCCCGCCCGAACATGCAGCGCCCCGTGGCTCAGCCCCCTCCCCTCGCACCACAGCGCCAGCGCCTGCGGCTCCCGCTTCGCCGCCGCTACCAGCTGCCCGTACACATCCACCACCGCCTCGCCGCCCTCCTGCAGCGCCTCTCCCGTCCCTTGCGCCAGCAGCGCCGCCCTCTCCTCATCGCTCACCAGCGGTAGTCGGCTCAGCGGCTGTTCTGGCTTGTCCAGCAGCACCGCCAGGACGCGCCTGAATTGCCGCATCAGCGACTGCATCAGCCCGGCATCAAAAGCCGCCCTGTCGTACTCCAGCGTCACGAGAACGCCGGCCTCGTCGCGTTCCACGCCCATCTGCAGGCGATCCTTGGCATGGGGAGCGGCCATGGGCGTCAGGACGAGTTCGCCGCCGTCGACCTTCAGGGCGCGCCGCGCTGTGGCCTGGTAGTTGAAGCCGATCAGCCGGCGAAGGACGGCCGGGTCCACCTTGGCCGCCTTCATCGCCTGCATCAACGACGGGAACGGCAGGTGCCGGTCGTCCAGCAGGTCGAACATGGCATCGGCCACCTGGGTGCACAAGGCCGCCAGCGTCATCTCCGGATCGAGCTGCCCGCGCAAAACACCGAGGTTGGTCAGGTAGCTGATGCCGACCTGACTGGCTTCGTCATCACGTCGGCTCACCGGAATGCTGAAGCCCAGATCCCCCTGGCCGGTGAACTGCCACAGCGCGACCTGGAATGCCGCGAGATACAGCGCCGCCGGCGTGGCATCGTGGCGGTTCGCAGCGGCCTCGACGCGCTGGACGAAGGTGACTGGCCAGCGGGCGGCCACGTGAGCAGCTGGATAGACATGCAGGTCCTGCGTCACGGCGGCAGCAGGCAGCGCCAGGGCCGGCAGGGTGGCCAACCGTATGGCCTGGGCCGCCAGCCTGCGCTTGCTGGCCTCGCTGCCAACATGGGCACGTTCGGCCGCCACGGCGGCCGCATGGTCGTAAGGCGAGACTGATGGCGTCTCAGCCTGGGGCTTCGCCAGTGCCGCCTCCAGTTCTTCGAGCAGCAGGTCTGCGGACGGGCCATCAAAGACAAGGTGTGACACCGTCAGCACCAGGCCCTCGCCCCGGCCGTCAAGGCCTTGGACCCGCAGGACGCGCAGCAAGGGTCCTGCCTTCATGTCTAGTGGGCGGACCGCCTCGCGGGCTGCGACATCCAGCAGCTCGCCCTGCACCTCCTCGACGGCCATGGTCACCGCCCTGGTGTCGAAGCAGGGCTGGTGGCGATCCAGCACCACGCGGGCGCCCAGCAGGGGATGCCGGCTGATGAGGCGGGCCAAGGCTGCGGCGAGCCGGTCGGCCGGCGGCAGCACCTCGCCCGCGAGCGGCAGCACCACGTTGTAGGCGGCACTGACATCGCCACTGATCTGCCCTAGAAACCACAGGCCTTGCTGGCCGATGCTCATCGGAATCATCATCTGTCTACCATTGGAAGAAGGGGGGTGGCCTGCGAGCGGGTGGTTGCAGGAGGTACGCGCAGTCCGCCGCCAGCAACGCGCAACAGGCAGCCGGTCAACAGGCACAGCCCGAGGCAGGACATCAGCGCACCCAAGGCCCCGGCGGTGCCCAGGCCCCAGAGCACACGTGCAGCTGGCCACGCCTGCAAGGCCGGCCGCATCAGCTGCTCAGCCAGCGGCACGGAGATCAGGATGGAGACCGGCGTCAGCGCCGAGGACACCAGACGGCGCGCTGCAAACACCCGCCCCTGAACGTCAACCGGCACATGCGACTGCCACACCATCTGCAGCCATGCCACCAGCAGAGAGGTCACCAGGCCGGTGCACGAGGCCAGCAGACACAGCAGGGCCGGCTGGCGCACCAGGCCCCAGACCATCATCAAGGCGGCGAACAGCGCGGCGCAGCCCAGCACGCCGTCCTCACGCGCATGGCCGCCCAGAATGCGCCAGCTCAGCAGCGCACCGGCCGCCAGGGCGCCTGCGCCTTCCAGCGCAGCGGCCATGCCCAGCGTGTGCCCGTCTGCGGCGGCCAGCACATAGGGGCTGAACGAGGCCGTGAAGATCGATGCCACCAGGTTGTAGCCGGTGATGAACAGCATCAGGCGGCGCAGGGCCGGGCGTTGCCATATCCATTGCAGCCCGAAGCCCATCTCAACCCACCAGCGACGCGGCGGCGCCGTCTGGGCCACCGTCCCCAGCTGCGGCCCCGGCACGGACAGCAGCCCGCACAGCGCCACAACGGTCGAGACGCAGTCGATCGCCAGGGCGCCGCCCAGTCCGACCCAGGTGACAGCGGCCGCGCCAAGCACCGGCCCCAGAACCAGCACGATCCCTTCGACGATCTGCTGCAGCCCGTTGACGCGCTCCAGGTCATCCCGAGGCACCAGCATGCTCACAACCACGCTCATCGTGGTCCAGCGCAAGGCTGCAGTGCACGCCATGGTGGCGGTCACGAAGCCGACGCCCCAGGCATCCAGGCTGCCCCGGTGCCACGACCAAGCAGCGGCCAGCACGGCGGCTGCAGTGATGCATTCACTGACGGCCAGCAGCAGGCGCTTGTTGAAGCGGTCCACCAGCACACCCGTGAGCGGCGTGACCAGCAAGGACACGAGGGCGGAGACCACGGCAATGGCGGCAAACTGGGCATACGAGCCCGTCTGCTGGTAGAGCCAGACGTCGAGGGCAATGCCCGTCAGCACCGAGCCCATGGCACTCACGCCTCGCGTGAGGATGAGGCGCATCGCCAGGCGCGTGCTGCTCGCCACCGTGCGCATCAGTGGTGCTCCTGGGTGATGCGGATGTCGTCACCATGGACGCACACCACGCGCAACTCCGAGGCATAACGCTCCCCCTGCGCGTCCTGCAGCCAGAGGTCGCCGACATCCGGCAGCATTTCACTCACGACGATGTCCCCTTCCACCCCGCCCGCACGCACCTGCTTGGCGAGATGTCGCACAAGCAGGGGGCTGCTGAGGTCGCAGAAGAAGGGCTTGTCCTCCCAGGGCGCCTTGACGAACACCCGCTCCGGCCACCCTTGCTCAGCCGCCATGCGGTGCAGGGCTCGGAAGGCCGCCCGATCGTCCGTGACACCTTCCAGCACGGCCGCCAGCTGGGCCACCGGCACCCGCCAGGACTCGCGCTGCACGACCAGACGGTCCAGAGTGATGCGCGGCGTGTGGACACGCCGGTGGAGGACGCCGAAGTGATTCATCACCGACAGGGACAGGAAGTCGCCGACGACATCGAGCAGGTCGGCGCTCCAGCCGTCGCGCTCATCCCTGACCACCAGGCGGTCCCCTTCCCGGACGACGTCGAGGTCGGCGATGTGCTTGGCCATCGAGGGATTGCGAGGTACGGCGTCGAGCGAGAAGAGGATCTCCACGATGCCCGCCGGGTCTTCCAGCCATTGCGTCCGGATGGGCGTGGCGGAGGCGCTGGTGCTGAGCCTGGGCAGCGGGTAAGGGTCCCCCAGGTCCGCCCGGAGCTGGGCGCGCAGACGCTCAGGCTGAGGGTGCAGCGAAGCAAACATATTGGTGGCAATGGTGTTGCAACCCAGGTGGACCTCCCCGAGCACCGCCAGCGCCTTGCCCTGCAGCCAGCCGGCAGCATCCGTGGTGCAGAACATCAGGTCGGGGGACTGGTAGCGCGCCTGGGCCCAGACACGCCCCTGCTGCGGGAAGGCCTGCACGAAGGCCTCCATCAGGTCGGTGCAGCGACGCTCGACCCGGCGCTGCCCGGGCTCGTCAAAGGGCTTGAGCAGCTGCTCCCAACGCTGGCGCAGCTCTTGAGCCAGGGCCACGATGGGCTCCTGGTCTACGAACACGATGGACTGGATGCGCAGCCAGAAATCATGCAGCGCCACGCGCCCCTGTCCATTCGCCTGGCCGGCGCCCATCAAGGCCGCGTGGGCTTCGAGGAAACGGGCCTGGAAGGACTCCGCAGCGCGTGCTGTAAACCAGCGTCCGCTGCTCAGCACGAAGTCCAGCGGCCCCCGCAGGCGGTCAAGGGCAGTCTCCGGCCACTCCACCTTGATGTCACGGTGGCAGTCCTCATAGACCAGTGCACGCCCACCGTAGGGCTCTCCACCGCGACGGCGCGGCGCGCTGCCAGTGAGCTCGTGGAAGACGGCGTCCAGGTCCTGGAGCGCCTCGGCGAGCCGGGCATCGTCACCCCGGGCCTGCGCAAGGACGTCGCGTGCGGCGCAGAGTCGTTTCAGGCCTTGCAGCGCCTCATGGCGTGGGGCTTCGTCGGGCAGCTGCAGCAGCTCCTGCTCCAGCGTCAGCTCAGGCTGGGGATCCGTTGTCGGCACCCTGAAGCCCCATTGAATGCGGTCGGCCTGGTACAGACGCTCAAGCGCCTCCAGGATGTCGTCGCTGTCCCGCCAGGCAGAGAAGGGATTGGCCAGCAGAGCCTCCGCGATGATCCCCGCTGGGGTCACGCCATCACAAAGGCTCAGCAGCTGAGCCTCCCCCGGTTCCAAGGCCAGGCATGCACCGCCTGGCAGATATAGGCAGTCGTTCTCGAGCCGACAGATCGGCTGCAGGCGCGGGGCGAGCCAGGGTCTCATGGCGGGATCGGCGGCCAGACGCTCTGCGTAAGCATGCAGCGGCCAGTCCTCGAAGCGGACCGTGCGCTCGCCGACCAGCGCCGGCCCACGCTCGAAATGCCCCGTGCCCTCGCCGCCGAGCCGGATCCAGGCCATGGGTCCGAAGAAGCCGATGGTGTCGTTCTTGAGACAGTAGCGCTGCAGATAGTTGGTCAGCAGTGCCTCGCGCTGCCGTCGGCGGGTGCCTGCCATGTCCTCGCCACGGGCGAGCGGGTCCAGCGCGGTGGTCAGCGCGGCGTGGTTCTGCCAGGAGACTGCCTGGCGCAGCAGCGGGTCGCCGGCCGCCTTCCGGAGCGCCTCGGCGCTCCTGGTCAGGGCCTGTTCGTAGGCAGTTTCGAAAGACCGGCGCGCGGCTTCGGTCCGCTGCAGCGCTTCGTTCAGCGCCAGCGCGCTGTCGGCGGGCAGCGCAGCCAGGGCTGCCGGCCGACAGCGCTGCGCATCCTTGAGTGCCCGCTTGCAGGCAGCCAGGGCCTGTGTGTGCTCCGGGTCGCCGTCCTTCAGCCGGGCCAGCAGGCCGTCAAGGCACGCCTTCAGATGCCGCTGTGCGGCCCGCCAGGCTGCCGCTGTCGCGGCTTCGTGGGTGTCCAGCAGGCACGTGGCGGCCGCCAGCGCCGGATCCGCCAGCGACAGCAGATGCTCGGCGGGGAAGCCGGTGCTGCGCAGCACGGCATCGCGCCACAGACGCCAGCCCTGTGCACCGGCGCGGGTCAGGTGAGGTGCCGCCGCCCCGGCCAAGACCGGCGGCGTTCGAAGTTTCAGGGGTGTCGTCATGCTTGTGTCTCCAGGATCGCCGCATCGAGGTGCGCCGCAATGCGCCGAACCGTGCCGGCGCGGAAGAGCTGGCGCAGCCCGGGCGCCACGCCGAAGGCCTTCGCACAGTCCGAGGACAGGCGGACAAGCTTCAGGGAATGGAAGCCGTGGTCGGCCAGCGCGTCGTCCAGCCCGATGCCCTCATGACCCGCCAGACGGCGCACCAGGGCCAGCAGCTGCGTGGCCGTGTCATTGGCCGGCCCTTCGGCCCCGCTGGCCCTGCCTGCCCCATCGGCCACTGGCGCCGCCACCACCGTGATGGCGGGCAGGCGCTTGCGATCGACCTTGCCATGCGGTGTCAGCGGCAGCGACTCCAGGAAGCTCCAGTGCGTCGGCAGCAGCGCCTGCGGCAGCCGACCCTGCAGCTGCTCGCGCAGCCCCTGCCCCGTCAGCCCCGCTTCCCCCACCACATACGCCGCCAAGCTGCGCTCACCATCCGCCTCCTCCTGCGCCACCACCACGCTTTGCCTCACCCCGGCCACCGCCGACAGCGCCTGCTCGATCTCCCCTGGCTCGATCCGCACCCCGCGGATCTTCAGCTGCTGGTCCGCACGCCCCAGGTACTCCAGCGTCCCTCCCTCCAGCCACCGCACCACGTCCCCCGTCGCATACATCCGCCTCCCCGGCTCGCCGTACGGGTCCGGCACGAACTGCCGCGCCGTCAGCCCCGGCTGCCCCAGGTAGCCCCGCGCCACGCGCTCACCCGCCACATACAGCTGCCCGGCCACGCCCTGCGGCACCAGATTCAGCGCCGCGTCCAGCACGTACACCTGCGTACCCGGCAAGGGCTTGCCAATGGGCACCCAGGGACCCGCGCCCGCCGCCGCCCCGGCCAGCGGGCCCATGCAGCAGGTCACCGTCGCCTCAGTCGGCCCGTAGGCGTTCAAGCTCCTCACCCCGGCTGGCGCCTGCCGCGACCGCGCCGCCAGCGCCGCCTCGCCCCCGGCCACCACCAGCCTCAGGCTCCTTGCCTGGGCCAGCTTCGCCTCGCCGCTGAGCAGGTGCCAATACGCCGTGGGCATGTCCACCACCGTCAGCCCTTGCGCCTTCACGAACTCCATCATCTCGTCGGGCGACCAGGCCGCCTCTCCGCGCAGATACACCGACGCCCCCGCGCACAGCGGCGCCAACAGCTGCTCAATCGCCGTGTCAAACGTCGACGCCGCGAACTGCAGCACCCGGTCCTGCGCCTGCAGCTCGTAGCGCTTCACGCACGCCGCCAGGTGCGAGCCCAGCGCCCCGACATCCACCGCCACGCCCTTGGGCCGGCCCGTCGAGCCCGACGTGAACAGCACATAGGCCAGTTGCCGCGGGTGCACCTGCGGTGCTGGCCCCAGCGCCTCCCAGGCCTGCGCCCCCTCCGCAGGCGCCTCTTCAGGCACCTCCTGCAAGCGCCCGTCCTCCTGCAGGCACAGGCACCGCACCTGCGCCGGCACACGGCCCTGCAGCGCGGGCGTGCTCAGCACCAGGCTGGCCCGCACCTCCTGCAGCTGCAACTGCAGCCGCGCCTCAGGCGCCTGCACATCCAGCGGCACAAACGCCACCCCCGCTCGCAGCGCCCCCACCACCGCCACCGCATGGGCCAGGCTGCGCGGCAGGCACAGCGCCACACGGTCCTGCGACCCCAGGCCCAACTCGCGCAGCCGCTGCGCCAGCGCGCCCGCCCGAACATGCAGCGCCCCGTGGCTCAGCCCCCTCCCCTCGCACCACAGCGCCAGCGCCTGCGGCTCCCGCTTCGCCGCCGCTACCAGCTGCCCGTACACATCCACCACCGCCTCGCCGCCCTCCTGCAGCGCCTCTCCCGTCCCTTGCGCCAGCAGCGCCGCCCTCTCCTCATCGCTCACCAGCGGTAGTCGGCTCAGCGGCTGTTCTGGCGCTTGCACGGCAAGGTCCAGGAACTCGAGAAACTGCCGCGCCAGCCGAGCGGCCGTCGAGCGTTCGAAGCGGTCCTCGTTGAACTCGAGCCGACCCCGAATCTCGCCCTCAGTGCCGGCGCAGATCCACGCCAGGTCGAAGGGGGCGCCCGTGGACACGCGCGGCAAGCGCTCGACGGCCAGCCCGTGGAGTGCCAGCGGCGGCGTGTCGTTGGGATTCAAATTCAGCAGGACACGCACCGTGCCGCTGGCCACGATCTCGTTGAAGGGAAGGCCCTGGTGCGGCCGCGCCTCCTGCAGCGAAGCCTGCACGCGATTCAGTAGCGTCAGGAAGTTGTCGGCCGGCGTCAGCTGGACGCGCAGCACCACCGTGTTCATCAGGCAGCCCACCAGGTCCGCCAGACCGGGATCCCTGCGCCGCGCTACCGGATAAGCGATGCACAGGTCCTGCGCGCCCGTGATGCGGGACAGCCAGCCCGCCAGCGCTGCCGCAAGCACGCCAAACGGCGTGGCACCGCGCCTGGCCCGAAGCGCATCCACGGCTTGTGCCAGCCCGGAGGGGGAAGCGAAGGGCACGGAGTCGCCACGCCGTCCCGGGCCCGACGTACTGGCGCGGTCCAGTGGCAGGGGAAGCTCCGGACACGAAGCCGGGAGCAGGGCATGCCAGTAGGTCCGGGCAGCGTCCTCGGACAGCGCGTCACGCCGGGCTACCCGCTCCAAGGCCTCGGGATCCTCGTCGGGCAGACGCAGGAGCTTGTTGCCGACCCGGGCTTCATACAGCGCCTGCAACTCCCGGGCGATGACCGCCATCGAGCCGCCATCGCCCGCCACATGATGGACGACCACCAGCAGCCGATGCGCGTCCTCGCTCTCGCGCAGCAGCAAGGCCCGCAACGGCAGCTCGCTGGCCAGCATAAAGCGCTGTTGCGAGGCTGCACGGATCGCCTCGTCCAGGGCCGCCTGGCCCAGCCCCCGCATGTCGAGGCTCTGCCATTGGAGGCTGAGTTCCGGCCGTCGCAGCCGGCGCACCGTGCCAGCATCCTCCAGAACGACGCTGGACAAGGCCTCATGGCGCTGGGTCAACTGCGTCAAGGCCATGCGCAGGGCCTCGACATCCAGCGGCCCGACGACCTGCCAGGCGACAGGGATGTTGTAAGCGCCATGCGCGCCCGCAACGGCCTCGGCCAACCACATCTGCAGAGCCGATGCGTTCAGCTCCCTGGACGCAACCACGGGGGCCGCCGCCAGCGAGGGGGCCGGGCTGGTGGACGACTTGTTGCTCACGGGCACCGCTCCTCAGAGGGTCATTTCCAGCTGCACGCGAAGCGAGGCCGGGTTCGAAAGAGTCGTCTGCATGGTTTCCCCGAAGCCTTCACCCATGTACTGGGTCCAGCTCCTGTAGGGACGCGCCAGCACGTTGGTAGCCGCGACCCGAAACTTGGTGCTCGGGTTCAGGCGCCAGGCGGCATACAGGTCCAGGAGTCGGTTGCTGCCCCTGCTCGTGGACTGGGCCAGCGAGGTGCGCACATAACCGCCACGCTCATAGACGAAAGACGATCCCAGCGTCAGCGCCTTGCTGGCACGCCAGTCCGCTCCCAGGGTGAGCGTGGCGGAAGGCTGGCTTCCCAGGCGATTGCCCGGCCCCGGCACGTCATGGACCCGCGACCAGTTGCGCGTCGCCCCGAGGCGGAGGTCCATGTCTGGCGCACCTTGGAGCCAGTCCCGCAGCGGTCCCTTCAGTTCACCCTCCAGCCCCAGGACGAGGGCCCGGCCCGCATTCACCGGGGACTGGATCCAGGTCTGATCTTCCTGATGGATCCGCTGCAGCACCACGCCGTGGATGTCTCGCGCATAACCAGACAGTCCCAGCAGCCCGTCGTGCGCCAGATAGCGCTCAAAGGCGAGGTCAAGGCTCCAGGCCAGTTCCGGATGCAGCGCTGGGTTGCCGCGGAAGTCCGGGGAGGTGGGGCTGTTCTGGCTCACCACCCAGCGCCTTGGTACCAGCTGGCGCGGTGTCGGGGCCTTGTAGGTGCGCCCCAGAGCAATCCGGAGCTGGTCGGAGCGGCTGCCAGGCAGCTTCCAGATGAGCTGCCCCACCGGGCTGAAGACGCTCGCCGACACCGTCACCGGGTCCAGCGCGGCACCCTCCGTCCGCGTTCTCAAGCCCTCCCAACGGAGACCGGCGTAGGCGGACATCTGCTTGTCAATGGTCCATTCGTGCTGGGCAAAGATCGCGGCACGCGTGATGTGCGCGGAGTAGTCCTCATCGAGGTCCAGGCTGGGGTAGCCTTCCGTGCCGGTCTCGTCCTGCACGCGCCGCTCGGAGCGCTTGCCCGCCTGCAGGTCCCATCCAAGGCCCAGGGTGTGGTCATCGCCAAGATCCAGGGCGTACTTGCCCGACAGGGTGTTCGCGTCGTCGCGCATGTGCGAGGCCACGGTGCGGGTGAGCCGGGGGGCGGCCTGCGCGTCACGGCCGACGAAGAGGGCGTCCAGGTCACGGCTGTTGGAAGACAGCGTCAGCTTGACGTCCAGCCGGCTCTCCGGGCTCAGCGCTCCCTTCCATTGAGCGGTCCATCGCGCCAGGCGTGCGCGGTCGGTGCTGTCCAGGGAATCGCTGGCAAATTCGGGCGCATCGCCGGACAGGCGTGTGCGCGCGTCGTCGTTGGCATACACGTTGCGCGTGGCCTGGAGCAGTCCGGCCAGTGACAGGCTGTCACCGGAAGCGGACTTCCAGCCCAGGTTGGGCGTCAGCCCTGCGATGTACTTCTCTTCGCGCTCCTCCGTGGCCAGCGCATAGCGGTAGGTCTGCTCCGGCGCAAAGCCGTCGATCGCGGACGCTGCGTGCCAGGCATTGCGCCCGCCGGCCAGGGAGGCACCCAGACCCCACTTCCACGCCCCTGAGGCTTGGGACCAGTCCAGCGAGGCCTGGCCGTTCATCAAGCCTGCCGTCGGGCCCGCAGACAGCCTCAGCTGCAAGGGCGCGCCGGCTCGCGCTTTGCGCAGGATGATGTTGATCGTCCCGGCGATCGCCTGCGCGCCGGTATCGGCGGTCGCGGATCGGAGGATCTCCACGCGTTCGACGAGATCGGGCGCCAGCGATTCGATGGAGAAGCCCGGCGGGGCAGGGTCCCCGTTGACAAGGATCTGCGTGTAGCCGTTGCCGAGACCGCGCAGGCGCAGCTCCGCTTCTTTGCCAGGCTCGCGGACGACCGTCACGCCCGAAATGCGCTGCAGCGCATCCGCCAGCGTGTTGGCGCCGAGGCGCATGAAGTCCTCACGGCTCACCTGCACCTTGACGGCATTGGCAACCCGCCGGTCGCTCGCGGCGGTATCTTTGATTTCAACCCGGTCGAGGGTCGTCGGCGCGGCTGCACTGGCCTCCACCTTGGGCGCATCAACGACCGGAGCCGCCTCCGGGGCTGCGGTCACACTTGGCAGGTTTGCCAGGAGTGGAACAAGCGCAAGCACTTGTCCGCGCTTGCGAATCGAATTGCACTTCTTTCCCACAGTACACCTCTACCTCAAGTTTTAGATGTCGTCGGAGCGCGCCAACGGCAGAGCATGGCTCGGCCTGAAACAGGCTCATGGAGCGGGCGCAATACGGCCAGCGCACCTGCGAAGGCGCTGTACCGTTGCCACATCCTGCATGGCATCGGGCCGCCCTTGCGGCCCGCACTCAGGCGGCGTCAGAGCTCGTCGTAATCCGCCACGCAGCCGGGATAGCTGTGGTCCAGGGTCTCTGCCGGCGCATCGCCCAAGATCGAAATGGGCCTGTTCATGGCCGGCGTTCCGACCGCCAAATGCCGCTCCGGCACGGAACGCAGCACCACAGCGCCAGCGCCGATGCGGGAGTAGTTGCCGATGTGGATATTGCCCAGGATGCAGGCATGGGCGCCGATCAGCACGCCCATGCCGACCTTGGGATGCCTGTCGCCGCGCTGCTTGCCCGTGCCGCCCAGCGTCACACCGTGCAGCACCGTGCAGCCAGCGCCCAGCACGGCCGTCTCGCCAATCACCAGGCCGTCTCCATGGTCGAAGAAAACGCCAGGGCCGATGCGGGCGCCCGGATGAATGTCCACCGACAGGCGCGTGGCGCAGAGGCTGGAGATCAGCAAGGCGTCATCACGCTGCCCCTTGTGCCACAAGCAGGAAGCCAAGCGGTGCGCCTGCAGGGCGTGAAAGCCCTTGTGGAAGAGAAAGGGCATGTAGAGGCCATTCGACGAAGGATCTCGTTGGGCAGCCGACAACAGATCACCCGCCATGGTCTCGATGAGCGTGGGTTCCTCGTCATAGCACTGCGAGAACCGATCTATGAGGTTCTCCGCAGATATGGGGGGCAGCGCCAGGCGGTCCGCCAGCAACACAGCCAACCCATCGGCTATGCTGTCGCTGTGCTCGAAGTAGCGCTGCAGGCATTTCTGTACGAGCTGATTCCTCGCCTCGCCTGCCCTCAATTCCGCGCGCATGCTTTCCAGCAAGTGAGTCATCGGCGGCTGGGCCTGACTCAAGCAAGTCTCGAGATGAGACGTGGTCACAACCGCATTCATGCACCCCCTCCTTCCATGGATCGAGCTTGTCCCTGTCTTGATTGCTGGCGCAACACAGAAAACAACATGCCCCCCAGCACAAGGGCGGCCCCCAGGACGTGCTGGAAGCGCAAGGCATCACCGAGAAGCAGCACGGACAGGCCGACGCCGCTGAGCGGAATCAAGGCGGTGAAAACCGCCGCTGAAGTCGTGGGTACCACCTTCATTGCGCTGTTCATGAGGACCACAGCGAGGGCCGTAATGGCCACGCCGCTGTAGAGCATCAGCCCCCACACATACCAAGGCACGGTCGAGGCCCGCCAGTGAGGGACCTCATAGAGCATGAAGGGCAGGAACATCAGCGATCCGAGGAGCGTGAGCACCAAGGACAGCACAGTGGACGGTAGGGGCTGGCGCAGCATCTTGCCGAAGGTCAGGAACACCGCCTCGGAGAAAACCGAAAGCACGATGAGCCCCGCGCCCAGCCAGATTTTGAAGGTGGAGCCTCCGAGCTGGCCTGACTCATCGCCCAGTTGCGTGATAACGGCCCCGCACACCGCCAGGACCAGGCACAACGACTCGGCGCTACCCATGCGCTCGCGAAACAGCAGCAGGCCCACCAGGCCCACCGCTGCGGGCGTCAGAGCCATCAGTACATTGGCCGCGACACCCGAGATCCATTGCACGCCGTAAAGCGACAGCACGCTGTAGAGGAAGACACCAACAAAGGCCTGCATCAGCAGGACCCAGCGGTCCCGTCCACCACCAATGGAAACGGGCGCACGCTTCCAGGCCAGCCAGCCGGCGAGCGCCACAAAAGCCAAGGCCTGGCGCGCGAACGCGGCAGTGAACAGGGGCACGAACTGGAGAATGATCTTGCTCGCAACCAGGTAGCTGCCCACCAAAAGCATGGCCAGCGCCATGCGGACATAGGCACCAGTCATTTGGCGGCCCCTGCTCGAGCGGCATGCTTAAACGCTGCGCGCGCATGCACTAACGACGCATCAACCACCGGTACGTCAAAGTGCTCCGCGCCCACCAGCAGCGGTAGCTCGGTGCAGGCCAGCAGCACGGCTTGTGCACCGCTGTCGCAGGCCTTCCGTCCAATCGCCACAAAGCGCTCGCGCGACTCCTCGCTAACGATGCCAACGCTGAGCTGCTTCATGATGACTTCATTGATGTAAGCGCGGTCGGCGGCGTCCGGGGTCCGGCAGCGAATGCCGGCGGCCTCGAGGACATCCTGATAGAAGCGCTCCTCCATCGTGAACAAGGTGCCCAGTAGCAGTACTTCGCAAATGCCCCGCGACTGGAGGTCGGCAACCACCTCGTGACGGATGTCGATGAGCGCGCAGCCGGTACACTCGGCCAGCCTCGTAGCCACCTTGTGAGCACTGTTGCAGCAGATGGTGACGGCGTCCGCTCCCGCGGCCAACAGTCGCTGTACAGAATGGCCTAGATAGTCAACCAGAGCGTTGTCATCACCATCGCGCAGAAACTGGGCCACGCGCTCGAAATCCAGGCTATCCACCACTATGTGGGGCGAGTGAGACTTGCCCAAATGTCGGTTACCGAGCTCGTTGAGATAGTCGTAGTAGTAGAGCGTGGCTTTCCAGCTCAGCCCACCGATTAGGCCGATTGTTTTCATCAAAGAGTACTCCCTTGACCAGGACATTCGCGTCCGCGGCCTCGCTAGGAGGTCACAGCAGACAGCTACGGCGCAAGATGCCGCAAGTTGGCCACTGGTCTAACGTTTATTTTGATGCGATGGTATGTCAAGACCTGGCACCGCGAGTACGAGCAGAGCCACACGCGGCCGGCGAAATATTCACCTGCATGTTCTTCGAAGGTGTAGCGCGCTTCGGAGGTGCTACGCCAAACCGAGTCGACGCAGCATGGCCTTCTCCGGACTTGTCTCTGGAGTGCTGGGAATGTCGACATATGCACCGTCGCCTTCCCGTCGGTAGTGCAAGCCAAAGCCAGCGAACAAGGCGATGCATCCGGGGAAGAGCTCGTTCAAGTCCAGGACGGACTCCCAGCCCGGTCTTGCGCGGTCTAGCTCATCGAGTACCCGTACGCATTCGTCCCAGGCGCTGAGGAGTCCGAGCTGTTCCTGGCCGTGGTGATCGACCTGTTCAGCCGTCAGGTGGTGGGCTGGTCGCTGAGGCAAGACATGACACGCGAGTTGGTCATCGACGCGCTGCGCATGGCCTGGTTCAAGCGCCATCCGAGCAAGAAAGCGGGCCTGATCTTGGGGTCCTCTTGTTCGTCGTGCGTTTTAGGACGGTAGCTGGACCCAGCATTCATGCGGGTTTGCGGGGTGGTGCCTCGCTGCAACTCGCATGAATGCTGGGTTTTCTGTCTCCCTCGGCGAACCCGCTCTTTGTTCTGCGAGTACAGCGCGCGCAGCGTGGCGATCTCCGGAGGGGTTCCGCCGATCTGCTGCGCGATGTGCGTCCACAGTTTCTTGGGCACACGCTCGAAGGCGTCCAGCGTTCTACCCGTCATCCGGATGAAACCGATGTGCAGGGCGACCGACAGCCGGTGCATAGGCTGCCGGCGCGCGGCGATGCATCTCCGCTCGTCGGCGTCGTAGGAAAAGAAGGAGGTCAGCTCGAAATCGTCGAGGCCATGCGGGATGTCGCGCAAGCCCAGGTAGGGCGTTCGCCAGTGCTCCACCTCGTCCTCTCCTCGCTGTACTGAGGGAGGCGACTCTACATCCCGGCCTGCCGCCGACAATGACAGGCCAACTCCAACCGTCACAGGGGGTCAGAAAACCCAGCATTCATGCGGGCTGCCGCGATGCACCACCCCGCAAACCCGCATGAATGCTGGGTCCAGCTACCGTCCTAAAACGCACGACGAACAAGAGGACCCCAGGGAGGCGTTCGCTTGGTCGAACGCGGATTGAAGCGAGGTAGCTGGAGTGGTCATGGATCTCTCCTGATGGATTTGCGTCACGCCGCTGGCCACTGCTGCGACCCATGCAGCAGCGTCAGCAGCTCGATGCGCTTGGCCTTGGGCCTAACGCGGTAGACGACGATGAACGGCGTGCGACTGATGACCAGCTCGCGCGTGCCTTGCTTTCGACCTGGCCGGCCGAGTTCTGGCTCCTGCAGGAGCACGTCTGTCTGCTGCTCGATCCGGTCGAGCACGGCCAGCGCAGTGATCGGGTCTTGCTCTGCGATGTAGTCGATGGCTGCTTCTCGCTGCCGACGTGAGCGCGGCGTCCATAGCAACTGCATCACTTGCCGGCGGCCTTGGCGATGCGCTTCTGCAGGGCAGCGCGCTGCTTCGCCATGTCAGCCTTCACCACCTCGTGCGGAATCCACTCGGCGCCAGGCGCGTCCGCCTCGGCGACGGCCTCTGCCACCTGCGCCCGGAACCACTTGTCATGCGCGGCAGCCTCGTGCGCCCGCTTGAGCGCGGCCGACTGGTCGGGCCGCGCAACCGTCTTGCCGCCCGCCGGGTCGTAGTCGGCTGCGTTCACATCGAAGCTGCTCACGCCCAGGTCCTTGAGGTAGCCGACCAGCGTCTCGAACTTCTTGAAAACGCGGACCTCTCGGCTGCGCGTGGCCGCCAGCGGCCGCTCAGTCATGCCGTACTTGACGACGATGCTCCAGCCGCCCGGCTGGCCGATGACGTGTGCAGCGCGCACGGCCTGGGCTTCGACCAGGCGCGTCAGGGTGGTGTGGTCGATGGTTTCAGCGCTCATGCCGAGATCCGTTCCATGGTCATGCGCCCGGAGGCATCCTTGAAGAAGCGATGGGTGCGCACCGAGCGAGCTGCAGCGTCGTGCGCGGCCTTCTCGCTGGCCAGCGCCGCATCGAGCACGGCAGCGCCGCCGAGGCGCGCGACCAGCAGCTCGTAGACCTCCGGGTCCACGCGGCCCGAAACGCCGACCGGCGTGCGCAGGTCCGAGGCGAAGCGCAGCTCCATCGTGACCGGCGCGGCCAGGGCCATCGCGATCATCTTGTCGCCGTCGCCCTCGTGGCCAAGGCAGCGGATCTCGCCCGCTGTGTGCTGCGCCAGGTCGCGCATCAGCTCGCGCCCAAGGCTGGCCAGGTGCGCCGGCACGCCGGCGGTCAGGGCCTTAGTCTCCCATCGGTCCCAGTAGCTGGCGGTCGCTGCTGCAGTGTTCATGGTCGAAGTCCTATTGCATCGCAAGGTACAAGTATAGTGTATTGCAAATACTAAGTTTTTGCAATCATCTGACTTGCTGCAGCGTATGGCTGCTCGACATAACGTCTGTTGCAAGCCAGTCCGGCCGGAAGTTCTTCAGCGTGGGCGGCGACCCGCTTATGCGCGCATGTCGGGCATCTCTCACTACACGGTTAAGAGCCGCTAACAAAATTCCGGCAAGGCGCGACAACAGATGACGCAGCAGGCCAAGCTCAACAGCGCCACATGAGTCTCGACGGCGCGCTCAAACCGGATGCGCAGCTTGCCAAACGCGGCCAGC
>NZ_JBIGIA010000027.1:0-41412 GCF_043555975.1 Pelomonas nitida | reverse complement strand
CACGGCCTCCTGCTTGAACTCCATCGTGTAGCGCGCCCTCGGCGCCGCCTTCGGCTTCGTCATTCCCACTCTCCTTGCTTGCATTGAATCACTCAGCAAGGGAGACGGTTTTCGGGGGCAAGGTCAGTAACACCAAACTGCGTCGGTGTTGAAGCCAACCGACCTGCAGCGACGTGACGAGGTCGGCCGTGGAAAGAAATGATGGCCGGCAAGTAGCCTTTCGCAGTTGCAGAGCAATCAAGCACCAGACTGTCGTCGCCCAGTCGAGAAACCTCCAATGGAATCCTCCATTCGGAGGGAGTCTCTGGGGAAGCAACTATTTGACAGCCATGCAAACCATTCAGGGCAGAAGGGTGTACGCGACCTGAACCTGTGCCGACAACCTGAGGCGCTTGCCTTTGGGTGTTTGCACTTCCGCATAGGCAGAAAGGATATCGCCAGCCAACCCAGCAGAGATCGATCCAGCAATTGCTCCAGACGGCGTAGCGCCCGCGACAACACTCCAAGCAATCGACGGACTAGACATCTGTCTAACCTCAAGCTGAGGCTGGCCACCCAAAGGCGGTGGCAGCGCTACCGGATACAAGAGAAGGCCCTCAGGCATGGTCAACGGAAAGCTAACCGTCTGCGTCTCACCAGCTCGGGCCGAGAACGAGATCGGCGCGTTGCCGTTAAGCACCAAACCTTGAAGAACCTCGATGTCATATGGAACAACGATCGGGCTCCCTCCAAACTGCGACGTACAGGCTGCGTCGTAGCAAACTAAAACTCTGAAGTTGCCGGTATACCTGCCCTTTCGGGGGCCAAAGGTCCTTGTTTCAACATAAAGGGTATTCCGGGTCTGCGTGATGGGTTGCACGATGGACGCCTGCTTCACAAAGCCGTGAGGATCCTCGACGACCACGTAGATTGTTTTTCCGGCGAGGCTCTGAACATCGCCCTGAAGGTCCGCTGTTACCTGAAACGAGGGCAAGGTCGTTGAGGTCGGATTGCCGTTCTCGTACGTCTCGTCAGTCAAGGTTGGTATCGATACATTTGTCAGGGTGACAGGCGAAGCCGTTGACGATGCCCCGCTCCCCCCACCACCACATGCGGAGAGAAGAAGCAGCACAAGGGGTGCAAGGCACTGGAGCAGTTGTCGCATCTGGAGAAGCTTTCGTAAGGTGACGGGTGATTGTCAGCATGAACACCAACCCGCCGATGAAGAGGCCACAGCGGAAGATGAAGCTGAACAGCGTTGATTACGCGAGGTCTGGCCGCCTCGGCACGACGGCGCGGCGACTATGCCAAGGAAACGCCGCCATGGAGTCACCACCTTGCCGGACGTGAAGATGCACGCAAGCCCACGCAATTAGTGGTTCTGAGAGGGCAGTCCTGTAGGTACGAGCTTGCGAACCCCAACGTCTCCGGTGCCGGCTTTGTTGATGTTCACCGCGCTCACCCGAGCCTAGCGCGCTGGGCTACTTCAGTTGTGTAGGCTAATGGGCTTCATTTACCCTACCGCGCTGATGCGACGCCCATACGCGCCAGCTGCCGATCATGCAGCCCCGACATGCACAGCAGCGCGGTGACCGCGCCGATCAGCGCGAAGAACATGTCGGACTGCGTGTCCCAGGGGTCGCCCTGGGTGCCGAGGAACTCGTCGGCGCCCTGCCCCATCGCCAGCGCCGCGCCCCACTCGATGAACTCGTAGGTCGCGCTGACGGCCAGCACCACGCAGGTGACCAGGAAGGCCAGCATGCGCCGCCCACACACGTGCTGCCCGCGGATGAGGATCTCGCGCACCGCCAGCGCCGGCACGAAGCCCTGCGCGAAGTGGCCGATCTTGTCGTAGGGGTTGCGGCTCAGGTGCAGCCAGTCCTGCAGCTGAAAGCCCAGTGGCACCCGCGCATAGCTGTAGGCCCCACCCAGCATCAACACCATCGCGTGGATGAAGATGCATGCGTACAACAGCGACGTCAGCGGGAATCGCCGGTAGGTGAGCGCCAGCAGCGGCAGCACGATCATGACCGGCACCACCTCCATCAACCAGGTGGCGCGGTCGAAGGGTGCCCAGCCGGAGAGGATCAGCAGCCCCACGGTCGCCAACGCTGCGAGCAAGAGCCAGGGGGTACGGGTCGATGTCGTCGAGAGTGCCTGCATGTTCCGGGGCAGCGGCCGCAGCCAGATGGTTGACCGTCCCGACTATGCCAGCCAGCGGCAGATGGGATGGGTGGCCGACTGCGCGTCACGACGAGGCCGCTGCGTCGAGGCGGCCCCGTCGATGCGCGAGCGTCAACAGCACCCCTGCCGCGGCCAGGCAGAGCACGACGGACACGACGGAGCCTTCGGCGCCAAACGCGCCTCCGGACAACCAGGCGGGACCACTCAGCGTGCCGCGAAGCCAGGCCTCCCCGGTGTGACCGGACACCGCAATCGAGAACACGGCACCCTGCACGAAGTTCCAGGCGAAGTGCAGCGCCGCGCACAACCAGAGGCGGCGGGTCAGCAGGTAGGCCGCGCCGAACAGCACGCCGAGCTCGACGCCCAGCAGCACCCCGATCAGCGGCGTTGCACCGGCGTTGCCCAGGTGCGCCAGCCCGAAGACCAGGCTCGACGCCACCAGCGCCCACACCACGCCCAGCAACCGCACCAGCAGCCGCAGCAGCACGAGCCGAAACAGCACTTCCTCGATCAACGCGCCTGCCGCCACCTTGGGCGCCATGCTCGCCAGCACGCTGCCGAACACATCCCGTGTGCCGACCGCCTCCACCGAATACGCACCCGCCACGAACAGGAGGGCCACGACACACGAGAACAGCAGCGAGCCCAACATCAGCCCTGCACCGATTTCGCCCGCCGCTCCCGAGGCCGACAACTCGCGCACCGGGCGGCGCTCCCAGCAACGAACGTAGGCGACATACGCCAGCATCAGGACCAGCGCCTTGAGCAGGTTGCGCAGATCGCGCAGGCCGGCGTCAGGCATCCACCGTTGAACCACGATGTTCGCGGCCACGAAGGGAAGGCCGATCAACACCACCGCCGCCAGCCAGCTGGCCGCATTCGATGCTCGAACACCTTGAACCCACCGCGTCAGGCCCGCTGGCTGAGGTGGCATCCGGTGGATCGTGTCGGGAATAGTCATGGGCAGCGCGGCGACGGGGTGAGGCGGTGGTTCGTGCAGACACTCTGCACGCCGCGCAGCCCGGCCGCGAGCGCCGGCCGACCAGGCGTCGAATCTCGAGGTTGAGCCGCGCAATGGCCGGGACGACCCGGGGGCGCCCGCCACCGGCGCAGCGCTCAGCGTGCGGCCTGGGCGATGTGCGTCACGCGCACCAGCAATGGCGTGTGGTGATGTGCGGTGAACGCATGGAACAGTTCGCCGCCAACCACCACGCGCCGCCCCGCCCAGGCGGTGAACCCGATGCCCGCGCCGCCAGGCGTCAGCGTCAGCTCCCGCTGCCCCACCTCGGCCACCTCGCCTGCCAACGCGCCAGCGTCGGCGCAGACCGGCTCGTCCAGCACCAGCACCGCCTGCCGCTCGCGACGGTCCGTGCCAGGGTTTTCGCCATACCCTGGCGGGCCGAAGAAGTCCCGCACCTCCAGCTTGCCGGCGAGGCCGGCCAAGGGTCTGCCGTAGGCCAGACACGCCGCCTGGGCGGGCGCTCCGGTCAGGGCTGCGCAGAGCAGCAAGGTGGCCAGCATCAGGCGGCGTCGCGGCATGTCGCCGTGAGCGCCGTCACGGTGCAACCCGTGATGAATTCGCGAACACATCAGCATGCTCGTCTCCCCGCGCGCCCCGGGCTGCTACCGCTGCACCCGGAAGATCCCGCCCTTCTTGTACGCCGCCTGTTCATGGAACAAGTCGAACAGGAACTGCTCCAGTTCATCGTCGGCGACGAACTCGGGGATGACGAAATGGGCCGGCAGGCGCTTGCCGTCGTTGCCCACGGCCAGCACCGACCAGCCGCCGCCGGTGCGCTCGATATCGAACAGCCCCCCGAAGATGTTGAAGCGTTCGGACATCATGCGATCAATCCTCCGAGAAGCGGTCTTTCCATAACCTCACCAGCCGTGGCTCATTGTCCACGCGGTGCACCGCCGCCGCCATGCGCGGCGCCACCTCGACAAAGCGCTCCCGCCATGGACCGAAACGCGAGACGACGGCCACGTACAGGTCCAGCACCGTCAGCTCGTCGCCCAGCAGGTAGCGGCCCGGCGACAGCTGCGCATCCATGGTGGCCCAGCAGAACGCGATGCGCTCGTGCACCGCGTCGACGACGCTGTCGCGCGAACTTGGCGGCGCGCCGATCCGGGTCACGTCGGGCTTGATCCAGTGCAGCGCATAGATGGCCGACGACACATAAAGCATCCAGCGCAGGAACTGCCGGCGCTTCGGGTCGGTAGGCGACGGCGCGAGGCCCGCCGCCGGGTCCAGGTCGGCGAGATAGATCAGGATGGCCGCGCTCTCGGTCATGACCTCGCCGTCGGGCAGCACCAGTGTCGGGATCTGGCGCATCGGGTTGCTCGTGGCGACACGGTCTCGCGCGGCCTCCTCGGCCCAGGTGGCGCCTTCGACGAGGTCGTAGGGCAGGCCCAGCAGCGTCAGCGCTGCCTCCACCGCCACCGACCCGGAAGCGGCCGCGCCGTACAACGTCAGTGGTACGTGGGAACGGGATGTCATGGGCCGCGGTCCTTCATCGTTGGGTCGTCGCCAGCCAGGCCAGCAGGTCGGCCGCGTCACGCTCGCCGAGGCCCGCGCCCCAGAAGCGCATCTTGGTGCCAGGCACCAGCGCGTTCGGGTCGCGCAGGTAGGCGGCCAGTGTCGTCGCGTTCCACACCAGACCGGAGGCCTTCAGCGCCGGTGAATAGGCATAGCCCGGCAAGCTACCGGCCTTGCGGCCGGCGAGCGCGTTGAGCTGCGGACCGAAGGCGTGGCGCGCCGCCGGGCCAGCCTGATGGCAGCTGGCGCAGGCGGCAAACACCTTGCGGCCCGCGGCGGGGTCGCCGTCGGCCACCGCGTGCTGCGGCAGCGCGCCGGCCAGCGCCAGCAGCACGCCGCCCACGCCGGCTCTCATGCGTCGGCGCCTCCCGGCGCCATCATCTCGATGAGCTCCTTGACGAAGGCCAGCGCGTCCTCGGGCAGCTCGAAGTGCATCTCGTTGTTCAGTTCGACCACCTCACCGCCCGGGCCCTTGTGCACGATGGACCAGCCGCCCGCGCCGCCGTCGATGGCGAGCACGCCGAACTGGCCCGGTTCAAGGTCACGCGCGCTGCCGCCGGTGAGGACGATGTCGCGGCCGAGGTGGGAGTGGTAGCGTTTCATATGGGTCTGTTGTTACCCCCATTCTCCCAAGGACACCTCATGAAAGCAGTCTGGAACGGCATCACGCTGGCCGAAAGCGACGACACCGTCGTCATCGAAGGCAACCACTACTTCCCCGCCGCGTCGCTGAACACGCAGTACACGACGTTCAGCAACCACGTGTCGCGCTGCCCGTGGAAGGGCGAGGCCAAGTACCTGAGCCTGCTGATCAACGGCGAGATGAACCCCGACGCCATCTGGTATTACCCCGACCCGCTGCCCGCCGCGGCCGAGATCAAGGGCCGCTATGCGTTCTGGAAGGGCGTGAAGGTCACGGAGTGACTCCGGCCGGCAGCAGCGCCCACAGCCGCAGCGGCTGCTTGGTGCGGCTGGCCTGCTGGGCGGCATCGTCGCCCCAGCCCCAGAAGAGGTCGGCGCGCACGGCGCCGGTGATGGCGCTGCCGGTGTCCTGCGCCAGCACGAGCCGGCGCAGCGGCGTGGTGGACAGCGGCTCCGTGCTGTCCAGCCACAACGGTGTGCCCAGCGAAATGAACGCCTTGTCGACGGCGACTGAACGCCCCGGCGTCAGCGGCACGCCCAGCGCGCCGCGCGGGCCCAGCGCGGTGTCGGGCAAGGCCTCCTCGCGAAAGTAGACAACGCGCGGATTGACGGCCATCGCGTCGCGCACGCGCGCCGGGTTGCGCCGGGCCCAGTCGCTGAGCGTGCGGGGCGTCGCGTCAGCCACCTCGCCACGGTCCAGCAGCGCGCGCGCGACGGACTGGAAGGGCTGGTCGTTGTGCCCCGCCCAGGCGACGCGGCTGATGCGCTCGGCGCCGTTGGCGTCGCGCATGACGAGCCGGCCCGAGCCCTGGATCTGCAGCTGCAGCAGGCCGAAAGCGTCGTCCACATAGGCCAGCTCCAGCGCCGCGAAGCGCGGGTTGGCCTCGATGTCGCGGCGCGGCAGGCGGCGCAGTGCGGGGTCGGCCGGCAGCGCATGCACGGGCCACTGGAACGCGCCCTGGCGCGTGCGGCTGGCGGCGAGCTGGGGCTCGAAGTAACCGGTCAACAGGCCGGTGGCCTCGCCGTTGTCGGCGGCCAGGCGCCACGGGCGCAGGTGGCGCATCAGCAGCGCCGCCGCCTCCATCGGGTCGGTGGGCGACATCAGCGCGGCGCGCGCGCAGAACTCGGCCCAGCCGCGCGGCGGGCGCTGGCAGCCGGCCAGCAGTGCCGGCCAGGCGGCCAACAGGTCGTCGCGCCCCCAGCCGGGCAGGTCCGGCCAGTCGGCGGCAACCCAGCGTGGGCCAGCCGGGCCCGGCGCGGGTGTCGACGCCGGGGACGAGCCCGTGGTCGACGTCACCGGTGCGGGCACCTGCGGCGGCAGCGACGAACAGGCCGCCAGGCTTCCTAGAATCGCCGCCAGCACGCCACGCGCCCAGCCGCCCATGATCCTCCTGCTCCTCGAAGCCCTCGGTGCCCTGCTGATCTTCGTCTTCATCATCTGGTGGACCATGTTCGCGGGCCGCGACAAGGGCGAGCGCCGCGAGAAATAACTCCACGCCGGCCGGCGGCAGCGCCCCAACGCGCCGCGCCGCTGGCGCATTCAGCGAGGCGGCACGAGAAAGCTCAACGGCTCGCGGCGCAGCCGGCTGCGGATGGCCGCGTAGACGCGGCGGCGGTCGGCCAGGCGGATGCCGCGCGAGCGCATCGCGACCTTGAAGGCGCACAGGAAGCTGACGCCCACGTTCAGCACGCCGATGCCGGCGATGCACAGCACGCACGACCAGAACGGCCAGGTGGCCATGACGCCATAACCCAGCGCACCGACGGCGGCCGCGAGCTGGCCGGTGGACAGCGTCACGTGCCGCACCTCCAGGCCCAGCCCGAAGAAGCTGCCCAGCGCCGGCACCAGCCCCAGCATCAGCCCCAGGCTGACATTGGCCGCCAGCCCCGAGATATTGGCCCGCCACCAGCGCGACCAGCGCTGCGCACGCGCCGGGCCCAGCGTGGCGACGATGCGCGGGTTCCAGGCGATGGCGCTGTCCAGCCGGTGGAACACGAACCAGTTCTCCACCCACCCGGCGATCAGGCTGGCCGCGAACAGCAGCGTGCCCGTGAAGGCGGCGAACAGCAGCGACGGGCCGGCCAGGCTCATGGAGTGCAGCACGTACTGCGCCTCCTTCACGCCCACCAGCGGCGCGCCGAAGGCCGCCCAGCACAGGCCCTGCACCGCCAGCACGATCGGCGCGACGAGCGCCAGGTTGCCCAGGATCCCGGCCACCTGCGAGCGCGTGAGGTGCGTGACCTCGTCGACGAAGCCCTCCACGCCGTCGTCCCGGCCGATGTGCTGCAGCTTCTGCGCCATGGCCGGCGCCGTCATGGCCGGCTGCTTGGTCGCCACCGTCCAGTGCAGCAGGTGGATGACGACGAAGCTGAGCGCGTAGTTCACGCCGGCCCAGAAGCCGCCCCAGAAGGCCGTGAAGCCCGCCAGCACGATGAGGAACTTCAGGAAGGTGGTGCCGGCGATGACCGCCCCGCCACCGGCCGCGCGCCAGAGCATGTCGCGGTACTCGGCGCGATTGCGGGTGATGTAGTGCTCGCCGGTCTCGGCGCTGCGCTCGGCCACCTTGCGGGCGAGCAGCGAGTAATGGCGCGCGAACAGCGTGCGCAGGCTGCGCCGCTCGTGCACCACTTGCACCAGCCCCGTCACCAGCCGCAGCAGCTCGCGCTGCGGATGCGCCGACACCAGGCAGGCCAGCAGCGCCTCGATGCGGTCCATGCGCGCGGTCAGCTGCTCGATGGAGAACATCAGGTCGACCGAGACGCCGTGCGCCTCCAGGTGCTCCGGCACCGTCAAGGCAGCCGCGCGGCAGCGGTCCAGCAGCGCGCGCAGGTAGTGCAGCGCCGGCGCCAGGCCTTCGGTGTCGTGCCGCTGCAGCAGGCGCTCCACGGCCTCCCACGCGGCCGGCAGCTGGTGGAACGGCTTGTCCTGCACGGCTTGCGCGTCCATGCGCGCGCGCAGCAGGCCCGCCAGCCCGGCAGCATGCACGCTGCTCACCAGGACCGTGATGGCGGCGCGGGCCTCGACGCGCCAGCCGTCATCAGGCGTGGCGCGGAACAGCAGGCCCAGCCGGCCCAGCAGCTCGTCGTCGATGGCGGCCATCCAGGCCTCGTCGCCGTCGCTGCCGAACAGCAGCTCGAAGAGGTCGGCGAGGTCGCGCGTGTCGGTGGTGGCGGGCAGCAGGCGGCGGCGCAAGCGGCCGAGGAACTCATGCCACAGCGCCATGCGCGGCGCAAAGCCGACCTCGGCGAACAGTGCAACGGCATCCACGTCGTTCCACACGCCGCCGATGACGTTCGCGAAGGCCCATGCATGCTCGGGATGCCGCTCCAGCACGTTGAGCAGGTGCTTGAGCCGCACCAGCGGGCGCGGCGTGCCGGCGGCGGTTTCCTCGCCCGGCGCCTGGCGCAGCCACTCCAGCAGCCGCACGAGCCAGAGGTTGCGCTCGGCCAGCGAGGCCTGCGGATCGGCCGCGTTCAGCAGCGCGGTCAGGTCCCAGTCGTTTTTCTTCAATTCAACGGTCCATCGCTAGCGCGGGCGGTCCACCCGCTCGGCCCGGGTGGCTCCCCCGGGGGCTGAACCCAGGCACTTGATGCCGATGCACGCAATTGCAAGGCCGGACCCGGCATGGCGGCTCAATGCAGGCTGGCGCTGTCGGCCAGCAGGAACTCGTCGACCTCGGCATGGAAGATGTCGCAGCCTTCGGTCACGCACAGGAAGCGCCCGCGCATCGTGCCCTGCGGCGTGCCGATCTGCGCCCATGAGCTGTACTGGAAGCTCTGCCCCGGCGCCAACACGGGTTGGTGGCCGACGACGGCGAGCCCGTCGACCACCTGCACCTCGCCACGTGCATCGGTGATTTCCCAATGCCGGCCGATGAGCTGCGACAGCACGTCGCCGGTGTTCTCGATGGTGATCGTGTAGCTGAAGGCGTACAGCCCTTGCTCGAGGTGGGTCTGCTCGGGCAGGGCTTGCACCGAGACGCTGCAGGTGAAGCGAGGATTGGCCATGGGGTGATTGTCGCTATGCTCGTCGCATGATGGTGCACAGACCCCAGGCGAGATACGGGCTCGGCGCGCTGGCGGTCTGGCTGGGCCTGGCCACTCCGGTGCTGGCACTGGACGTTCGCACCGTGCAGCAGGCCAGCGCCTCCGTCAAGTACGACGCCGGCGGCCCACCCGACAGGCCGGGGCTGTGCATGGAGATCCTGCGGGCGGTGGCCAAGGCCGCGCCCGGCCTGACGTTCACGGGGCTGGACGAACAGGTGCCGCTCAAGCGCGTGGAGCGGCTGCTGGCCGAGGGTCGCATCGACGCCTTCTTCTGCCTGTTGAAGTCGCCCGAACGCGAGAAGCACTGGCGCTATGCGCCGGTGCCGCTGTACGTCATCCGGCACGTCGTCGTGCAGCGTGCCGATGACGCGCGCCAGGTGCGCACGCTGCAGGACCTGGCCACCACCAGCCGCCGCAAGCCGGTGTTGATCATGCGCGGCACGGCACTGGCCCGCCCCCTCGTCGCGGCAGGCGTGGCCCTTGCCGAGGTAGGCAGCGAGCGCGAGGCGCTGGACATGCTGCGCATCGGGCGGGCTGACTTCGTCTACGGCCAGGACCTCCAGCTCCGTCGCCATGTGAACGACCCGCGGCAACACGGCGGCTTCCGCTTTGGTGGCACCATCTTTCAGGAAGAGCCGCAATACCTGGCCCTGCGCGCCGGCCTGCCCGCGTCGCTCGAAGAAAAACTCACCGACGCGCTGCGCCGCCTTGAACGCGACGGCACGCTGCGCCAGCTGATCGACAAATACCGATGAAACCCCTGTACCTGCCCCCCGACGGCCGGCCGCGCTGCGCCTGGTGCGCCGCCGCCCCCGGCGACGCTGCCTACCTGCGCTATCACGACGAGGAATGGGGCCGCCCCGTGGCCGACGAGTTCCGCCTGTTCGAGAAGCTGTGCCTGGAGGGCTTCCAGAGCGGGCTGTCATGGCGGACCATCCTGAACAAGCGCGAGGCCTTCCGCGCCGCCTTCGCCGGCTTCGACTACCACCGCGTCGCCCGCTTCACCGAGGCCGACGTGCTGCGGCTGCTGGCCGACCCGGGCATCGTCCGCCACCGCGGCAAGATCGAGGCGGCCATCCACAACGCGGGGCGCTGCGTGGAGCTGGTCGCCACCGAGGGCTCGCTGGCCGCCTATCTGTGGCGCTTCGAACCACCGAAGAACTCCGTGGCGCACAACCTGTCGCAATCGGCACCGTCCGAGGCGCTGTCCAAGGACCTGAAAAAGCGCGGCTGGAAGTTCGTCGGCCCGACGACCATGCACGCGCTGATGCAGGCCATGGGCCTCATCAACGACCACCAGCCCGGCTGCCACCACTGGCAGGAAGCGCAGCGGGCGCGGGACGCCTTCCAGAGGCCGGGAACCTAGAATCGCGGCCCATGGCCGCCCCTGACTACCGCATCGCCCCCAGCCTCCTGTCCGCCGATTTCGCCCGCCTGGGCGAGGAGGTGCGCCACGTGCTGGCCGCCGGCGCCGACTGGATCCATTTCGACGTGATGGACAACCATTACGTGCCCAACCTGACGTTCGGCCCCATGGTCTGCGAGGCGCTGCGCAAGCATGCCGCCAAGCCCGACGGCACGCCCGCCGTCATCGACGTGCACCTGATGGTGCAGCCGGTGGACAGCCTGGCCCAGGCCTTCTGCCGCGCGGGCGCCGACGTGGTGACCTTCCACCCCGAAGCCAGCGCCCATGTGGACCGCACGCTGCAGCTCATCAAGGGCGAAGGCAAGCAGGCGGGCCTGGTGTTCAACCCGGCCACGCCGCTGGACGTGCTGGAGTGGGTCATCGACAAGGTCGACGTGGTGCTGCTGATGAGCGTCAACCCCGGCTTCGGCGGCCAGAGCTTCATCCCGTCGGCGCTGCGCAAGCTCAAGCAGGCGCGCGAGATCATTGACCGCTCCGGCCGCGACATCCGCCTGGAGATCGACGGCGGCGTGAAGGTGGACAACATCCGCGAGATCGCCGCCGCGGGCGCCGACACCTTCGTCGCCGGCTCGGCCATCTTCGGCAAGCCCGATTACCGCGCCGTCATCGACGCGATGCGCGCCGAGCTGGCCGCGCTGTGAGCCGCTCGCCCAAGGGCCGGCTCGAGCGCGGCCCGGCGCTCCTCCCGCACCATTGAGTTCCTCCCATGGCCTCCGTCCTGCTCGTCTGCACCGCCAACATCTGCCGCTCGCCGATGGCCGAGGCCATCTTCAAGGCCAGGCTCGGTGAGGTGTTCCAGACCATCGCCTCGGCCGGCGTGCATGCCGACCCGCGCGGCGGCCCGGTGGACGCGCGCGCCGCGGCGGCACTGGCCCGGCACCAGCTCGCGCTGGAGCGCAAATGGCGCTCGCGCCGCGTGGACCCTGACCTGCTGGCCCGGTTCGACCTCACGCTGGCCATGGAGGTGGACCATGTCGTCGCGCTGCGGCGTCTGGCCACACCCGAACAGCACGGTCGCATCAGGCTCGTGACCGACTTCGTGCCCGAGCTGGCCGGCCAGGACGTGCCCGACCCCTACTTCGGCCCGGCGGCCGGCTTCGACGCCGTCATCGGCATGCTCGAGCGTGCCGCGGCCGGCCTGCTCAAAGCGGCCCGCGAAGGCCGCCACGAGCGCGCCTGATCAGGCCGACTTGCTCGCGAAGTCGGCCACCTCGCGCACGTCGGGGCCGCTGCCGCTGAAGCGGTCCAGTGCCAGGTAGATGACCGGCGTGATGTAGAGCGTCACGGCCTGCGACAGGATCAGCCCGCCGACGACGGCCAGGCCCAGTGGCTGGCGCAATTCAGCCCCGGCTCCCAGCCCCAGCGCGATGGGCAGCGCGCCCATCAGCGCCGCCAGCGTCGTCATCATGATGGGCCGAAAGCGCAGGATGGCCGCCTGCCGGATGGCCTCGCTAGGCGCCAGTCCCTGGCTGCGCTGCACGTCCAGCGCGAAGTCGATCATCATGATCGCGTTCTTCTTGACGATGCCGATCAGCATGACGATGCCGATGGTGGCGATGATGGTCAGCTCCATGCCGAACAGCTGCAGCGTGACGAGCGCGCCCACCGCCGCGGACGGCAAGCCCGCCAGGATGGTCAGCGGGTGGATGTAGCTCTCGTACAGCACGCCCAGCAGCACATAGATGACCGCCACCGCCAGGCCGATCAACAGCAGCTGGCCGCCCTGCGAGTCCTGGAACACCGCCGCGTCGCCGCCATAGCTCGTGATGATGCTGGGCGGCAGCTGCAGCTCCTGCGTGAAGGCGGCGATCTGCTGCGTGGCGTCACCCAGCGGCACATTGGGCGCGAGGTTGAAGCTGATCGTGACCGCCTGCAGCTGGCCCTGGTGGTTCACCGCCGTCGGGCCCAGCGTGCGCTGCACCGTGGCGAAGGCCGTCAGCGGCACTTGCGCGCCGTTCTTGCCGCGCAGGTAGATCTTGTCGAACGCATCCTCGCTGCTGCGATCGCTGTCGCCGGCCTCCATGATGACCTGGTAGGTGTTGCTCTCCGCATAGATGCTGGACACCTGGCGCTCGCCGAACGCGCCGTACAGCGCGTTGCGCAAATCCTGCATCTGCACGCCCAGCAGCGCGGCGCGCTCGCGGTCGATGATGAGGCTGGCCTGCAGGCCGCGCATCTGCGAGTCGCTGGTGATGTCGCGGAAGCGCTCGTCGCCGCGCAGCTTGTCCTGCAGCTTGACGGCCCAGGTGTTGAGCTCGCCGGCCGACACCGACTGCAGCGTGTACTGGTAGCGGCTCTTGCTCTGCCGGCCGCCCAGCTGCAGGTTCTGCACCGGCCGCAGGTAGACCTGGATGCCGGGCACGGCGCGCAGCTTCTTGCGCATGCCCTCCAGCACCTTGGCCATGGGCTCGCGCTCGCCGCGCGCCTTCAGGTTGATGAACATGCGGCCCGTGTTGGTGGCGCTGCCCGACGGGCCGCCGCCGACGGCCGAGCTGACGGCCGCCACGTTGGGGTCGTTGCGCACGATCGCCGCCACGCGGTCCTGCAGCAGCGTCATGGCGGCGAACGAGGTGTCCTCCGCCGACTCTGTGCTGGCCTGGATCTGGCCGATGTCTTCCTCGGGGAAGAAGCCCTTGGGGATGGTCGTGTAGAACCACACCGTCGCGACGAAGCTCAGCAGCGCCACGCCCAACACCCAGGTGCGGTGGCGCAGGGCCAGGTCCAGCGAGCGGGTGTAGGCGCCCAGCGTGGCCGAGAAGCCGCGCTCGAACAGCCGGCCGAGCGGGCCGTCCTCGTGGTGCTCGTCGGCCTTCAGCAGCCGGCTGCACAGCATGGGCACGAGTGTGAGCGACACGACGGCCGACACGAGGATGGACAGGCCCACGACGACGGCGAACTCGTGGAACAGCAGGCCGATGACGCCCGGCATGAAGAAGATGGGGATGAGCACCGCCACCAGCGACACCGAGATCGACAGGATGGTGAACGCCATCTCGCGCGCGCCGCGCACGGCCGCGTCGAAAGGCTTCATGCCGTCCTCGACGTGGCGCACGATGTTCTCCAGCATGACGATGGCGTCGTCCACCACCAGGCCCACGGCCAGCGTGATGCCCAGCAGCGAGATGTTGTCGAGGCTGTAGCCCAGCGCGAACAAGAGGGTCAGCGCGCCGATCAGCGAGATCGGCAGCGAGGCCGTCGGGATCAGCGTGGCCACCGCGCGGCGCAGGAAGATGAAGATGACCAGCACCACCAGGCCCACGGTCAGCGCGAGCGTCACGTAGACATCGTGCAGCGACTCGCGGATGGACACCGAGCGGTCGTTCAGCGTGCGCATCTCGATGGAAGCCGGCATCTGCGCCGCATAGCGCGGCAGCAGCGCCTTGACCTTGTCCACCACCTGCACGGTGTTCGCATCCGGCTGGCGCTGGATGGCCAGCACGATGGAGCGCTCGCCCTGGTAGGTGGAGTAGGTCTTGCTGGTCTCGACGCTGTCCTGCACATCCGCCACCTCGCGCAGGAAGACGGGCGCGCCATCACGCGAGGCGACGACGATGCGGCCGAACTCGGCGGCATTGCGCAACTGGCGGTTGGCCTGGATGGTCAGCGTCTGCTGCGAGCCGTCCAGCACACCCACCGGCGTGTTGGCATTGGCCGCAGCCACGGCCGCCTGCAACTCCGACAGCGTGATGTTGCGCTGGTTCAGCAGGTCGGTGCGCACCTTGATGCGCACCGCGTAGCGCTTCTGGCCAAAGATGGACACCTGGGCCACGCCGTCGATGGTCGACAGCCCCGGCGACAGCAGGTTCTCGGCGTAGTCGTTCAGCTCGGTGAGGTCGATGGACGGCGAGGTCAGCGCCACCATCAGCACCGGCGCGTCGGCCGGGTTGACCTTGCGGTAGTTGGGCGGCGAGGTCATCTCCGCCGGCAGCGCGCGCAGCGAGCGGAACAGCGCCGCCTGCACGTCGACGGCGGCGGCGTCGATGTCGCGCGAGGGGTCGAACTCCAGCGTCAGCGAGGTGTTGCCCAGCGTGTTCGTCGACGAGATGGTCTGCAGGCCGGCTATTGTTGAGAACTGCTTCTCCAGCGGCAGCGCGACGGACGAGGCCATCGTCTCGGGCGACGCGCCCGGCAGCGAGGCGCCCACGTTGATGATGGGCGTGTTGTACGACGGCAGCGCGGCGACGGGAATCTTGCTCCACGCCGCCAGGCCGGCGATGACCAGCGACAGGTTCAGCAGCACGGTCATGACCGGCCGCCGGATGAACAACTCGGTCAGCCTCATGCCCGGCCTCCGTGGGCGGCGGCATCGGCGCAGAGCGGGGGCCAGGTCCTCCTCATTTGCCCGCCCCCGACGCCGTCTTGGCGGCCGCGCCGGCCACCTGGATGCGCAGCGGCGTGCCGGGCCGCAGGTTCTGCTTGCCATCGGTGACGACCTGGGCCGTCGCGTCCAGCCCCTCCACCACGGCCTGCTCGCCCATGGCCTGGCGCAGTTGCACCGGCACGAGCTTGGCCGTGTTGTCGGGCCCGACGACGTAGACCGAGCGCTCGTTGCCGCGCATGATGAGCGCGGCCTGCGGCACCACCGTCACGCCCTGCAGCGTGCGCAGCGTGACGCGCACGCGCAGGAACTGGCCCGGCCACAACGACTGGGCCTGGTTGTCGAACTCGGCCTTCACGCGGATGGTGCCGGTGGTCGAGTCGACGAGGTTGTCCACGGCCGTCACGCGGCCCTTCACCACCGGCGCCCCGCGCGCCGCGCCGGCCGACGGCAGCGCCTGCACCTCCAGCGCGCCGGCCCGCGTGGCGGCCAGCAGCGCGCCGAGCTGGTTCTCGGGCACCGTGAAGCTCACGGCGATGGGGTCGAGCTGGGCGATGTTGACCAGCGGCGTCGCCGTCGCGCTGGCCTGCACCAGGCTGCCCGGAAAGACGCCGACGATGCCGGCGCGGCCGCTGATGGGCGCGCGCAGCTCGTTGTAGCCCAGCGTGACCTGCGCGGCCTGCACGGCGGCTTCGTCGCTGCGCACGAGAGCCTGACCGCCGTCGAGATTGGATTGGGCGGTGTCCAGCGCACTGCGCGACACGAAGTTCTGCGCCACGAGTTCACGGGCGCGGCTGAGCTGGCGCTCCAGGTCGGCCAGCGCCGCGCGGTCGCGCGCCAGCTGTGCCCGCGCCTTGTCCAGCGCGGCCCGGTCGGCGCGGTCGTCGAAGCGGAACAGCAGCTCGCCCTTCTTCACGTTCTGGCCGTCCTTCACCAGCACCTGCGCCACGGTCGAGGTGGTCTGCGCGCGCAGGTCCACGCTCTGCAGCGCGGTGACGGTGCCGCTGGCGTCGACGGTGATGGGCACGTCCGCCTGCTTCACCTGCACGACGCTGACGTTCTGCGCCGCAGGCGCCGTGGCGCCGCCGGACGCGCCGGCCTCACCGCCGCGCCCGCAACCGGCCAGCAGGGCCAGCGTCAGGCCACCAAGAAACAGGGAAGAGCTCGCTCGCATGCACGCCTGCTGAAAGTAATAGGGGTTGACCAGAAAAACAGACCAGCTTAACCGCGCTGTTTTGCTCGCTGGTTGCCGCCCCCACGCCCGTGCGACGAACTCGGCCGATTTGGGTGTGAACCGCCCGCAGTGGCGCCGGCGTGGCCCCCCAGGCCCCGCCGTCTCACCACATGAGCGTGCGCGCGAACTTGCGCGATGGGGCGCTCAGCCCCGGCTGAGCCTCAGCGCCCGCCCTGCAGCGCGCGTGCGAGCCGGGCGCCCGCCACGGCGTTGTTCTTCACCAGCGCGATGTTGGTGGCGAGGCTGCGGCCGCCGGTCAGTGCCTTGATGCGCGCCAGCAGGAAGGGCGTGATGGCCTTGCCGTGGATGCCCTGCTGGTCGGCCTCGGCCAGGGCTTGCGCCGTGATCGCGTCGATCTCGGCGCGCGGCATGGCGTGCGCGGCAGGCACCGGGTTGCTGACGACCACGCCGCCGCCCAGCCCCAGCGCCCATTTCGCGCGGATGAAGCGCGCCTGGCTGTCGGCGTCGTCCAGGCGGAAGTCGGCGCGCAGGCCGCTGTCGGGCGTGAAGAACGCGGCGAAGTTGTCCTGGCCGATGGACAGCACCGGCACGCCGTGGGTCTCGAGATATTCCAGCGTCAGGCCCAGGTCCAGGATGGACTTGGCGCCCGCGCACACCACCGCCACCGGCGTGCGCGCCAGCTCCTGCAGGTCGGCCGAGATGTCGAAGCTCTCGTGCCCGCCACGGTGCACGCCGCCGATGCCGCCGGTCACGAAGACCTCGATGCCGGCCAGCTGGGCGCAGATCATCGTCGCGGCCACGGTCGTGGCGCCCAGGCGCCCGGTGGCGATGGCGTAGGGCAGATCGCGGCGGCTGAGCTTCATCGCATCGGGCGCCTGCGCGAGCTGCTGCAGCTCCTCGTTCGTCAGGCCCACGCGGATGCGGCCGTCGATGACGGCGATGGTGGCCGGCACCGCGCCCTCGGCGCGGATGACGTCTTCCACCTCGCGGGCCGTCTCCAGGTTCTGCGGCCAGGGCATGCCGTGGGCAATGATGGTGGATTCGAGCGCCACGACGGGCTTGCCGGCCGCACGGGCTGCGGCGACTTCGGGCGAGAGCTGGATCAGGTCGGTCATCGGTTCGAAAGGAAGTCGGGGGTCAGTTGAGGGTGCACGCTGTCTTCGGTCTGCAGCGTCAGCGCCGCGAGGTCCAGGCCCAGCCGTGCGGCGGCGTCGAAGTCCTGCGGGTCGCGCAACAGCCCGGCGCAGACGCCGGCGGACAGCGCGTCGCCCGCGCCGGTCACGTCGACCACCTTGACCGGCGGCGCCGCCCAGCGACGCGGCTCGCGGCCGGGCTGGCTCAGCAGCAGGCCTTCACCGCCCTGAGACACCAGGACGCAACCCACGCCACGGCCATGCAGCCGTGCCAGCGCCTCGCCAGGCTCGGCCGCCACCGTGGACAGCTCGCCGGCATTCAGGATCAGCAGGTGCAGCCCCGCAAGATCGTGCGGCAGGCGCGCCATCTTGGCCTCGGACACCGCCACCACCACCAGCGGCGGGCCGCCCGCTCGGGCCTCGTCCAGCAGCAGCGGCCAGACGTCCTGCGACAGGTTGCCGTCTGCCACCACCAGCGCCGCGCCGCGCCGCATCGCCTTGCTCGGCGCCAGCGTCCAGGCGTCCAGCCGCTCGACCAGCGGCATGGCCGCAAGCCCCAGATGCAGCTCGCCGTCGGCCGACAGCACGGCCGTGTAGCTGTCCGACACCTGCCGGCGCTGGCGCAGCACCGCCTCGGTGCCGATGCCCACGCGGGCCGCCTGCTCCAGCAGCATGCGGCCACCGGCGTCGTCGCCGACGGCCGCGATCAGCGCCACCGGCAAGCCCAGCCGGGCCAGGTTCTCGGCCACGTTGCGCACGACGCCGCCTGGCGTCTCATGCGCCTCGCAGGGGTTGGACGAGCCTGGCAAGGCCTGCGCCAGCAGGCGCAGCTTGCGGTCGACATTGAAGCCGCCAATGCAGACGACGGGGGCGGCGGATGCGGTCATTGGCCTCATTCTAGGAACCCCGCGCCATGGGCTAGTCCAGCGAATCAGTGAAATCGGTGGTGCGCAGGGGGCTGGCCGGGCTGGCGGCAAGGCGCAGCGCGCAGCCAAGGCTGGCCGCCTTGGCAAGCGCTGCAACGACGCGGCCGGCCCGGCCTGCCCCCTGCCCGAAGGGTGAGTCCCTGGCCAGCCGCACTCCGCGTTGCACGCGCTTGCCGGGTGCCTACACGCCTGCGCGCTTGCGCCTTGATTGCGGCTGGCCAGGGGCTCACGCACCACCAATTTCACTGATTCGCTGGACTAGACTCAGCCCCGGCGCGGCGCCACGCCGCCCACGTCGCTCGGACGGTTCCGGGCGCTCACGTACACAGCCAATGACCTCTTCGTCTTCCGCTTCCGGCGGCAAGCGCCGCTTCGCGCGCATCGACCGCCTCCCGCCCTACGTCTTCAACATCACGGCCGAGCTCAAGCTCGCCGCCCGCCGCCGTGGCGAAGACATCATCGACATGAGCATGGGCAACCCCGACGGGGCCACGCCGCCGCACATCGTCGCCAAGCTCGCCGAGGTCGCGCAGCGGCCCGACACGCACGGCTACTCCGCCAGCAAAGGCATCCCGCGCCTGCGCCGCGCCATCTCGCACTGGTATCAGCGCCGCTACGGCGTTGACATCGACCCCGACAGCGAAGCCATCGTCACCATCGGCTCGAAAGAAGGCCTGGCCCACCTGATGCTGGCCACGCTGGACCGCGGCGACACCGTGCTGGTGCCCGACCCCAGCTACCCCATCCACATCTACGGCGCCGTCATCGCCGGGGCCGACATCCGCGCCATTCCGGTGTCGAGCGAGGTGGACTTCTTCGCCGAGCTGGAGCGCACCATCCGCGGCAGCTACCCCAAGCCCAAGATGATGGTGTTCGGCTTCCCGTCCAACCCGACGGCGCAGTGCGTGGACCTGGGCTTCTTCGAACGCGTCGTGGCCCTGGCCAAGAAGCACGACATCCTCGTCGTACACGACCTCGCCTACGCCGATATCGTCTACGACGGCTACGTGGCCCCCAGCATCATGCAGGTGCCGGGCGCCAAGGACGTGGCGGTCGAGTTCTTCACCCTCAGCAAGAGCTACAACATGGCCGGCTGGCGCGTGGGCTTCATGGTCGGCAACCCCGACCTCGTCGCCGCACTCGCTCGCATCAAGAGCTATCACGACTACGGCACCTTCACGCCGCTGCAGGTCGCGGCCATCGCCGCACTCGAAGGCGACCAGCAGTGCGTGAAAGACATCGCCGCCAGCTACCAGCGCCGCCGCGACGTGCTCCACAAAGGCCTCATCGAAGCCGGCTGGCAGGTCGACTGCCCCAAAGCGAGCATGTACATCTGGGCACGCATCCCCGAGCCGTACCGGGAACTCGGCTCGCTGGAATTCGCGCGCCAGCTGCTGGAAAAGGCCAAGGTCTGCGTGTCGCCCGGCATCGGCTTCGGCGACCACGGCGACGGCCATGTGCGCTTCGCCCTCATCGAGAACGAGAACCGCATCCGCCAGGCGGTGCGGGGCATCAAGGCGATGTTCAAGGCTGACGGCGTTCTGAAGCCCTGACGCACGCGCCTTCGCGGCGCGGCGCCGCCCGTCGAGCGCTGCCCCAGGGCGGCGCTCGGCCCGCGCCATCCCCGGAGCCCGCCCGGGGCCACCGATAATTCACCCGTTCCCGTCTCAATTGGCAGGCCTTTTCGCTGCCTGCCCCGCTACCTCATGCCCAAGTCCTCTCATAAGCCTTTCGTCATCGGTGTTGCGGGAGGCAGCGGCAGCGGCAAATCAACGGTGACACGCCAGGTGCTGGCGGCCATCGGGCCCGAGAAAGTAGCGGTCGTGATGCAGGACGACTACTACCGCGATCAGTCCCACATGGCGCCCGAAGACCGGCGCAAGCAGAACTACGACCATCCCGACGCCTTTGACTGGCCGCTGATGACGCAACACCTGGCCGCGCTGCGCAAGGGCGAGGCCATCGCCATGCCGGTGTACGACTTCGCGGCCGACAACCGCTCCAGCGACACCATCGCCGTGAAGCCCGCCCCAGTCATCGTCGTCGAGGGCCTGTTCGCGCTCTACGACACGAAGCTGCGCAACATGATGTCGCTGAAGATCTATGTGGACACGGCCTCCGACGTGCGCTTCATCCGGCGCCTGCAGCGCGACATCTCGGAGCGTGGCCGCAACACCGAGTCGGTGGTGCAGCAATACCTGGACACCGTGCGCCCCATGCACAAGCAGTTCATCGAACCCACCAAGCGCAACGCCGACGTGATCCTGCCGCACGGCGCCAATGGCCCGGCGGTGGACATCATCACCACCAAGGTGAAGAGCTTGCTGCACGATTTCGAGCGCGCCTGACCGCCGGCTCGCCCGCCTTTTGGCGCGGCCCTCTGGGCCATGCGTTCGGCCACAAGCGGCGACACCGGTCGAATGGGCGGCGCTGATGGAAACGGCCGCTCGGCTCGTCGAGCCCGAATGAGCCTGACCCGCCTGGAGCCGCCATCGCCGGACGGACGGCAGGTCTGCAGCGGGTGCTTCCGATCAGCCGGCACAGTGTGGAAGACAGCTGCCGGCCAGGAGCGGTCGGTCGCGACGGGCGGCTTTCAGGTAGCCTATTCGAATGGCATCTACACCGCACAAGCTCTTCCGAGAGGTGTATGACGAGACGCGCGATCCGCTAGCGGCCATCAAGGCTGTCCGCGAAGTTTTCGGACTTTCGGTTGCTGAAGCCAAAGACGTTTGGTTGCAAGCCACCGGCCGGGCCGCAACCTTGACCGAGCATCAGGAAGGGCTTGCCGCAGCGGTACCGAGGATTGTTTGTCCCCGGTGCCGATAGGATGCAACTGTTGTCCGAAAGCAGCATGCATTGCCGAAGGGCCTGGCCTATGTCGATGCAGCGGCCGTCGGCGATCTAGGTTCTGACTTCGTCAATGGCTTTTGGTGTTCAACGTGTCAGCTTGGATTCGTGCCAGATCATCTGCTCGATGAACTCGGCCTGATGTCTTTCAGGCCGATATGAATTTGAACTCGCTGCCGCAAGCGGTTGCAAATTGAAGTCTGATTGCCCGTAATGCATATGAGCGCGCCCTCCAAACACAACTACCTTTGGGATGGCACCGAGCCTGGTTGGGCCGTGCTGGAGCACACGCGAGATGAGGCAGAAGTATCGGTCGCGTTCGCCGTCCATGGGCCGACTCTCAACGAAGTCAAGGCGCTCCGGTCGGTGTGTGCGTCCCTCAAGGCTTTGCCTGCTTCAGATGTTCTAAAGCAACTGAGGGGCTTACGCACGTTCTCTCTGGGCGTGCACGAGAGTTCGGTGGCCAGGAAACTGCGCCTGAAGTGCGAGTCGGTGGGATTGAAGGTGGAAGTTCGACCGGCTCAAGAGGTTCGGCACAGTCTCATCAACACAGTGACGAAGCGATTTCTGCTGATCGAAGACGAGCAGGCTTGCAAAGCCGTCGTTGCAGATGCGCTCGCAAACGGCTTGGGAATCGTGCATTCGGCCAACTGATTCCAGCGGGCTGGCAGCGTCCGCTTTGAGGTGTCGGATCAGGCGACGAGAATGTCGCACATGGGTCGATAGCTGCCAGCGGCGAGGGCCATCGAGAACGGCAGCACCCAGCCTGGTGCTGCCATGGCCACCGACCTGCCGTTCCGCTCGATTTGCCTGCCAACGGCGCCGACATGAACGGTGCGCAGATCCCCGGGGGACCTACGATTCGTCAGACGCCCTTGCTGATGTTTGAACCCTGTTCGCGGCGGGGTGGGACGATGCGGGCAGATTTCTTGAACTCTGTTTCTGACTTTTGAGCGCTATTCACTCGACCCCTGCCGCACCACGCGCGCTGATCCTCGATCTCGACGGCACCCTCGTGGACACGCTGGGTGACTTCGTCGCCGTGCTGGGCCTGACGCTGGCCGACTTCTCGCTGCCAGCCGTGGGCCGCGAGTTCGTCGAGCACACCATCGGCCGTGGCGGCGAGCACCTCGTGCGCCAGACGCTGGCTCATGTGGGCGGCGATCCCGCGCTGTTCGACCGGGCCTGGGCGCGCTACCAGCAGCACTACGCGGCGGTGAACGGCAAGCACGTGGCCGTGTATCCCGGCGTCGTCGAGGGCCTGGCCCTGCTGCAGGCGCAAGGCTTGCCGCTGGCCGTGCTGACGAACAAGCCCGTCGCCCCGGCGCGCGAGTTGCTGCGCCTCAAGGGGCTGGACGGGTTTTTCACGCATGTGTTTGGCGGCGACAGCTTCGAGCGCAAGAAGCCCGATCCGCTGCCGCTGCTGAAGACCTGCGAGGCCCTCGGCACGCCGCCGTCAGCGACGTGGATGGTGGGCGACTCGCGCAACGATGCCGAAGCCGCCCGGGCCGCCGGTTGCCCGCTGGTGCTGGTGACCTATGGCTACAACCACGGCGAGGACATCCGCGCCGTGCCGGCCCAGCAGCATGTGGGCCGGCTGGACGCCATCCGCCTCAACGGCGCGGCGCGCCCCGCTTGATGCCCAGCAGGGCGTCTTTCAGGCCATCGTCGGCCGGCTTGTTGCCCAGCCAGATGCGCAGCAAGGCCGAGAAGAACTCGGGCTCCTTGATGGGTTCGGTCAGCACGCTCTTGCCATTGACGAGCAGCGCCGAACCGACACCGGGGACGTAGTCGACGGAGAAGGCATCCCCCGAACTGAGCTTCTTGCGGTTGGCGAACACCTCGCCCAGCTTCAGAACCCCGTTGATGCACTTCGCGAACTCGCCCGGCGTGGCGTTGTCTTCCATGCCCTTCGTGAACAGCTTGCCCAGCTCGTTGCCATCGATGTCGCGCAGCATGTGGATCTCGATGCGCTTGGGGCCCGGCGCGGCCAGGGCGTCCTGCGTCGTGCCGGCGTGCTGCGTCAGGTACAGCCCGGCCGTGTAGACCTTGACGACGAACTTGTAGCGAATGCCCGCCCCGTTGAGCTGCAGCTTCTGCCCGGCCAGATCGACCGACGACTCATACCGCACATTGGCCACTTCGATGGCCTGCGCCTTGGCGTCGCCGCCCCCGAAAACCGCGGCGACCAGCAGGCCCGCGGCAAGAAATACGCGCATGTCTCACTCCATTGTTATGCCGCGATGGCGGCGTTTACGTTTGCCGGAGTATGGCCCGACACGGCCCTGACCCCGCTGATACACTGAACCGATCATGTTCATCACGCGCAAGCACATCACGGGGTCGAGCGACCGGGGAGCCTGGCCCTGGCGTCGCTGGTCATTCTCCGCCTGATGCCGCTTGGCGCGCCCTGACGCGCACTCCTACGCGTTGCCCGCTGTTCGCCGGGTGGCACGCCAAGCCCTGAAATCGCCCTTTCAAGGTTTGACGACGTGATCACCGAAATCGAATTCCAGAGCCTGGCCGCCGAAGGCTACAACCGCATCCCGCTGATCAGCGAGGCCTTTGCGGATCTCGAAACCCCGCTGTCCCTCTACCTCAAGCTCTGTGCCGGCGCCGGCCCTGGCCGCAACAGCTTCCTGCTGGAGTCGGTGGTTGGCGGCGAGCGCTTCGGGCGCTACTCGTTCATCGGCCTGCCGGCCCGCACGCTGATCCGCGCGACCGGCACGCTGTGCGAGGTCGTCACCGACGGCGTCGTCGTCGAGTCGGTGGATGCCAACCCGCTGGACTTCATCGCCGCCTACCAGGAGCGCATCAAGCCCAAGATCCCGGCCGGCCTGCCGCGCTTTTGCGGCGGCCTGGCCGGCTACTTCGGCTACGAGGCGGTGCGCGCCATCGAGAAGCGCCTGGCCAAGACCCGCAAGGACGGCGGCCTCGGCACGCCCGACATCCTGCTGCTGCTGACCGAGGAGGTCGCGGTCATCGACAACCTGTCGGGCCGGCTCTACCTCATCGTCTGGGCTGACCCGCGTCAGCCCGAGGCGTATTTCCGCGCCACCAAGCGCCTCAGCGCGCTGCGCGACAAACTGACCTACTCCGTCAGCGTGCCGCGTGTGCCGCGCAGCGAGTCGCACGCCGTGCAGCGCGAGTTCTCCAAGGCCGAGCTGATGGCCGCCGTGGAGCGCGCCAAGGAATACATCGCCGCCGGCGACCTGATGCAGGTCGTCATCGGCCAGCGCCTGGCCAAGCCCTACAAGGCCGAGCCCATCTCGCTGTACCGGGCGCTGCGGGCGCTGAACCCCAGCCCCTACATGTACTTCTACGACTTCGGCGACTTCCAGGTCGTCGGCGCCAGCCCCGAGATCCTGGTGCGCGAGGAGCATGGCGGCGACGGCTCGCGCAAGGTCACGATCCGCCCGCTGGCCGGCACCCGCCCACGTGGCAGCACGCCCGAGCGCGACCAGCAGCTCGAAGTCGAGCTCAAGGCCGACCCCAAGGAGCGCGCCGAGCACCTGATGCTGATCGACCTGGCGCGCAACGACATCGGCCGCATCGCGCGCACGGGCAGCGTCCAGGTCACACAGGCCTTCGACGTGGAGCGCTACTCGCACGTCATGCACATCGTCTCTAACGTCGAGGGCACGCTGCGGCCCGAGGTCGGTCAGCTGGACGTGCTGAAGGCCACCTTCCCGGCCGGCACGCTCAGCGGCGCGCCCAAGGTGCGAGCGATGGAGCTGATCGACGAACTGGAGCCCGTGCAGCGCGGCATCTACGGCGGCGCCTGCGGCTACCTCAGCTTTGCCGGCGACATGGACCTGGCCATCGCCATCCGCACCGGCATCGTCAAGAACGGCATGCTGTACGTGCAGGCGGCGGCGGGCATCGTGGCGGACTCCGTCCCCGAACTGGAATGGCAAGAGACTGAAGCCAAGGCCCGCGCCCTGCTGCGCGCCGCTGAACTCGTCGAGGAGGGGTTCTGATGCGCCCCCACGTTCACTTCGTTCACTGCCCCCCACGGGGGCTGGCCTCCCTTGGGACGGCCCGGCGGGAGGCCTGACATGCTCTTGATGATCGACAACTACGACAGCTTCACGTTCAACATCGTCCAGTACTTCGGTGAACTGGGCGCCGACGTGAAGGTGGCGCGCAACGACGAGATCACGGTGGCCGAGATGGCCGCGCTGAACCCGGACCACATCGTCTTCTCGCCCGGCCCCTGCACGCCCAACGAAGCGGGGGTGTGCGTGGAGGCCATCCAGCATTTCCTCGGCAAGAAGCCGTTGCTGGGCGTGTGCCTGGGCCATCAGTCCATGGGCCAGGCGCTGGGCGGCAAGATCATCCGCGCGCAGCGCCAGATGCACGGCAAGGCCAGCACCATCACGACCGACCAGCGCGGCGTCTACACGGGCCTGCCCCGGGACTTCTCCGTCATCCGCTACCACTCCCTCGTCATCGAGGAAGCGACCTGCCCGGCGGTGCTGGAGATCACGTCGCGCAGCGAGGACGGCGAGATCATGGGCGTGCGCCACCGCGAGCTGGCCGGCACGGCCACGCCGATGGAGGGCGTGCAGTTCCACCCCGAGTCCATCCTCAGCGAGCACGGCCACGCGATGCTGCGCAACTTCCTGGAGCTGAAATGAGCCCCTCGCCCGGTCTCGCCCGGCTGAGCGCCGGCAAGCCCAGTCGGTCCCCCGCGGGGACGGCGATGCACGCGGCATCGAGCCGCGCGCACATCGCCCGCGGGCCGGCTTGGGGCGGCCCGGCGCTCGGCCTGCGCACCCCATCTGAGAGCCCGCTGCAATGACTGACTACGCGCCCTTGCCGTCCAGCGCCCAGACAGGCCTTGCCGTGGTCGACCTGCGCAGCGACACGGTCACCCAACCCACCGCCGCCATGCGCGAGGCCATCGCCCGCGCCGTGGTCGGCGACGACGTCTTCGGTGACGACCCGACCGTCAACGCGCTGCAGGAACGCGTGGCCGCCCTGCTGGGCAAGGAAGCCGCGCTCTTCATGGCCAGCGGCACGCAGAGCAACCTGTGCGGCCTGCTGGCCCACTGCGGCCGCGGCGATGAGTACATCGTCGGCCAGCTGGCCCACACCTACCGCTACGAAGGCGGCGGTGCCGCCGTGCTGGGCAGCATCCAGCCCCAGCCGCTGCCCAACCAGCCCGACGGCACCATCAAGCTGGACGACATCGCCGGCGCCATCAAGCCCGACGACCCGCACTTCGCGCGCACCCGCCTGCTGGCGCTGGAGAACACCTGGAGCGGCCAGGTGCTGCCGGCCAGCTACGTGGCCGAGGCCTGCGCGCTGGCCCACTCGCGCGGCCTGGCCACACATCTGGACGGCGCCCGGCTGTTCAACGCCGCGGTCGCCTCCGGCCGCCCGGCGGCCGAACTGGCGCGGGACTTCGACTCCGTCTCCATCTGCTTCAGCAAGGGGCTGGGCGCACCCATCGGCTCCATGCTGGTGGGCTCGCGCGAGCTGATCCAGCGGGCGCTGCGCGTGCGCAAGATGGTGGGGGGCGGGCTGCGCCAGGTGGGGCTGCTGGCGGCAGCCGCCGACCACGCGCTCACCCACCACGTCGACCGCCTGGCCGACGACCACCGGCTGGCCCGGCGCCTCGCCGAAGGCCTGGCCGCGCTGCCGGGTGTCACGGTCACGCCACCGCAGACCAATATCGTCTTCGCGCAAGTCAGCGATGGCCGCACCCCGGCGCTGCTGGCGCACCTGAAGGCGCACGGCGTGCTGGCCACCGGCCTCATCGGCCTGCGCTTCGTGACCCACCTCGACGTGGATGCCGAAGGCATCGAGCACGCGATCGCCGTCGCGGCGGACTTTTTCAACAAGAGCTGAGCCATGCCGATCACCGACACCGAAGCCCTGACCCGCGTCATCGAGCATCGCGAGATCTTCCACGACGAGATGCTGACGCTGATGCGCCGCATCATGGCCGGCGAGATGTCGCCCGTCATCGCCGCCGCGCTGCTGACCGGCCTGCGCGTGAAGAAGGAAACCATCGGCGAGATCACCGCCGCCGCGCAGGTGATGCGCGAACTCTCCAACAAGGTGCCGCTGGCGCCGCAGCCCCATCTCGTCGATGTGGTCGGCACCGGCGGCGACGGCGCGCACAGCTTCAACATCTCGACCTGCTCGATGTTCGTGGCCGCGGCGGCCGGCGCGCAGGTGGCCAAGCACGGCAACCGCAGCGTGAGCAGCAAGACCGGCAGTGCCGACGTGCTGGAAGCGCTGGGCGCCAACATCCAGCTGACGCCGCGCCAGGTGGCCGCCTCGGTCGCCGAGTGCGACATCGGCTTCATGTTCGCGCCCAACCACCACCCCGCGATGAAGAACATCGCGCCGGTGCGCAAGGAGCTGGGCGTGCGCACCATCTTCAACATCCTGGGCCCGCTGACCAACCCGGCCGGCGCGCCCAACATCCTGATGGGCGTGTTCCACCCCGACCTCGTCGGCATCCAGGTGCGCGTGCTGCAACGCCTGGGCGCCGAGCACGCGCTGGTGGTCTACGGCAAGGACGGCATGGACGAGATCTCCCTGGGCGCGACGACGCTGGTGGGCGAACTCAAGGACGGCGCCGTGCGTGAGTACGAGATCCATCCCGAAGACTTCGGCTTCCAGATGGCCAGCAACCGCAGCCTAAAGGTCGAAGGCCCCGAGCAGTCGCGCCAGATGCTGCTGGGCGTGCTGGACGGGCACAGCGGCCCGGCGCGCGACATCGTGCTGCTGAACGCCGGCGCCACGCTGTACGCGGCCAACGTCGCCGCCAGCATCGCCGACGGCGTGGGCCGCGCCCGCGCGGCGCTGGACAGCGGCGCCGCACGCGCCAAGCTGGACAGCTTCGTCAAGGTGACGCAAGACCTCGGGAGCAAGGCATGAGCGGCTTCTGCAGGAAGACGCGGCGGGCCGAGCGCCGGGCCGCCCCCAAGCCGGCCCGCATCCCCTCGGGGGCTGAGGCCGGACACGGCAAGTCCTGTGGACTTGCTGTGCCTGCAGAAGGGCTGCAGCTGTCGCTGCTGCGCGGCCTGCAAGGCCGAAAGGTGTACTCACCGAACGAGGGGCACCATGTCTGACATCCTCAACCGCATCGTCGAGGTCAAGTGGGAAGAGGTCGCGGCGGCCAAGGCGAAGCGCTCGCTGGCCTCGCTGCGTGACGAGGCCGAGGCCCGTCGCGGCGAGCAGCTGGACTTCGAGCGCTCGCTGCGCGCCAGCATCGCGGCCGGGCGCGCGGCCGTCATCGCCGAGATCAAGAAGGCCAGCCCCAGCAAAGGCGTCATCCGCGAGAACTTCAACCCGGCGCAGATCGCCGAGAGCTATGCGCGCAACGGGGCTGCCTGCCTGTCCGTGCTGACCGACGAACGCTTCTTCCAGGGCTCCGTCGCCTACCTGCGCCAGGCGCGCACCGCCTGCGAACTGCCGGTGCTGCGCAAGGACTTCATGGTCGACGAATACCAGGTCATGGAAGCCGGCGCGATGGGCGCCGACTGCATCCTGCTGATCGCCGCCTGCCTGGCCGACTCGCAGATGGCCGACCTCGAAGCCGCCGCCCACGCCATCGGGCTGGACGTGCTGGTGGAAGTGCACGACGGCGACGAACTGGACCGCGCGCTGACGCTGAAGACGCCGCTGCTGGGCATCAACAACCGCAACCTGCGCACCTTCGACGTGACGCTGGACACCACGCTCGCCCTGCTGCCCCGCGTGCCGGCGGACCGGCTGCTGGTGACCGAGAGCGGCATCCTCGGCGCGGCCGACGTGAAGCGCATGCGCGACGCCAACGTGCACGCCTTCCTCGTCGGCGAGACGTTCATGCGCGCGCCGGACCCTGGCGCCGCGCTGGCGACGCTGTTCGGATGAACTTCCCGCTGAATCTGCCGGACACCGACTGGCGCCCCGTCGTCGACGCCTGGGCCGCCTCGCCCGTCGGGCAGAAGCTGCTGGCCTACCTGGCCGAGCGCCACGCCGCCGGCGCCACGATCTACCCGCCGGAGCCGCTGCGCGCGCTCACACTCACGCCGCTGTCCCAGACCCGCGTCGTCATCCTGGGGCAGGACCCATACCACGGCCCCGGCCAGGCCGAGGGCCTGTCCTTCAGCGTGCCCGAAGGCGTGCCCCTGCCGCCCAGCCTGCGCAACATCTTCAAGGAGATCCAGCGCGACCTCGGCAAGCCTTTTCCGCCCAACGGCAGCCTGGTGCGCTGGGCCGAGGGCGGCACGCTGCTGCTGAACGCCGTGCTGACCGTCGAGGACGGCCAGGCCGCAAGCCACGCGGGCCAAGGCTGGGAAGCGCTGACGGACGCCCTCATCCGGGCGGCCGCCGAGGACCCGGCGCCCAAGGTCTTCATGCTGTGGGGCAACTACGCCCAGGCCAAGGCGCCGCTGATCGAGGCGGCGCGCAACGACCACCTCGTGCTCAAGGCCAACCACCCGTCACCACTGTCGGCCCTGAAGCCGCCGCGCCCCTTCATCGGCTGCGGGCACTTCTCGACAGCCAAGGCCTGGCTGGAAGAACGTGGGCGGGGACGGCCGGCAGCCAAGGTTCAGCCGGACTGAGAGGCAGCGGTGGCCGGTGGCTTGCGCGCCGTATGGATGGCCACAATGCCCAGGGACAAACGCTCGAAGCTCACGTCTTCGAAGCCGCAGCGTGTCAGCTCCTGCGCCAGCCCCTCTGCATCGGGAAAGTCGCGAATGCCATTGAGCAGGTAGCGGTAGGCAGATGCGTCACCTCGGGTGGCAAGCCAGCCGAGCACAGGCATGCACACCGACATATAGGCAAGGTAGACCCGGTGTAGCGGCGCCCAGCGGATTCGAGAGGCTTCCAGCACGATGAATCGTCCCCCCGGGCGGAGTACCCGCCAAGCCTCCTGCATGGCAAGCGTCCGATCGCAGATCTTCAAGGCCAATGAAATGGCGTAAGCATCGACGCTGCCACTGGCGATGGATGGCATGCGTTCGGCGTCCAGCTGCCGCAGCTGGACAACTTCTGGGTACCGCGCCAGCCGACGCTCCGCGATGGCCAGCATTTTCAAGCTGATATCCGAGGCAACAATGGAACGCCCTTGCTCGGCGACGTCTGGCAACACGCGCAGGATGATGTCGCCCGTGCCGGTGGCGCCGTCCAGCAACGTGGTCCAGCGCTCACGTGCGATGACCCGCGCAACACGGCGCTTCCACAGCCGGTGTATGCCCAGGCTGAACAAGTCACAGAGTAGGTCGTAGCGGTCGGCGACACGGCCAAACACGTCGTCTTGCTGCCAAGCGAAGTCCGCCGCGTTGTGGCCGGCAGGCTCGGTTTTTGTTCGCCCCATGTAAACGCTCCCTGTCCACGATTGTTGCGCCAGCCGCAACTCGCCGTTCTATTCCACCGGCTTTTTCCCGGGGCGCTCAATTCATACAGTGAGAACCCATCGGCAGCCCCATTCCAACAAGAGGTTGCCGCCACAGGAGAGTCACCATGAACAACAACACCCGCTCCCTTTTCACGCTGATCACCGCCGCGACCGCCGTCACGGCGCTGGCGGCCGGCATGCTGCTGGCCATCAACGCGCCGGCCGTGGCCACCAACGACCTCGGTCAGGCCGTGTCCGGCGCGGCCAGCAACGCCCAGGCCTGAACGCCCGCCGCGTTCAGTCGGCCGTGCAGCGCATCTTCAGCCCGCCCAGCGCTTCGCGGCCGATCAGTTCGACGACCCAGTCGACGAACACCCTCAGCTTGCTGCTGAGGTGTCGATTGGGCGGGTAGACCACATACACCGGCACCGGCTCGGCATCCCAGTCCTCCAGGATGCGCACCAGCGCGCCGCTCTTGAGCAGCGGCGCCGCCATGAAGCAGGTCACCTGCACGACCCCCAGGTGGGCCAGCCCCGCATTGAGGTAGGCGTTCGCATCGTTGACCGCGATGGCGTGGTTGCCCACGATCTCCACCGTCTCCTCGCCACGCTTGAAGGTGTCTGACAACACCTTGCCCGAGCGCGCCGAGAAGTAGCCCACCATGCGGTGCGGCGCCTCGCCCAGCTCGCGCGGGTGCGCGGGCGTGCCGTGCCGGCGCAGGTAGTCGGGCGTGGCGCAAGTGATGAAGCGGAACTCCGCAATGCGCCGGGCCACCAGGCTCTGGTCGGTCAGTTCCCCGCCGCGGATCACGCAGTCGATGTTGTCGCTGACCAGATCGACGGTGCGGTCGCTGACGCCCAGCTCGATCTGGATGTCGGGGTACTTCGCATAGAAGTCCGGCAGGTGCGGAATGATCATCTCGCGCCCCACGACGCCCGGCACATCGACACGGATGCGGCCCCGCGGCGTGACGCGCGCCTGGTTCATGCTGCCTTCGAGCTCCTCCAGGTCGGACAGCAGCCGCATGGCGCGCTCGTAGTACGCGGCGCCGTCGGGCGTGACCGTGACGCGGCGCGTCGTGCGGTTCAGCAACTTGGTGCGCAGATGGGTTTCCAGCGTCTGGATCAGGCGCGTGACGGTGGCCTTGGGCAGATCCAGGGAGTCGGCGGCCTTCGTGAACGTGCCCGCTTCGACAACGCGGACATAGGCTTGCATCGCGGTGAGACGGTCCATCGGCGGGATTCGGGCTGGCTAAGCCCCCAAGAACGGCAGGGAAGTTCAGATTGTTCCACGCCAAGGAAAAGTGAGTCGTCCTGGCGCCCGTTTATCCCTAGGCCGTCAATCTCTATCTTTCGGCCCATGGACAAGATCGCCCTCCCTGCCACCTTGCGCCTGGGCCCGGCCCCGGGCCTGGTGGCCCATGTCTACGCTGCCCGGCGCCCGCTGGACGGCGACACCCGTGCGCTGCTGCTGTGGATGCACGGCGGCACCTTCACCGACGGCTCGATCGACGCGACGCGCCGGCGCAGCGAACTGCTGGCCGAGGCCGGCGCCGACGTCGTCGCGCTGGACTACCCGCTGGCCCCCGAGCACCCGTTCCCCGCCGGCCTGACGGCGGCGTTCAGCGCGCTGCAGGCCATCGCCGCCAAGCCGTCCAAGCTGACGGGCTCGACGCACACCGTGCTGTTCGTCGGCGGCGAGGAGGCCGGCGGCAACATCGCCGCCGCGCTGGCGCTGATGGCCCGCGACCAGCGCGCGCCGGCCCTGGCCGGCCAGTTGCTCGTGTCGCCCATGCTCGACCCGCAACTCGGCAGCGCGTCCATGCGCGACGGCGAATGCGGCGGCGTGGAGTGCATCTACGCCAAGGGCTGGAAGGCCTACCTGGGTGACTGCATCCGCGCCGACCACCCCTACGCCACGCCGCTGAACGCCAGCCGGCTCGCCGGGCTGGCGCCAGCGCTGGTGCTCAGCGTGGCCGGCCACCCGCTGAACGACGAATCGCACCGCTATGCCGCCACGCTGCGCGAGCACGGCGGCGCCGCGCGCGACCTGACGCTGCCCGACCTGGAGGCCGCCGCCGTCGTCAACCCCATCCACGAATTCCTGCGTGACGCCGCCCGCCGGGCGCTGTCGCTGCCCGACTGAATCCCGCCCATCCCGCCCGCACCCTCGGAGAGCCCTAGAAATGAAGCCCATCCCTCAACTCAATCGCCGCGCCGGCCTCATCGCCGGCGCCGCCGCCCTGGTCTTGCTCGGTGCCGTCGGCGCCGGCCACCTGGCTGGCACCGCCCAGGCCGACCCGGCCCCCACCGCACCGCCGGCCACGCCGGTGTCCGTCGCCCAGGTCGTCGCGCAGGACGTGGCCGCCTGGAACGAGTTCTCCGGCCGGCTGGAGGCCGTGGACCGTGTCGACGTGCGGGCCCGCGTGTCGGGCGCCGTGCAGGCCGTGCACTTCCGCGAGGGCAGCCTCGTGAAGGCCGGCGAACTGCTCGTCACCATCGACCCCGCGCCCTACCAGGCCGACGTGGCCCGGGCCGAAGCCCAGGTGACGGCGGCGCAGGCACGCGTCGCCTTCACGCAGAGCGAGGCCCAACGGGCCAAGGCGCTGCTGGACGAGCGTGCCGTGGCGCGCCGCGACTTCGACGAGCGTGACAACGCTGCCCGCGAGGCCGCCGCCAACCTGCGCGCCGCGCAGGCCGCACTGCAGTCGGCCCAGCTCAACCTGGGCTACACACAGGTGCGCGCCCCGGTGGCCGGCCGCGTCGGCAAGATCGAGGTGACCACCGGCAACCTCGTGGCGGCCGGTGCCGGCGCGCCGGTGCTGACGACGCTGGTGTCGGTGAGCCCCATCTACGCCAGCTTCGACGCCGACGAGAAGGTCGTCCGCGACGCGCTGTCCAGCCTGCCCGACGGCGGCGCCAACCGCCGCGACCTGTCGCGCATCCCGGTCGAGATGAGCGCCGGTGTCGGCGCGCAGACCGGCCGGCTGCAACTGGTGGACAACCAGGTCGACGCCCGCAGCGGCACGCTGCGCGTGCGCGCCGTGTTCGACAACAAGGACGGCCAGCTGATCCCGGGTCAATTCGCGAAGCTGCGCATGGGCCAGGCCCGCAGCGAGCCGGCCCTGCTCATCAACGAGCGCGCCGTCGGCACCGACCAGGACAAGCGTTACGTCATCGTCGTCGGCGCAGGCAACCAGGCCGAGTGGCGCAACGTGACGCTCGGCGCCAACGTGAACGGCTTGCGCGTCGTCACCTCGGGCCTGAAGGCCGGCGAGCGCGTCGTCGTCGGCGGCGTGCAGCGCGTGCGGCCCGGCTCGCTGCTGGCGCCCAAGGACGTGGCGATGAACGCCAAGCCCGAGCTGGCAGCCCAGCAATCCGCGGCCAAGACCTCGTGATCCCTCTCCTGATCTAAGAAGCCCAAACCCCACCCGCGAGCGCTGTCTGCGGGCCGGTCCAGCCGGCCTGCGGGGGGCGTGCTGTCGCCGAAAAACAGCACCGCTCGCGCAGGAGCACCCATGAATCTTTCCAAATTCTTCATCGACCGCCCGATCTTCGCGGGCGTGCTGTCGCTGCTGATCTTCATCGGCGGCCTGCTGTCGATCCGTGCGCTGCCGATCTCGGAGTACCCCGATGTCGTGCCGCCGTCGGTCGTCGTCCGCGCCCAGTACCCGGGCGCCAACCCCAAGGTCATTGCCGAGACGGTGGCCACGCCGCTCGAAGAAGCCATCAACGGCGTCGAGAACATGCTCTACATGAGCAGCCAGGCCACGACGGATGGCCTGATGACGCTGACCGTCAGCTTCAAGCTCGGCACCGACCCCGACAAGGCCCAGCAGATGGTGCAGAACCGCGTCTCGCAGGCCGAGGCGCGGCTGCCCGAGGAGGTCAAGCGCCTGGGCGTGACGACCGTCAAGAGCAGCCCCGACCTGACCATGGTCGTGCACCTGACGTCGCCCAACGAGCGCTACGACATGACCTATCTGCGCAACTACGCGGTGCTGAACGTGAAGGACCGCCTCGCGCGCATCCCCGGCGTGGGGCAGGTGCAGCTGTTCGGCTCGGGCGACTACTCCATGCGCATCTGGCTGGACCCGCAGAAGGTCGCCGAGCACGGCCTGTCGGCCAGCGACGTGGTGGCCGCCATCCGCAGCCAGAACGTGCAGGCCGCAGCCGGCGTGGTGGGCGCGTCGCCCGGACTGCAGGGCATCGACCTGCAGCTGTCGGTCAACGCCCAGGGCCGCCTGCAGACGGTCGAGGAGTTCGGCGACATCATCGTGAAGACCGGCGCGAACGGCGCCGTCACGCGGCTGCGTGACCTCGGCCGGCTGGAGCTGGGCGCGAGCGAGTACGCGCTGCGCTCGCTGCTGGACAACAAGCCCGCCGTGGCCGTGCCGGTGTTCCAGGCACCGGGCGGCAACGCGCTGGACATCTCCGCCAACGTGCGCGCCACGATGGCCGAGCTGAAGGCCGCCATGCCCGAGGGTGTGGACTACACCATCGTCTACGACCCGACGCAGTTCGTGCGCGCGTCCATCGAGTCCGTCATCCATACGCTGCTGGAAGCCGTGGCGCTGGTGGTGCTGGTGGTCATCCTGTTCCTGCAGACCTGGCGCGCGTCCATCATCCCGCTGCTGGCCGTGCCGGTGTCCATCATCGGCACGTTCGCGGTGATGCATGTCTTCGGCTTCTCCATCAACGCCTTGAGCCTGTTCGGCCTGGTGCTGGCCATCGGCATCGTCGTGGACGACGCCATCGTCGTGGTGGAGAACGTGGAGCGCAACATCGCGAACGGCCTGTCCCCGCGTGACGCGACCTACCAGGCCATGCGCGAGGTGTCCGGCCCCATCATCGCCATCGCGCTGACGCTGATCTCGGTGTTCGTGCCGCTGGCCTTCATCACCGGCCTGACCGGCCAGTTCTACAAGCAGTTCGCGCTGACCATCGCCATCTCGACGGTGATCTCGGCCGTCAACTCGCTGACGCTGTCGCCCGCGCTGGCCGCCATGCTGCTGAAGGACCACCACGCCCCCAAGGACGCGCTGACGCGCGGCATGGACCGCGTGCTGGGCGGCTTCTTCCACCACTTCAACCGCCTGTTCACGCGCAGCTCCGAGAAGTACGGCGGCGGCGTGAAGACGCTGATGTCGCGCAAGGCCGTGATGATGGTGCTCTACCTGGGCCTGGTGGCCGCCACGGCCGGCCTGTTCAAGGCCGTGCCCGGGGGCTTCGTGCCGGGGCAGGACAAGCAGTACCTGATCGGCTTCGCCCAGCTGCCCGACGGCGCCACGCTGGACCGCACCGAGGACGTCATCCGCCGCATGACCGACATCACGCTGAAGACGCCGGGTGTCGAGCACGCCGTGGCCTTCCCCGGCCTGTCGATCAACGGCTTCACGAACAGCGCCAGCTCCGGCATCGTGTTCGCGACGCTCAAGCCGTTTGACGAGCGCAAGTCCCCGGCGCTGTCGGCCGGCGCCATCGCCGGTTCGCTGAACGCGCAGTACGGCCAGATCGAGGACGCCTTCATCGTCATGTTCCCGCCGCCGCCCGTGCAGGGCCTGGGCACGACGGGCGGCTTCAAGCTGCAGCTGCAGGACCGCGGCGGCCTGGGCTACGAGGCGCTGGACGCGGCCACCAAGGCCTTCATGGCCAAGGCCATGCAGACACCCGAACTGGCCGGCCTGTTCTCGAGCTTCCAGGTCAACGTGCCGCAGCTGTTCGCCGACCTCGACCGCACCCGCGCCCGCCAGCTCGGCGTGGCCGTGACGGACGTGTTCGACACGATGCAGATCTACCTCGGCAGCCTGTACGTGAACGACTTCAACAAGTTCGGCCGCACGTACTCGGTCCGCGTGCAGGCGGACGCCCCCTTCCGCGCCCGCGCCGAGGACATCGGTGCGCTGAAGGTGCGTTCCGCCACCGGCGAGATGGTGCCGCTGTCGGCGCTGATGAAGGTCAACCCCAGCTTCGGCCCCGAGCGCGCGCTGCGCTACAACGGCTTCCTGTCCGCCGACATCAACGGCGGTGCCGCACCCGGCTTCTCGTCGGGCCAGGCGCAGGCTGCCGTGGAGCGCATCGCCGCCGAGACGCTGCCCCCGGGCATCGGCTACGAATGGACCGACCTGACCTACCAGGAGAAGATCGCCGGCAACTCGGCCGTCTGGGTGTTCCCGCTGGCTCTCCTGCTGGTGTTCCTGGTGCTGGCCGCGCAGTACGAAAGCCTGACGCTGCCCATCGCCATCCTGCTGATCGTGCCCATGGGCCTGCTGGCGGCGATGGCGGGGGTCTACCTCAGCCACGGCGACAACAACGTGTTCACGCAGATCGGCCTCATCGTGCTCGTGGGCCTGTCGGCCAAGAACGCCATCCTGATCGTCGAGTTCGCCCGCGAGCTGGAGTTCGCCGGCCGCTCACCCATCCAGGCGGCGCTGGAGGCGGCGCGGCTGCGGCTGCGGCCCATCCTGATGACGTCGATGGCCTTCGTCATGGGCGTGCTGCCGCTGGTGCTGTCCACCGGCGCCGGCGCCGAGATGCGCAAGGCCATGGGCGTGGCGGTGTTCGCCGGCATGATCGGCGTGACGCTGTTCGGCCTGTTCCTGACGCCCCTGTTCTACGTCATCGTGCGCCGCCTGACCGGCAACGCCCCGCTGCGCCACCACGGTGGCCAGGTGGCCACGCCCGCCGCACCCGCACCCCACGCGCAGCCCGCATCACCCGTGATCGAAGCGCTGCCGCAACGAGGCAAGTAATCATGAAGATTCAACTGACTTCGCTCTTCACCGCACTGCTGCTGGCCGGCTGCGCCTCGGTCGGCACCGTCGACCCGTCGCAGCTGCCGCAGGCCCCTGCGGCCTACAAGGCCACCGGGACAAACGACGCCGCCGCACTGACCGCCAGCTGGTGGCAACCTTTTGCCGACCCGGTGCTGGACGACCTCGTCGGCCGCGCGATGGCGGCGAACACAACCGTGCAGGCGGCAACCGCCCGGCTGGCACAGGCCCGCGCGGCGCTGGGAACGGCGCAGGCCGCCCGGCTGCCGCAGCTGGGCGCGTCGGCCGGCGCCGGCCGCTCGTCCACCCCGGGCCAGCTGGTGCCGCAGCCCGCCACGCAATACAGCGCCGGCCTCAACCTGGCCTACGAGCTGGACCTGGGCGGCCGCCTGCTGCACGAGCGCAACGCGGCCGCACTGGATGTGCAGGCCCGGGAGCAGCTGCTCGCCGATGCGCGGCTGCTGGTGCAGGCCAACGTGGCGCGCGGCTACCTCGCGCTGCGGGCGCTGGACACCGAACGCGACCTCGTGCGCGACACGGTGGCGGCCTACGGCGAAACGCTGTCCCTGACCGAGAAGCGCGCCCGCGCCGGTGACGTGGCCGACCTGGACCTGGCCCGCGTGCGCGCCGAGCTGGCCGCCAACGAGGCCGAGGCCCTGTCGCTGGACCGGCGGCGCATCGAGCTGGAGACGGCGCTGGCCGTCCTCGTCGGCGAGGCGCCGTCCGGGTTCAGCCTGAAGCCCACCACCTGGAGCACGGCGCTGCCCACCGTGCCGGCCGGCCTGCCCTCCGAGCTGCTGCAGCGCCGCCCCGACCTGGCCGCCGCACGCAGCCAGCTGGAGGCCGCGCAGGCCCGCGTGGGCGAGGCGCGCGCCGCCTGGTGGCCCAGCCTTCAGCTGACGGCCCAAGGGGGCGGCGTGTCCAACGAGCTGAGCAACCTGCTCAAGAGCGGCGCCAGCACCTGGGGCGTCGGCCTGCTGGGCGCGTTGCCGCTGTTCGACGGCGGCCGCCGCGAGGCCGGCGTCAACGCCGCGAAGGCGGCACTGGACGGCAGCACCATCGCGTTCCGCGAGCAGTTCCTGCTGGCGCTCAAGGACGTGGAGGACCAGCTCGGCGCACTGTCACTGCTGCAGGCCCAGGAGCAAGCCAGCGAGCGCGCCGTGGCCGCAGCCGGCCAGGCGCTGAAGCTGTCGGACTCCCGCTACCGCAATGGCTTCATCAGCCAGCTGGAACTGCTGGACGCCCGCCGCAGCGAGCTGGCCAACCGCCGCTCGGCGCTGCAGGTGCGCTCCGCGCAATACCAGGCGACGGTCGGGCTGATCCGCGCACTAGGCGGTGGCTGGAGCCCGGCGCCCGTGAGGGTGGCCGGCGCCTGAGCCGGGCGACGCTCAGCGCTGCGCCGGCGCACCGCCAGCCGGCCTCGGCCGATCAGACGCCGAGCAGTGCCTTGGCGCGCACCAGCAACCGGCGGCGATCGTCGATGCCGTTGAGGCCGCCGTTGACGCGCTTGGTCAACGTGGTCAGGTCGTCAGCATCGGCCCAGGTGTTCAAGTTGCGCTTGGCCCAGAACCAGCCGGCCACGTCCACGCACAGCTCGGCGTCCGTCTCGACCAGCTCGGGCTTGTCCAGCAGCTCGGCCTCGCGGCCGATGGCGCGGCCGTATTCGCCATAGTTGGCGCGGCCGGTGAGCTGGATGAGGCCGCGCCCCTTGAACTTGCGGCCGTCGCCCGGCTGCAGGTTGCCGAGGTCTGCCCGCCCCTGGTAAGCCTCGCCATTGGCGATCTCGGCACGGAACCGGAATTCGCCGGATTCGTGCCCCACCTGGGCCAGGAAGTGCGCCTGGCGCAGCGGCGTGTCGATGTGACGATTGGCCATGACCTGCCGAATGCGCGGAGAAAAGTCCGCCACGTCGCTGTCCTTGGCGCGCAGGTACAGCACGCTCAGCCAGGGCGGCTCCAACGCCGCGGGCAGCGACTCGCACAGGCTCAGCAGCGTTGCGCCGTTGGCGTCCACACGGCCATCGGGCGCACCCAGCCCCAGTGCGCTGCGCTGGAAGGCCATGATGGCGTCCAGAGTCTTCTGGCCAAAAGCGCCGTCCGCCTTCAGCGGACCGTCGGCGAGCGCCACCCGCCCCGCAGCCCCGCAGAGATTCAGCAGCTGCTGGACGGTCTCGACATCGTCCCGCGCGTTGCTGCACTGGGCGCCGACGGCCCCGGTCGTCAGGCCGCGCCCGCGCGAGCCGCTGCCCGCCGGCGCCTGTGCAGCGGCGGCCGCCACGGCGGCGGTCGACGTCGCCTCGCGTCGCTCGAAGTGCGGCGTGTCCTTGAACGTCGTCCAGTTGCCGCCCCAGCGATTGGCCGTGTCCAGGCTTTCCCAGTACTGCCCGATGGGGCGCAGCGTCTCCACATCGGAGATCAGCATCGGCCGGCCGTCGGGTGCATCGCGAAAGAAGTTCAGGTCGATGGCCAGGCGCTTGAGATGCTGGCTGGCCATGGTCGTGCTGCGGCCGTTCTTGACGTGCAGCGCCTGCTGCTCGGGCGTGCGGTAGAGCTCGCCCGCCGACGCCGAGAAGCCCAGCTCGCCGGCCTTCTTGACCAGCTCGCAGACATGCAACAGGAAGACCGATTGCTCGCGCACGAGGTCCGTCATGGCTTGGCCCCCTGGTCACCGTCCTGCTCGGCCATCATGGCCACGCTCTGCGCGCGAATCGCGTCACCGAGCTGACCGATCTTCTCGTCCTTGGCCTTGCTGCCCGCACTGGAGCCGAAGAAGTACTGGATGATCGCCGACAGCGACACGCCCAGCAGGAAGCCCAGCACCGTGTCGATGACACGCGAGGCGTCCTTGTTCTCTGCGGTGTATTGGTGAACGAACGCCGCCCAGAAGATGAAGATGAAGGTCAGCAGCGTCAGCACGCTGGCGTAGATGTAGATGAAACGACGCACCCACGGGTCGCTGCTGCCGATGGCCGCCTCCTGCATGTGCCGGGCACTGGCCCGATCGGCCGCGGCGATGCGCTCGTACTCCAGCTGGTTGGCGTCACTCTGCTGCCGGTAGGCCAGCAACTTGCCCTGGTACTCGAACTCGAACTGCTTGAGCTGCGACCACTGAGTCTCGGTCAGCTTGTTGTCGGCAACATCGTTGATGTCGATGCCCGTTTTTTCCTGGATGAGGTTGGCGATCTCGGACGTGCCCTTGTTGACGGCCCCCCGGAAGACGCCACTCAGCAGATCCAGTCCTTTCTGGGCCAGCTGCGGCGCGATCGCCGACACCGCCGCCGCGATCAATGGAATGGGCATCTGCTGCTCCCAGTCAAACAAGACCGGCGCAGCTTAGGCGGCCTGCCAGGGCCGCCACATCCTCTCGACTGACGATGGCCTCGCTGAAACCCCTAACTCGCCAGCGAGCCGCCATGTGGCGCCGCGAGAGCGCCGCAGTCGCGCCCTTGGACCTTGACGCTAGGGCAGCGTCTGGCAGCTGGGCTTGCAGATCACCTCGTTGCGCCCCAGCAGACGGATGGACTGCAGGCTGGCTGGCGAGCGGTGCTTGCCGCATTTGAAGCACGACCGGGTGTGCCCGCTGCCGAGGAAGGGCGATCCACCCACTTTCGACTGGTAGCGCAGGCCATCTTGGCTAACCGCGGTAACGGTGTCTTTGCTCATGCTTCGCACAGGTCAGGACGAAAGACCCATTGGGACACACGATTGATGACAGCACCACCAGACAAACACGGAGTCAGACGCCGAGGACAATGCAGCATTGCTTTCGACACCCCATGGCCAAGCTCTTCTTCCGTTATGCCGCGATTATTGGGGGCTCGGAAATTACATAGTTCTCCCAGCTGAGCCCATGAAGCAGCTCCACAAACTCTATACGCAGTGCGTACAGCAGTTTCCTAGGCATCCGGACACCGTGATTTCCATCACCTGAGTTAGAGCCGCTAACGAAACTTATCATCTGCCTCAGTTCAAGAACCGCTGAGGAAGATGGCAGTCAAGAAGGAAGTCAGCGCAGCACTGTGGTCGCGGATACAGCCGCTGTTGCCCGAGGTGCGGAAG
>NZ_JBIGIA010000026.1:0-45685 GCF_043555975.1 Pelomonas nitida | reverse complement strand
TACCTCGACGACGGCGACTTGCCGATTGATAACAACTGGGTGGAGAACCGCATCAGGCCCATCGCGCTCGGGCGGCAGAACTGGCTGTTCGCCGGCAGCTTGCGTGCGGGCAAGCGGGCTGCTGCCGACCCACCCGGCCAGGTGCTTGGACGAACTGCTACCGCATCGCTGGAGCGGAGCGCTGCTGGGGCCAGCTGACCTCAGCCGCCATCACGCATACTGACGAAATGGAACCACAAGTGCCTGAACATAACGATCCTCCAACAATCGCTCAGGGGATCGGTTTGCTTTTCGTGCGTCTATTTTTGGGCGCCGTCATTGCCGTAGTTGTCCTCGTGATTGCGATGGTGACGGGCTTCTTCGGCGGCGGCGGAAAAGGTGTGTTCTTGCTGGTCTGGATCGCAATCATCGCCACTCCGATATGGGCTCTGGTCCCCTTGGTTCGTGCTATCGCAGGTCGTAGTGACGTGCCCAAGCAGTCCGACCGGTAAAGAGCGCATTCACCGGCACGCACGCGCCACCTCCGGATAGGCGCCCCACTAACCTGGTTTCAACAAGGCGCTTCAGAGTGGGTTGGCCGGACGTACATGGACGCCCCCGGTTTGCCAAGCTTCCAGTTCACTGCCGCACGAAGAAAAGATTGCACCCGTACATTCGGACTTTCAATGCGAGACGAGCTCGCTGTCCCTGATGGGTTCTGCTGGTCGGCGCCCAATCGCATACACGCACTCGAAGTGCTTCGTCCGGCGCGGGCTGTGCCAACCACGGTCTGACCTGTCGTGCCATCAACTTGCTGGTTGCCTGAGCAATCGGCGGTGGGTGGAGCGGATGGTAGAAAAAACAAAGAAGCGCCCGTTTGGGCGCTTCAGTATTGATGTCCTGGCGGAAGCGGTGAGATTCGAACTCACGGAAGGCTCACACCTTCGACGGTTTTCAAGACCGTTGGATTAAACCACTCTCCCACGCTTCCGGAGGCTGCGCATTCTACGGGAGACGGCGCGCTATCCGGGCTTCTGCGCCTGCTCGCAGTCGATCTGGATGATCTCGCGCGTTGCGCCGTCGATCCGCGCGGCGGTCAACTGCCCGCCCCAGATGCAGCCGGTGTCCAGCCCCAGCAGGTCGGGGCGGTTCAGCAGGCCGAGGGTGGACCAGTGGCCGAACGCGATGGGCGTGCCGGCCGTGCGCCGGCCGGGGGCGTCGAACCAGGGTGCATAGCCCGGTGGTGCAGAGCCCGCGCCGTCCTTGGTCTTGAAGTCGAGTTCGCCGTCGGCGGTGCAGAAGCGCAGCCGGGTCAGCACGTTGACGGTGAAGCGCAGACGGTCGTTGCCCGTCAGCCCGGCGTGCCAGCGCGAGGGTTCGTTGCCGTACATGACGTGCAGAAAGTCGGGCAGGTCGGGCCCGCGCAGCACGGTCTGCACGTCGCCGGCCAGCGTCAAGGTGTCCTCAAGGGTCCATTGCGGCACGACGCCGGCGTGCACCATCAGCCAGCCGAGTTCGAAGACCGCCAGGCGTTGCTGGCGCAACCAGCCCAGCAGGGACTCGCGGTCGTCGGCTTGCAGGATGGGGCCGAGCGTGTCGTTGCGGTGCTGGGGGCGTACGCCGTGCGCGACGGCGAGCAGGTGCAGGTCGTGGTTACCCAGCAGGCAGGTTGCAGCATCGCCGAGGGCCGCCAGGCGGCGCAGCGTCGCGAGTGAGCGGGGGCCGCGGTTGACGAGGTCGCCCAGCAGCCAGAGACGGTCGCGCGACGGTGAGAATTCGATGCGGGTGAGCAGGCGCTCGAAGGCGTCGCAGCAGCCCTGGAGGTCGCCGATCAGGTAGTTCATCGAGGCGAATGCTAAGCGCCCGGCCGAGCGGCCGGGGTGCCCGGATCTGTTGCGCGACGGGGCGTGGGTGCGAATTCGGGGAATCGGCGATGGGCGCGGTCGCAGCCATCTGCTAGTCTCCCGGCCTTCGTTTTTGATCGCGCGTCACCTCGGGTTACTCCGGGGCTGGCGCCTTCGATGGATACCGCTCTCGTTCTCTTTCTGATTCTTCTCAACGGCCTGTTCGCGATGTCGGAAATGGCCTTGACCGCCAGCCGCAAGGCCAGATTGCAGGTCATGGTGGAGAGCGGCGAGGGCGGCGCGCAGGCCGCGATGGACCTGCACGAGAACCCGACCAAGTTCCTGTCGACCGTGCAGATCGGCATCACCGGCATAGGCGTGCTGAACGGCATCGTGGGTGATGCGGCGTTCTCGGGGCCGCTGTCCAAGTGGCTGACCGAGACCTTCCACCTCAATCCGCATGCGACCGACATCGCTGCGACCGCGCTGGTGGTGGTCATCATCACGCTGCTGACCATCGTGTTCGGTGAACTGGTGCCCAAGCGCATTGGCCAGATCTACCCGGAGACGGTGGCGCGCCTCGTGGCGCCGGCGATGAACTTCCTGTCCATCGCGGCGCGGCCGCTGGTTCGCACGCTGAGCTTCTCGACCGAGGCGACGCTGGGCGTGCTGGGCCTGCGCAACAAGGGCTCGCGTGGCGTGACGGAAGAGGAAATCGCTGCGAGCCTGGAAGAGGGCCTGGACGCGGGCGTCATCGAAGAACACGAGCACCAGATGGTGCGCAACGTGTTCCGGCTGGATGAGCGGCAGATCGGCTCCATGATGATCCCGCGCGCGGAGATTGCCTGGCTGGACGTCGAAGCCACGCCGGCCGAGGTGCTGGCCGTGTTGCGCGAGCATGGCTTCAGCCGCTATCCGGTTTGCCGTGGCGGCTTGGGTGACGTGCTGGGCGTGGCCAATGCACCGGCGCTGCTGGCCGGCATGCTGGAGGGCCAGCCGCTGGACCTGACCGCCGGCCTGGAGGCGCCGCTGTTCGTGCCCGAGACCTTGTCGGGCATGGAGCTGCTGGAGCACTTCCGCGTCTCGGATGCGCCGCTGGTGTTTGTTGTCGATGAGTACGGTGAGGTGCAGGGCGTGATTGCCGTGCGCGACGTGCTGGAGGCCATCGCCGGGGAGTTCAACGCTCCCAGCGATGGCGACGCGTGGGCGGTGCAGCGCGAGGACGGGAGTTGGCTGATCGATGGCCTGATCCCGGTTCCCGAACTGAAAGACCGCCTGGCGTTGAAGGAACTGCCCGAGGAGGACCGTGGGCGCTACAACACCCTGGCCGGCATGATCATGCTGCTGCTGGGGCGCTTGCCGCGCACGACCGATGTGGTGGAGTGGGACGCGTGGAGATTCGAGGTCGTGGACCTCGACGGCAAGCGTGTGGACAAAGTGCTGGCCAGTCGTCTGGCCGAACCTGGAGAGAAAGAATCATGAGCAACCCCCCGATGTATGGCGAGCTGCAGCCGCTGGACCGTGAAGCCCACAAGAACCTGAAGCTGGACACGGCCCAGCCGGTCGTGAGCCGCGTGGCCGACCAGAACTCGGTGTTCCTGGCCGCCGTCGAGTTCGCCGATGCCTGCAAGGAGTTCCCGGTCGTGTTCGTGCGCGCCGGCGAGCCGGACGCCGCCGGCAAGCAGGCCGTGGCGCCGCTGGCCGTGCTGGGCCTGAAGCCGGGCTCCAACCTGTTCGTCGAAGGCGACAAGTGGACGGCCAACTATGTGCCGGCCTATGTGCGCCGCTACCCGTTCGCGATGGCCCGCCTGGATGGCAATGCCAACAACCTCGCCGTCTGCTTCGATAACAAGTGGACCGCCTTCAACGAAACCACCGGCGAGGCGCTGTTCAAGGATGGCGAGCCGACCGAGTTCCTGCTGAATGCGCGCAACTTCCTCGAGAACTTCGAGCAGGAAGCGGAGCGCACCCGCCTGATCTGCGCGCTGCTGTCCGATCTGGATCTGCTGCAGGACATGCGCTTCGAGGCCACGCTGCCCAACGGCGACAAGCTGGATGTCGAAGGCTTCCTGGCGCTGGACGAAAAGAAGTACAGCGAGCTGCCTGATGCCAAGGTGCTGGAACTGCATCGCAACGGCCTGATCGCGCTGATCGAGATGCATCGCCTGTCGCTGGGCAACATGAACCGCCTGGCCGGCCGCTACGCCGCCTGAGTGGCGCGGCCCAGGGCACGCGGCCGCGTGCCCTGTCTTTGCGCCCTTGCACAGTTCGACGCCGGGTGCAATCCCGTTCCGCACGATGCACATGTATCAAACTGTGAAATTCAAGTGAGAAAGTCACCGCCACATCTCTAGACTCCGCGGCTCGGTGAGTTAGGCGTCAAAGGATGTGAGTCGATGATCCCGATCTTCAAGGAACGCCGGCGTGAGCCGCTGAACCCCTTTGGCGGGCCGCCGCTGGAGTTGAACAGTGACTTCGGTTCACTGGCGGGTGATGCGCTGGAGCTGGTGGAGCGCCGCTACGGCGATCGCGGACTGGCGGTGCCTCGGGAGCGGTACAGCAGCCGCAGCGAGGCGGGTGACATCGTGTGCACCGCCAGCGATGGCCGCGACATCATCGGCACGCTGTCCGTGCGATTCGACGGTGAAGGCGGCCTGCATGCCGACGCTCTCTTCAAGCAAGAGCTGGCCGAATGGCGCGCGTCAGGCGTGTCGCTGTGCGAGTTTGGCGGCCTGGCCGTCGACAAGCATGCCCACGAGCCCAAGCGGGTACTGGCGCAGATCTTCCATCTGGGCTACCTGCATGCTCATCGCCGTGCGCACGTGGCGCGGCTGGTCATCGAGGTCAATCCGCGTCATGTGGCGTTCTATCGCCGCTGGCTGGGGCTGCTCCCCTACACGACCGCGCGCCACAACCCGCGGGTGAACGCGCCGGCCGTGTTGATGAGTTTCGAGTTCACGACGGCCCGCGAGCAGATTGCATTGCTGGGCGGCCGCCCGGAGCTGCTGGCGACGACGCGCAGCCTCTACCCCTTGTTCTGGGATGCCGGCACCGAAGCGGCGATGCTGGCGAAGCTGGCGCTGGGCTGATGCCGAGCAGCGGATGGGCTTGGTTGTTGGAGCCGATCTAAGGCTGCGCGGAACGCGTTGACCTTGCCCCCCTGGATTCCGTATCCCATCGCCGGACTACGCGTTGACTGTCTGGCGCTGGCCGGCGAGCAACGACCGTCTGCGCCAGACGCGACACCGCCGGCCGTCACATCATCCCGCCGTCAGGGATGAAAGATGTTGACGTTGTAGCCGCTGACGCGTTGGCCGCCGGTGGCGAAGCTCAGTGACAGGGACTGCTCGGCGTCGGGGCCGATCTGCCGGATGGCCGGTGTCAGCGCGTCCGGTGCCACGACGCGCCGTGCGAAGGGGCTGCCGCTGGCGTCGGTGAGGCTGAGTTCCACCCACGGGGCGGCGACTGCCACGCCGGTTTTGTTGCGCAGCGACAGGTTGAGCCGGTAGCCGCTGCCCACGGGGTTCAGCGACGTCGACTCGATGCTCAGGGCCTCGATGCGCCGCCAGGGCTGGATGTCGCAACCGACGGGTTCGCACAAGGCCACCAGGCCCGGGCGCAGCGGCGGATGCAGGGCGGCGAGTGCATCGCGGAAATGCAGCGCCACCTGCAGCGCCAACGCCGCGGCGAGCAGCAGCGAGAGCAGCGCCAGGGCGATGCGCACGATGGGCCGGTTCCAGCGCGCCGTGCTCTCGGCATGGCGCATGAACTCCGGTACGACGGCGGGCGACGGCGCTCCGCGCTGCGCAGCCTTCGGCGGTGCGGCAGGTTCGCGTGGGCGCGCCGCTTGGGGTGGAGGTGGTGGCGCTTCGACAGGCAGGTCGATTTCGCCCCACTGGGGCTCCATGCGGGTTGCCTCGTCTGTCGGCCAGCCGGCTGGCAGCGTGGCCGGGCGTGGTTCTCGCTCCCGCTCCGGCTCAGGCTCGGGCGGAGGTACCCACACGGGCTCGGGCAGTGCTGGCGGGGGAGGGGGCGGCGGTAGTGGGGCCGGGGGTGGAGGTGGCAACACCTCGACGGCGGTCGTCGGCGCGGTGCCCGGCGCCGGTGCCGGCGCGCCAGGGAACACGGGCGGCCAGGCCGGCGGCGTGTCGCGCTCGATGTCGAACAGCAGCTCGCGCGCGTCGAAGACCTCGGCGCACCGGCCGCAGCGCACCCAGCCATCGGAGACGCGCAGCTGATCTTCGACGATCCGGAAGATCGTGCCGCAGGCGGTGCAGCGCGTCGCGAGGCTCATGCGGCTCGCTGGGCGGTCATCAGGATCCAGCCTTCCTCTTCGGCGCTGACCTCCAGCGCCAGCCAGGGCGCATAGGCAGCCTTCAGTTCATCGGCCTGGTGCGACAAGATGCCGGCCAGGATCAGATGCCCGCCAGCCGCCACATGGGCGCACAGCAGCGGCGCCAGCAGCTTCAGCGGCGTGGCGAGGATGTTGGCGATGACCAGCGGGTACTCGCCGCGGGCCAGGCTCGGCTCGCCCGTGTTCAGCGCAACGCCGTTGGCGGTGGCGTTGTCGCGTGAGGAGGTGATGGCCGCCGGGTCGATGTCGACTGCGTCGATGTGCGTGGCGCCATGCAGCGCCGCGCCGATGGCGAGGATGCCGGAGCCGCAGCCATAGTCCAGCACGCGCGGCCAGGGCTGGGCCCGGGTGGCGATCCAGCGCAGGCACATGCGTGTCGTCGGGTGGGTGCCCGTGCCGAAGGCCAGGCCCGGGTCGAGCCGCATGACGCGCAGCGCCTGCGGAGGCGCCTCGTGCCAGCTCGGCACGATCCAGAAGTCCGGCGTGATCTCGACCGGCGCGAACTGGCTTTGCGTGAGGCGCACCCAGTCCTGCTCGGGTACGGCCTGGATGGCCTGCACATGGACGTCGGCAGCCCAGTCCTGGGCCAGGATCAGCGTCGCGGCCTCGGTGCCCTCGGCTTCCGACGGGAACAGGGCCTTGACGACCGAGCGGTCCCAGCCCGCCTTGGGAGCGGGCATGCCGGGCTCGCCGAACAGCGCGCGTTCGGCATCGGTGTCGGCGTCGGCGTCTTCAACGGACACCGCGAGGGCGTCGATCTCCATCAGCGCGTCGCTGACGATCTCGACGTCGGCCTCGCGGCACACCAGCGCAAGTTCAAACAGATGACTCATGTGCCGTATTGTCCCGCGACTGCAGGCCCCTGCAGCGCAGTCTTATCGTTTGTGCGCCGCCATCCAGCCTTCGAGGTAGTGGATGGAGGTGCCGCCTTCGATGAACTTGGCGTCCGCCATCAGCTCGCGGTGCAGCGGGATGTTGGTCTGGATGCCTTCCACCACGGTCTCGCTGAGCGCGATGCGCATGCGGGCCAGCGCCTGCTCCCGCGTGTCGCCGTGGACGATGATCTTGCCGATCATGGAGTCGTAGTTGGGCGGCACGAAGTAGTTCGTGTAGGCATGCGAGTCCACACGCACGCCGGGGCCGCCGGGCGGGTGCCACATCGTGATGCGGCCGGGCGAGGGGATGAACTTGACCGGATCTTCCGCGTTGATGCGGCATTCGATGGCGTGGCCGCGCATCTCGATCTGGCGCTGCGTGAACGGCAGCTTCTCGCCGGCGGCGATCTTGATCTGCTGCTGCACGATGTCGATGCCGGTGACGAGCTCGGTGACCGGGTGCTCCACCTGCACGCGCGTGTTCATCTCGATGAAGTAGAACTCGCCGTTCTCGTACAGGAACTCGAACGTGCCGGCGCCGCGGTAGCCCATCTTCTTGCAGGCGGCGGCGCAGCGCTCGCCCACCTTCTCGATGTTGCGGCGGGGAATGCCGGGGGCGGGCGCTTCCTCGATGATCTTCTGGTGGCGGCGCTGCATGGAGCAGTCGCGTTCACCCAGCCAGACGGCGTTCTTGTGCGTGTCGGCGAGGATCTGGATCTCCACGTGGCGTGGGTTCTCCAGGAACTTCTCCATGTAGACCTCGGGGTTGCCGAACGCGGCACCCGCTTCGGCCCGGGTCGTCTGCACGGCGTGCACCAGCGCGGCCTCGGTGTGGACGACGCGCATGCCGCGCCCGCCGCCACCGCCGGCCGCCTTGATGATGACCGGGTAGCCCACGGAGCGGGCGATCTTGATGATCTCCTTCGGGTCTTCGGGCAGCGCGCCTTCGGAGCCGGGCACGCAAGGCACGCCGGCGCGGATCATGGCCTGCTTGGCCGAGACCTTGTCGCCCATCATGCGGATGGATTCGGGCGTCGGGCCGATGAAGGTGAAGCCGCTGCGCTCGACGCGCTCGGCGAAATCAGCGTTTTCGGAGAGGAAGCCGTAGCCGGGGTGGATGGCCTCGGCGTCGGTGACCTCGGCCGTGGCGATGATGGCCGGCATGCTGAGGTAGCTCTGTGCCGACGGTGCCGGGCCGATGCAGACGGCCTCGTCGGCCAGCCGCACGTACTTGGCGTCGCGGTCGGCTTCGGAGTAGACGACGACGGACTTGATGCCGAGCTCACGGCATGCGCGTTGAATGCGCAGGGCGATTTCCCCGCGATTCGCGATCAAAACTTTTTTAAACATTGCAGTTGCCCAGCGCACGAGGCGCATCGAAGCAGAGGGACCCATCCAGCGGCTGCCGTGGAACTGGCTGGGCCAGGCCGCTGACAGCGCCCCCTTGCGGGGGCCGGCAAAGCCGGTCGGGGGAGGGCTTCATTTATTCGATGACGAACAGCGGCTGGCCGAATTCGACGGCCTGGCCGTTCTCGACCAGGATCTTCGTGATCGTGCCGGACTTGTCGGCCTCGATCTCGTTCATGATCTTCATGGCCTCGATGATGCAGATGGCCTCGCCTTCCTTGATCTGCTGGCCGACGTCGCCGAAGGGCTTGGCGTTGGGGCTGGAGGCGCGGTAGAAGGTGCCGACCATGGGCGACTTCACGACGTGGCCGGTCTCGACGGCGGCGGCGGCCGGTGCGGCAGCGGCCGGTGCGGCGGCAGCCGCTGGCACGGCGGCGGCGACGACCGGCGCGGCGGCGGTCGTGTAGACCGGCTGCACCGCCACGGCGGCAGCCGGGTCGGACTTGACGATGCGGACCTTGCCGTCGGCCTCCGTGATTTCGAGTTCGGAAATGTTCGACTCCGAGACCAGGTCGATCAGGGTTTTGAGCTTGCGCAGGTCCATCATGGCTCCAGGCGGTGTTGTAGTTGTCAGGGAAGGAACAGGAGGCCGCCGCGCTGTTCAGGCGCGGGCGGCGGCTCCCAACGATTCGAGGGCGTGATGCACGGCCAGCCGGTAGCCGCTGGCGCCCAGCCCGCAGATCACACCGACCGCCAGGTCGCTGAGATAGCTGTGGTGGCGGAAGGGCTCGCGGCGGTGGATGTTGGAGAGGTGCACTTCGATGAAGGGAAGTGCGACGGCCGCCAGCGCGTCGCGGATGGCGACGCTGGTGTGCGTGTAGGCGGCCGGGTTGATGACGATGAAGCGCGTGCCATCGCTGCGGGCGGCCTGGATGCGGTCGACCAGCGCCCCTTCATGGTTGCTCTGGAAGCTTTGCAGGCGGGCGCCGGCATGTGCTGCGATCGCGCTCAGTTCGGCGTCGATCTGGCTCAGGGTCTGCGCGCCATACACCTCGGGCTCGCGGGTACCGAGCAGGTTGAGGTTGGGGCCATGCAGGACGAGAAGTTGCATCAAACACGTGGCGCGGGCCGGACCGGCGAGGTCTAGAGAAGCGCCACTAAATTGAGGAAGGGCGAACTTTACGCGTTTTGAGGACGATTTCCGCCGGATTGGGGAAATTCTCAACTCGAGGCCAGTTGGCGCAGTTCTTCGAGGCGGGTGACGCCCATGCGGCGCCAGCTGATCACGCCCTGTTCGTTGAACACGACGGAGAACGGCAGGCCGCCGGCCGGATTGCCCAGATCCCGCACCAGCGCCAGGCCTTGCGGGCCGGCCAGCGCGATGGGGAAGTCCAGCGGTGTCTTTTTCAGGAAGGCCCGCACGGGCTCGGCCTGGTCCACCGCCAGGCCCAGCACCTGCCAGCCCTTGGCCTTGGCTTCGCCGTGGAACTGGTCGATCTCCGGCAGCTCCTTCACGCAGGGCGGGCACCAGGTGGCCCAGAAATTGAGCAGCAGCGGCTTGCCGCGCCAGCGGGCGACGTCCAGCTCTTGGCCGTCGATGCCGACAAAGCGTCTCGACCAGAAGGCTTCGGCGGCCGGGGAGGGCGCGTTCGCGGGTGACCGGCGCCACGCCAGTGCGGCGCCGACAAGGGCAGCGCCGGCACCAGCGCCGGCCAGCAGGAGGCGGCGGGAGATCGGGCTCATGCGGCCTGCTCCAGCAAGGCGCGCAGGCCGTTCAGGTCGCCACGTTCGGTCAGGCCGCGCCCGTCCGGCTTGAGGGCGCCGCGCAGGTCGTCGAAATCCAGGATGGTCAGGCAGACCGTGACGCGTTCCTGCAGCGCGGGGCAGGGGGCGTCGAGCACCAGCATGTCCACCGTGCGGCCCCGGGGGCCGCGGGTTTCGGCCACGTCGAAGTCCACGCCGCGGTCCAGCAGCGCGATCTCGGCGGCTTTGCCGTCGTCGCAGTAGAGCTGCAGGTGGAGGTTGGACAGGCGCGTGGCCGTGCCGCGCCAGACGGCGCCGGTCAGGTGCGGGCGGAAGTCGGCCAGGCGCTCCATCCACACAGCGGCCAGCTCGCGCAGCGCGCGCAGCTCGGCGGGCTGGGTGTCGGCGTGGAAGATGGCGATGTGCTCGCGCACGGCATCCTCGACCTCGTCGTTGCCCGGCAGTGCGGCGCGCGGCACGCCGAGGTCTCGCGCGGCGCGCTGCTTGGCGGGGCCCCAGTCCATGCCCTCGTCGACGATGAGCCGGGCGGCGGCGGCGGCGATTTCCTGGGTGGCGCTCATGGCAGTTCGGCGCTGGGCATGCGGGCGACGATCAGCGAGGCGCGGCCCAGTACATAGGATGAGGAGGGCTGGCGCTCGAAACGCTTGGGCGCGGGCAGCATCACGGCCAGCCGCGCCGATTCGTAGGGGCCGAGCCGGGCGGCGTCGGTGCGGAAGTAGTGCCGCGCGGCCGCCTGGGCGCCGAACAGGCCTTCGCCCCATTCGACGCTGTTGAGGTAGATGGCCAGGATGCGCTGCTTGCTCAGCAGCCCTTCCAGCATCAGCGTGACGACGAGCTCCTGGCCCTTGCGCAGCAGCGTGCGCTCACCGGACAGGAACAGGTTCTTGGCCAGTTGCTGGGTGATCGTGGAGCCGCCGATGACCTTGGCGGTCCGCCCGCGCGCGGCGGCGCGGGCCTGGGCCTTTTCGTTCTTGTGCCAGGCGCCCTGCAGCGCGTCCCAGTCCACGCCGCCATGCTGGGCGAAGGAGTCGTCCTCGCTGGCGATGACCGCGCGCTTGAGCGTGCGGGGCAGTTGGTCGTCGTCCACCCATTGCTGCGCCCAGGCGACCTGGTGCTTTTCCTTCAGCAGCCGCAGCGCCTCGCTGCGCTGGAAGCTGGTGGACTGCGGCGCCACCCAGTTCATCAGTGCGATGCGGCCGGCGAACCAGAGCTGCAGGCACAGCAGCGCCAGCACCAGCACACCCAGCAGCCGGGCGGCGTGGCCCATCACGGCGCGGCCTCGAGTTCGCGGCGGAGGGCGGCGAGCACGTCGCGCGTCTGCGGCCGCACGCCGCGCCAGAAGAAGAAGGCCTCGGCCGCCTGCTCGACGAGCATGCCCAGGCCGTCGCGCGGCTCGGCGCCGTGGGCGGCCGCCCAGTCCAGAAAGCCCTGTGCCTTCGGGCCGTACATCATGTCCAGCGCCAGGCTGCCGGGCTTGAGAACGCGGGCGTCGACGGGCGAGGCGGCGCCGGCGAGGCTGGTGCTGGTGGCGTTGATGACGATGTCCTGCGCGGCCGGCGCGTCGGCCGGCGTCACGGCCGCCAGCTCGACGCGGTGGCCGGCGGCCAGCGCGGCGTGGCTGGCAATCAGCGCCTGGGCCTTGTCCAGCGTGCGGTTGGCGACCGTGATGCGGGCCGGGCTCGCCGCGATGAGGGCGCCCAGCGCGCCGGCACCCGCGCCACCGGCACCGACCAGCAGCACCTGCTGCCCGGCCAGCGAGCGGCCGGCGTTGCGCTGGATGTCGTTGACGAGGCCGGCACCGTCGGTGTTGTCACCCACCCAGCCCTCGGCATCGAAGCGCAGCGTGTTGACGGCGCCACCCAGCTGCGCGCGCTCGGTGCGGCGGGCGGCCAGGGCGAAGGCGTCGAACTTGAACGGCACGGTGATGTTGCAACCCCGCGCGCCCGATGCAGCGAAGGCTCGCAGCGCGGCCTCGAAGCCGTCCAGCGGCGCCAGCAGCCGGTCGTAGGCGACGCTCTGGCCGGTCTGGGCCGCGAACATGGCGTGGATGGCCGGCGAGCGGCTGTGCGCCACCGGGTTGCCAACGACGGCGTATCGATCCGTCATTGCTGTGCGGCCAGTGTGGCTTCCAGGCCGTCGTTGCGCGTGAACTTGAAGCGCGAGGTGATGACCAGCACCTCGGCGCCGCGCAGCATCTCCGGCGTGAAATTGCCGAACGGCGACGCGGCCCGCACGATGGCGATGGCACGCCGGTCCAGCGTCGGGTTGCCGCTGGGCGACACCACCTCGGTATCGATGACGCGACCCTTGTGGTCGACGTGGATGTTCATGATGAGCTCGCCGTAGAGCTTCTTGCCGCGAAAGGTCGGGAAGTCACGCGTGCCGCGCTCCTCGACGCGCCGCCGCAGCCCGTCGTAGTACTGCGCGTAGACCACCTCGCGCGCCGCCGGGCTCACATAGCGCTTGCGCGGGCGCGCGTTCTCCAGGTTGACGCGCTTCTCGATCTCCGCGAGCAGGTCGACCAGCTGGCGTCGCCGTTCGGCCTGGGACTGCTCGACGGCGTCGGTCTTCTCGCGGCGCGGGTCGGGCGGCGGCATCAGCGCCAGCTCGCGGCGAATCTGCGTCAACAGCTGCTGCTGCTGCTCCTGCAGCTGCGAGATCTGCGAGCTCTGCGCTTCGGCGGCGTCGCCGATCTCGTTGAGCCGTGCGGGCGGCAGCGGCGAGGTCGCCCGGCCGGCCTCCGCGTCGCCGCCACCGGCCAGGTTGGCCTGGGCCAGCACGGTCGCCTTGGTCGGCAGCTCGTTGGAGCGGGTGTTGACGAGGATGACCTCCAGCGGGGTCTCCTGGAACACGCGGTTGAAGGAGTCGGGCGAGCCGGCGCGCCAGGCCAGCAACAACCCATGGATGCCCAGCGAAGCCGCCAGAGCGATCTGCAACATGCTGAGGCGGCGCATTTAGTTCTGTGTGGCCAGGGTGGCAGGTTGGGCGGCTTCGGCATCGCCGCCGTCGTTGAGGTCGATGGCCAGCGCGATCGGTGCCGCGGCGGCCGCCAGGTCGTCGTCGTCGCCATCGGCTTCCGCTTCGGCAGCGGTTTCATCCAGGCGCTCGATCAGCGTCGCGTGTACGTCCAGGGTCATTTCGTCCAGTCCGGTGATGCGCACCTTCACATGGCTGCCGCGCGGCAGCGGCTCGCAGCCCAGCGCCTTGAAGACCAGCGGCAGGTCGTCGGCGCGCACCAGGCCTTCCTTCATGACGGTGGCGGTCAGCTCGGTCGTGGCGTTCTGCTGCAGCCAGCGCAGCGTCCAGAAGCGCTCGATGCCGTTCTGGAAGCCGTTGTAGGCGGTGTAGGCCGACTCGAAGGCCGAGATGATGGAGAACAGCTGCGCGTCCTTGGGTTTGAACGGCGCCACCAGGGCTGCGGTGCGGCCATGGCGGGCGCAGGCAATGATCTGCCATTGGTTCACGAGGTCCACGTAGCGGCGCAGCGGCGACGTGGCCCAGGTGTATTGCGCCACGCCCATGCCGGCGTGCGGCAGTGCTTTCACGCCCATGCGCACCTTGATGCCCGGCGCCAGGCTGGCCTGGCTGCGGTAGATGCCCGGCAGGCCCAGCTCGGCCAGCCAGCCGCCCCAGGCAGAGTTGGCCAGGATCATGGCCTCGGCCACGATCAGGTCCAGCGAGCTGCCGCGGGCGCGCACCGTGATCTCGACGGACTCGCTGCCGTTGGGGGCTTCGCTGCGTTCGCCGGCCAGGCGGAAGTTGTAGTCGGGCCGGTTGAAATTCTCCGGCTTGCCGCGCACCACCTCGCGCTGCGCCTTCAGGTGCTTGGCCAGGCGCCAGGTAAATGCGAGCTCCGGCGCGAACGGGTAGTCGGCCGGCGCATCGCCCGACAGCGTGGCGTCGGTGACGATGCCGTCCAGCTTGTCGTGGCGCAGGTTGGCGGCGATGTGCACGCGCTCCAGCTTCGTTTCCTTGGCCTTCACCTCGAACGTTGCCTCGTCCATCGTGAAGTAGATGGACACGGCCGGGCAGTCGCGGCCCTCGATCAGCGTGTAGGCCTGCACGACGTCGTCGGGCAGCATGGTCAGCTTCCAGCCCGGCATGTAGACCGTGGACAGGCGCTCGCGGGCGACCTTGTCGACGGCCGAATCCGGCGTGATGGCCAGGCCGGGGGCGGCGATGTGCACGCCGAAGGTGACCGTGCCGGTGCCCAGGCCTTGCACCGACAGCGCGTCGTCGATTTCCGTCGTCTGCGAGTCGTCGATGGAAAACGCGCGCGCGGGCGAGAGCGTCAGCTCGTCCTTGATCTCCGGCGCCGTCAACGCGGGGAAGCCCACGCCCTTGGGGAAGTTCTCGAACAGGAAGCGCTTCCAGTGGAACTGGTAGGGGCTGGTGATGGCGCCGGCGCCCTGCAGCAGGTCCAGCGGCGCCTTGTGCGCGAGCTTGCTGGCCTCGACGACGGCCTTGTACTCGGGGCCGTTCTTGTCGGGCTTGAAGAGGATCTTGTAGATCTGGTCCTGGATGGGCTGCGGGCAGGTGCCCGCTGCCAGCTGCTGCGCCCAGGCCTCGATCTGCAATGCCTGCTGGCGCTTGCGCTCGATGCCCAGCAGCGCGGCCTTGACCGTCTCCTCGGGCGCCTTCTTGAACTGCCCCTTGCCGGCACGCCGGAAGTAATGCGGCGCGTCGAACAGGCGGAACAGCGCCGCCGCCTGCTGGACGATGCCGGCCTTGGCGTCGAAATAGTCGCGGGCGAGGTCGGCAAAGCCGAACTCGCCTTCGGGCGCGAACTCCCAGGCCAGGTCCAGGTCGATCTCGTCGGCCAGCGCGCGTGCGTCGGCCAGCAGCTCGGCGGGCGCCGGCTTCTCGAACTTCAGCAACACGTTGGCGGACTTGACCTTGACCCGCTTGCCCGAGTCCAGCTCGACCTGCAGCGAGGCATCGGCCTCCGACATCACCCGGCCGGCGAGGAACTTCCCGGCGTCATCAAACAGCGCAAACATAAGAAGGTGATTCTCCCTCAGCGCGTCAGGTGCCCGAGCAGCGCGGGGAGGTGGTTGTCGAAGTCCGTCAGGCCGTGGTCGCTGCCGTCGATGACCTCGCCCGCGCAGCCGGCGTAGCGCGCGTGCATTTCCTGCCAGTCCAGCAGTTCGTCGCCCTTGGCGATGAGGGCGTAGTAGCGGCCCGGGTTCGTGAGCCGGGCCGGCGGCGCGAGTGCCACCAGTTCGGCCACGTGCTGGGCGGTGAAGTCGAACTTCAGCGTCTCGTCGTGCCAGGCGCTCAGCTCGCCGATGTGGCCGGCCAGGTCACGCGCCGGGTGCACGGCGGGGTTGAGCACGGCGGCGCGCCAGCCATGGTGGGCCGGCTGCTCGGCCAGCGCCGTCGCGTAGAAGCCCCCCAGCGAGCTGCCGACGACGGCCGCGCCCTGGGCCGGCCAGCCCGCCACCAGCGTGGCCACGAGGGCCATGGCGTCCGCGGGCGAGGGCGGCAGTTGCGGGCAGACGAAGGTCAGGCCGGGCTGCATGGCCGCCCAGGCGGCCATGCGCTGCGCCTTGGCCGAGGCCGGCGACGAGCGAAAGCCATGCAAATAAATGAGATGGGTGAGGTCCATGACGGCAGTTTCGATGGGAAGCTTGGCGGCGGCGTGATGCTGGCGGAATCCAATTGACGCGAGTGTCACCGCCGGACACAGTCGCCGCTTTTCCTTTCCTTTCCTACCCGGACGCTTCGCATGACCCGCATGCCCCGCACTGCCCTTGCCACCGCCGCCCTGCTGTTGGCCGCCACGCTGTCCCAGGCCCAGACACCCGCCGCGCCAGCGGCTGCGGCGTCGGCGCCCGCCGCGGCACGGCCGCCGGTCGATCCCACGGCGCCCAAGCCCTTCCTCGAGGTCATCCGCGGCGCGAAGGAGCAGCCCGGCCTGTTCCCGATCTGGCGCAAGGACGACAAGGTCTGGATCGAAATTCCGAAGGAAGCCCTCAACAAGCCATTCCTGTTCAGCGTGAACGCCGCCAACTCGATCGGCGAGCGCGGCCTGTATGCCAGCGAGATGCTAGGGGACGATCTGGCCGAGTGGCGCCGGGTCGGCAACCATGTGCAACTGATCGCGTTGAACATGAAGTTCCGCGCGGACAACGACATTGCGCGGCTGGCCGTGGCGCAGGCGTTCTCGCCCAGCCTGATCGCGGGCGGCCCCATGGCCAGCGCCGAGCACCCGGACCGCAAGTCCGTGCTCGTGGATGCCAGCGGCTTCTTGCTGGGCGACATCCCGGGGCTGTCCACGCGGCTGGAGCAGGTCTACCGGTTGCCGTATGCGCCCGACCGGGGCAACTCCTTCATCGAGGCCACGCGGGCCGATGCCCAGCTCACCACACTGACCGCGCGCATGCACTTCGCCACACCGCGCATCCCGGCGCCGCCGCTGGTGCCGGCGCCGGTTCCGGTGCCCACGCCGCCACAGGCCACGCCCGATCCGCGCTCCATGTTCTTCAGCCTGGTCTACAACTTCCGCGCGCTGCCCGAGGCGCCGGCGGCCGTGCGCATGGCCGACCCGCGGCTGGGGCACTTCGCGGAGAGCTACACCAACCTCAGCGACGACCTGAAGGTCAACCCGCGCGTTCACCTCATCGCCCGCTGGCGCCTGGAGAAGAAAGACCCGGCGGCCGCGCTGTCCGAGCCGGTCCAGCCCATCGTCTACTGGCTGGACAAGAACATCCCCGCCAAATACCGCGAGTCGGTCAAGGCCGGCGTGCTGGAATGGAACAAGGCGTTCGAGAAGATCGGCTTCAAGGACGCCGTCGTCGCCAAGCAGCAGCCCGACGACGCCGACTGGGACAACATGGACGCGGGGCATGCGTCCATCCGCTGGTTCACCGGCGCCGACGTGGGCTTTGCGCAGGGCCCGAGCACGCGCGACCCCCGCACCGGCGAGATCCTGGATGCCGACATCCGCATGAGCGATGTGTTCGGGCGCGGCTCGCGCCGGCTGGCGAGTGACGACGTGCTGGGCCTGCACAGCCACGAGCCGGCCAGCAGCGTCAGCGCGTGGGGCAGCGATCGCAGCCAGCAGCTGCTGGCAGAGCAAAGTTGCAGTTATGCCGCAGAGCAGGGGCGTGAACTGGGCTTCGCGCTGGACCTGCTCGCGCTGCGCGACGGCATGGACATGAACGGCCCCGAGGCCGAGGCGCTAGCCCAGGCCGTCATCAAGGACACCATCATGCATGAGGTGGGCCACACGCTGGGCCTCAAGCACAACTTCAAGGCCTCCACCACCGTCACGCAGGCGCAGCTGCGCGACAAGGCCTGGACCGAGGCGCACGGCATCTCCAACTCGGTGATGGATTACAACGCCTACAACCTGCCGCTCAAGGGCGAGGCCCGCGCCACCCTGACCAACACGACGCTGGGCGCCTACGACTACTGGGCCATCGAGTACGCCTACAAGACCTTCCCGGCCGGGCAGGAGGCCGCCGAGCTGGCCCGGATCGCCGCGCGCTCGACCGAACCGCAGCTGGCCTTCGGCGACGATTTCGACCAGGGCGTGGGCGGCCCCTACGACGGCTTCGACCCGCGCGCCAACCAGTTCGACCTCGGCGACGACCCGTTGGCCTACGCCAAGCGCCGCCTCAAGCTCAGCCAGGAGTTGTGGGACCGCGTGCAGGCGCGCCCCGCCGCCGTCGGCGACGACCCGTTGCGCAACCGGCGCTCCATCGCGGCGGCCTTCCGGCAGCTGGACATGTCGGCCACCACGGTCAGCAAATATGTCGGCGGCCTGCTGGCCGAGCGCGTCGTGCCGGGCGTGACGACGGGCCCCGCCTTCAAGCCGGTGGACAACGCCCAGCAGCGTGAGGCGCTGCGCTTCATCGCCAGCGGCCTGCTGGCCAGCGACTCGTTCAGGTTCAAGCCCGAGTTCCTCGTCACGCAGACGCTGGACTACAACGAGTGGGAGCGGGGCTTGCCGATGTCCATCCCCGACGGCGTCGCCGCGCTGCAGGGGCGGGTGCTGGACCGGCTGATGTCGCCCGCCACCGCGCGCCGCCTCATCGAGCAGTCGGCCTACCTGCCGGAGTCGCAGCGCAAGGCGGCGGTGTCGCTCGGCGAGGTGTACGGCACGCTGCAGGGGGCCATCTTCAGCGAGCTCAAGACTGGCGCTGACATCGACCGCATGCGCCGCAGCCTGCAGCGCGAGTACGTGCGCCGCCTGCAGGCGCAGCTGAATCGCGCCGCCAACGGCGCGGCGGTCTACGCCGACGCGTTCTCCATGGCCCGCTGGCACGCCACGCAGCTGGCCCGCGACCTGCGCGCAGCCTCGGCCAAGCCGGGCCTCTCCATCGAGACCCGCGCCCACCTGGCCGAGACGCTGGACCTGCTGGACAGCATGCTCAAGGCGACCTTGACGCGCAGTTGATCGTTGACCGCTGATCGCTTACCAGGAGAGTCCATGTTCGATAGCGCCCGCTTCAACCAGGCCGGGGCCGGCCACCTGCCTGGTCATCTGGGCATCGTCATCACGAAAGTGGCTGGCGACGAGGTGCATGCCGAGCTGCCCGTGCGACCCGAGCTGATGGCGCCCAACGGCTTCATGCATGCGGGCAGCGTCGTCACGCTGGCCGACACCTGCGCCGGCTACGGTTGCGTTGCCAACCTGCCCGAAGGGGCGAAGGGCTTCACGACCGTCGAGCTCAAGTCCAACCACCTCGGCACGGCGCGCGAGGGCACGATCGCCTGTGTGGCCAAGGCCGTGCACCTCGGGCGCACGACGCAGGTGTGGGACGCCGTCGTCACGCACCAGGACACGGGCAAGACGATCGCGTTGTTCCGCTGCACGCAGATGGTCCTGTACGGCCATTGAGCCTAGGCTGAGCCCCGTGGACGGGGGAGAGGCGGGCCGTGGCTCCCACGTTCTAGGGGCGGCCTGACGGCGCGGCGCGGGCAGACTCGCGCCTCCCGTTTGCTCGTGAGGCCTCACCGATGAATGCTCGCTGCCTGTCCCTCCTGCCCGTCGTGCTGCTGCTCGCCGCCTGCGGCAAGTCGTCCACGTCGCTGGGCGAAGGCGGGTCTGTCGTGACCGGCTCGGCCGGCCCGGCCGGCGCGCACAACGCGGCGCGTGAGCTGGTGAGGTGCGATGCGCCGGTGGCGACGCTGGCGCTGGTCGAGAACCCCAACGGCTACAGCTATTCCAGCAGCTATCAGCTGCCGTCCAGCCCCGTGCCGCTGGTGCGGCTGCTGGCCCAGCAGAGCGGCTGCTTCCGCGTCGTGGACCGCGCCGCCGGGCTCAAGGCCACGGTGCGCGAGCAGGAGCTGAAGGACGCCGGCATCCTGCGCCAGGAGGGCAACACTGTGCACAAGGGCCGGGGCTACGAGGCGCAGTACAGCCTGACGCCCAGCCTCACCTTCAGCGAGCAGGACGCGGGCCGCCAGATCGGCAGCGTGCTGCAGGCCATTCCCTACCTGAACAAGCTGGTCGGCGCCGCCGAGCACGTCAAGATGAAGCAGGCCCAGGCAGCGCTGCTGCTGACCGATAACGAGACGACGGAGCAGATCGCCGCCGCCACGGGCTCGGTGGAGGTGGCCGACCTCGGCGTGGGCGGCGCCATGTTGGGCAAGCTCGGCGGCGTGGCCGGCGCGGGCTGGAGCAATTCCAACGAGGGCAAGGTCATCGCGGCGGCTTTTCTCGATGCCCACAACCAGCTCGTCGCCCAGGTGCGGGAGCTGCAGGCCAAGGCCTTGCCGCCTGCGGTGGCGACGAGGAAGGCTGCAGGCGCCTGAACCGCCGTCATGCCGCCGACACGCGGCGTTGCGAGAGTCTCGGCTTCGCTCGACTCTCTGTTGGAACGCCGCATGAAGCCTCTCCTCATCCTGTCGCTGTTGGCCCTGGCTGCATCTGCCCGCGCCGACGACTTCCCCCGCCTGGATGAAGCGCTGCCCCGCATGGCGGACATTCGCGCCAATCATCCGGTGTTCGACTTCGACACCGACGGCTGCCTGCCCAGCGCCGGCGTGGCCCGCAACGGCAGCCAGAACGGCGGCCTCAAGCCCAGCGGCAGCATCACCGGCGGCTGCCGCGCGAGCAACTTCCTGGACCTGTCGAACACGCTGCACCGCCACGCCTGCCTGAAGAGCGGCAGCGACACCTACTGTGGTCACTTCTATGCGCTGTACTTCCTGAAGGACCAGGTCACGGCGCTCGGCGGCGGCCACCGCCACGACTGGGAGCATGCGGCCGTCTGGACCAAGAACGGCGTGGTCACCCATGCCGGCTACAGCGCCCATGGCAAGCTCTACAACGTGGCAGCGGCGTCGCTGCCGCTGCAATCCGGCCATGTGAAGATCGTCTATCACAAGGACGGCGCGCTGACCCATGCGATGCGCATGGCCAGCGCCAGCGAGGCGGCCGAGAACGGCTATGGCCAGTTCGTCACGCCGACGATCGTCAGCTGGTACGAGGTGGTGGGCGACGGCGTCACGAACGAGCAGATGCGCAACAAGCTCAACGCCTACGACTACGGCTCGGCCACCATTCCGCTGCGCGACAACAACTTCCTGACCAACCTGAACACCTACCGGCCGTCGGGCTATCCGGAGTTCACGCAGGCCAGCCTGGAGGCCTCCCGGCCCTGAGCGTTGCCCGCGGCGGGCCAGCCCCGGCCCGCCGCGCACATCATGGCCTGGGGCGCTGCGGGCCGCGGCTATGCTGCTCGCATGCCGCCGGCCAAGCCTTTCAAGATCCCCGAGTCCGTCCTCGTCGTCATCCACACACCCGACCTGCAGGTGTTGCTCATCGAGCGGGCCGACCACCCCGGTTACTGGCAGAGCGTGACGGGCTCCAAGGACAGTGTCGACGAGCCTGCCGCCGAGACCGCACGGCGTGAGGTGTTGGAGGAAACCGGCTTCGACATCACCGCGCTGGGCGCCACGTTGCGGGATTGGGAACTTGCCAACGTCTACGACATCTATCCGCATTGGCGTCACCGCTATGCGCCCGGCGTCACGCGCAACACCGAACACGTCTTCGGCCTACAGCTGCCTGCGGCGCTGACGCCCACGCTCGCGCCGCGCGAGCATCTATCGTGGATGTGGCTGCCATGGCATGAGGCGGCCGACCGCTGCTTCTCGCCGTCCAACGCCGAAGCCGTGCTGCAGTTGCCGCGCTTCAGCAGCCATTCGACGACCTGCCGTTCATGAGATCGACCGCCCGACCCACTCCCCATACCGCCGGTGACGACGTGCTGCGCGTTGCCACCTACAACATCCACAAGGGCGTGCGTGGCCTGGGCCTGGCCAAGCGGCTGGAGATCCACAACCTGCAGATGGGCGTGCAGGCGCTGGACGCCGACCTCGTCTGCCTGCAGGAGGTGAGGCTGTTCCACCACCGCGAGGCCGCGTATTTCGACCGCACCTGGTTCGGCTGGCCCGACAAGGGACAGGCCGAGTTCCTCGCACCCGACGGCTACGAGGTGGCCTACCGCACGAACGCGACGACCAAGTATGGCGAGCACGGCAACGCGCTGCTGTCGCGCTGGCCCATCGGCGATATCGGCCATCACGACGTGTCCGACCACGCCTTCGAGCAGCGCGGCCTGCTGCACGTGCCGGTGCGCTGGCAGGGCGTGGACGTGCATGTCGTCGTGGCCCATTTCGGCCTGATCCATGCGAGCCGCATGCGCCAAGTGGACCGCCTTGCGGCCTTCGTCGGCGAGCACGTGCCGGCCGGCGCGCCGGTGCTGGTGGCGGGCGACTACAACGATTGGGGCGAGCGCCTGGACCCGGCGATGCGTGGCCACGGCCTGCGCCGCGCGGCCCCGCCCCATGGCCGCGGCCGCCCGGCCACCTTCCCGTCGCGGCTGCCGGTGTTTGCGCTGGACCGCGTCTACACGCGCGGGCTGCGCTGCACCGGCCTGCAGGTGCCGCGCGGGCCCAGCTGGGCGCGCATGTCCGACCACCTGCCCCTCGTCGTGGAGCTGGCGTTGGAATGAGGCAGTTTGGGTTGAGGCGGCGCCAGCGCCGCCGCGCCAGGGACACCGGCTTCGTCGGCGGCAACGACGTGGAGCTGCTGCGAGGCGGCGACCAGCTGTTCCCGGCGATGACCGAGGCCATCCGCCATGCGCACCGCGAAGTCTGGCTGGCCACCTACATCTTTCACGACGATGCGACCTCGCTGGCGCTGGCCGACGCGCTCGTCGCGGCCGACCGCCGTGGCGTGCGCGTGCGCGTCGTCGTCGACGGCTTCGGCAGCAACGCCAGCCTCGCGGCGCTGCGCGCACGGCTGGCGGGCAGTGGCGTGGCGCTGGCGGTGTTCCGGCCCATGGACCGCTGGTGGCACTGGTTCCAGCGCGGCCAGCTGCGCCGGCTGCACCAGAAGCTCTGCGTCGTGGACAGCGAGCACGCGTTCGTCGGCGGCATCAACATCATCGACGACCGCGTGGACATCCGCCACGGCCAGACCGAGCTGCCCCGGCTGGACTTCGCCGTGCAGGTGCGTGGCGGTCTCGTCGACCTGGTGGCCGAGGGCGTGCGCTCGATCTGGTCGCGCGCCTGGCTGGGGCGGGACTTTGACGACGCGCTGCTCGACTACGTGCCGATGCGCCGCCGCTTCACCTTGTGGCTGAGCCAGCTGTGGCGCGGCCCGCAGCGCCTGCCCGAGGCCTCGACCCAGCTGCCGCCCATGCGCGCCGCCTTCGTGCTGCGCGACAACCTGCGCCGCCGCCGCACCATCGAGCACGCCTATGCCGACGCCATCGGCAGCGCGCAGCGCAGCGTGGACATCGTCTGCCCGTATTTCTACCCCGGCCAGCGCATCCGCCAGGCGCTGCGCCGCGCCGCGGACCGCGGCGTGCGCGTGCGGCTGCTGCTGCAGGGCAAGCTGGACTACCGCCTCGCCGGCTGGGCCGCCGAGGCGCTGTACGCCGACCTGCTGCGTCACCACATCGAGATCTACGAATACACCCCGGCCTTCCTGCACGCCAAGGTCGCCGTCGTCGATGGCGAGTGGGCGACGGTGGGCAGCTCCAACATCGACCCGCTGTCGCTGCTGGTCAACCTGGAGGCCAACGTCGTCGTGCTGGACCGGCCCTTCGCCGCTTGTCTTGCCGGAGAGATCGAGACGGCCATCGCGGCGTCGGCCCGCGTCGGCGAGACGGCCGGCAAGGGCTGGCGTGCGCTGCTGCACCGCGCCGTCGTCGTGTGGTTCGCCTACGTGTTCCTGCGCGTGGCGGGGGCGACGGGAAGGTATTGAAGACCCCTCGCCCGGGCTTGCCCCCGCTGGACTAGGCGGGACCCCGAGGGGCCGGCGATGCAAGCGGCGTTGAGCCGCTCGCACATCGCTCAGAAGCCCGGCGCGTGCGGTGCCCGCAGCGCGCCGGCCTGCACCAGTGCGGCGGCGCGTTCGATGTCTGGCGCGAGGTAGTGGTCGGCCGGGCTGCTGGCGCAGTCGGCCCGCAGGCGCTGGTGCAGCGCCTCCACGGGCGCCGAGCTCTGCAGCGGGCGCAGGAAGTCGATGCCCTGCGCCGCCGCCAGCAGCTCGATGGCCACGATGTGCGCGGTGTTGTCGAGCATCGCGTGCAGGCGGCGCGCAGCGAAGGTGGCCATGGAGACATGGTCTTCCTGGTTGGCGCTGGTCGGCAGGCTGTCGACGCTGGCGGGGTGGGCCAGGCTCTTGTTCTCGCTGGCCAGCGCGGCGGCCGTCACGTGGGCGATCATGAAGCCGCTGTGCAGGCCGGCGTCAGCCGTCAGGAACGGCGGCAGGCGCGAGATGGCCGGGTCGATCAGCATCGCGATGCGGCGTTCGGCGATGGCGCCGACTTCGGCAATCGCCAGCGCCAGGTTGTCGGCCGCAAACGCGACCGGCTCGGCGTGGAAGTTGCCGCCCGATACCATCACGTCGTCGAACACCAGCGGGTTGTCGGTGACCGCGTTCGCCTCGCGCACCAGCACTTCCGCCGTGTGACGGGCCTGGTCCAGGCAGGCGCCCATGACCTGGGGCTGGCAGCGCAGGCAGTAGGGATCTTGCACGCGCTCGTCGCCCTCGCGGTGGCTCGCGCGGATGGCGCTGCCCGCCAGCAGCTCGCGGTAGACGGCGGCCACGGCGATCTGCCCGGGCTGGCCGCGCACGGCGTGAATGCGTTCATCGAACGGGCCATCGCTGCCGCGCGCGGCGTCCAGCGTCATCGCGCCGCTGGCCAGGGCCGTGGCGAACAAGCCCTCGAAGCGCATCAGCGCGTGCAGCGCGAGTGCCGTGCTGGCCTGCGTGCCGTTGATGAGCGCCAGTCCTTCCTTGGCGGTGAGCGTCAGCGGTGGCAGGCCCAGGCGGGCCAGCTCGGCGCCGGCCGGCACACGTTGGCCCGCCACCAGGGCCTCGCCTTCGCCCATCAGTGCGAGCGTCAGGTGGGCCAGCGGCGCCAGGTCGCCGCTGGCGCCCACCGAGCCTTGCGCCGGCACATAGGGGATGAAGCCCGCGTTGAAGGCGTCCAGCAGCGACTGCACGACGACGCCGCGCACGCCCGAGAAGCCACGCGCCAGGCTGCCGGCCTTCGTGGCCAGCATGAGCCGCACGACCTCGGGCGACATGGGCGCTCCCACGCCCACGGCATGGCTGCGGATCAGGTTCAGCTGCAGCGCGGCGAGCTGGTCGCGCGCGATGCGCGTGCTGGCCAGCTTGCCGAAGCCGGTGTTGACGCCGTAGACCGGCGCATCGCCCGCGGCGGCGGCGGCCACCAGCGTGGCGCTGGCGTCGATGGCGGCCCAGTCGTCGAGTTCGAGGCGGGCCTGGCCAGCGGCGATGTCGGCCAGTTGCGCCAGCGTCAGGTGTCCGGGAATCAGTTTCATAGCGAGGGCAGGTTCAGTTCGTTCTTGCGGGCACAGGCTTGCGCCGACTCATAGCCCGCGTCGGCATGGCGCATGACGCCAGTCGCCGGATCGTTCCACAGAACGCGTTCGAGGCGCCGGGCGGCGGCGTCGCTGCCGTCGCAGACGATGACGACGCCCGCGTGCTGCGAATAGCCCATGCCCACGCCACCGCCGTGGTGCAGGCTCACCCAGGTGGCGCCACCGGCGGTGTTCAGCAGCGCGTTCAGCAGCGGCCAGTCGGAGACGGCATCGCTGCCGTCCTTCATGCCCTCGGTCTCGCGGTTGGGGCTGGCCACGGAGCCGCTGTCCAGGTGGTCGCGGCCGATGACGATGGGTGCTTTCAGCTCCCCGGTCCTGACCATCTCGTTGAAGGCCAGGCCGGCGAGGTGGCGCTCACCCAGGCCCAACCAGCAGATGCGCCCCGGCAGGCCCTGGAACGCGATGCGCTCGGCGGCCATGTCCAGCCAGCGGTGCAGCGCCAGGTGTTGCGGGAACAGGGACTTCAGCTTGGCGTCGGTCTTGCGGATGTCGTCGGGGTCGCCCGACAGTGCCACCCAGCGGAACGGCCCTTTGCCCTCGCAGAACAGCGGACGCACGTAGGCGGGCACGAAGCCGGGGAAGTCGAAGGCATTGGCCACCCCCTGGTCCTTGGCGACCTGGCGGATGTTGTTGCCATAGTCCACCGTCGGGATGCCTTGCGCCTTGAAGGCCAGCATGGCCTGCACATGCGTGGCGCAGCCGGCGGCGGCGGCGGCTTTCAGTTCGGCGTGGCGGGCAGGTTCAGCGGCGGCGGTCTTCCATTGCTCGACCGACCAGCCCGGCGGGCAGTAGCCGTGGATGAGGTCGTGGGCACTGGTCTGGTCGGTCACCAGATCGGGCTTCACCCCTCGGCGCACCATCTCGGGCAGCACCTCGGCCGCATTGCCCAGCAGCGCGACCGACACGGCGCGGCCTGCGACCGTGTGGGCCTGGATGCGCGCGAGCGCGTCGTCCAGGTCGCTCGCCTGCTCGTCCACGTAGCGGGTCTTGAGCCGGAAGTCGATGCGCGACTGCTGGCATTCGATGGTCAGTGACGAGAAGCCGGCGAAGCTCGCGGCCAACGGCTGCGCGCCGCCCATGCCGCCCAGGCCTGCGGTCAGCACCCAGCGGCCGCTGGCCACGCCGCCGTAGTGCTGGCGGGCCGCCTCGGCGAAGGTTTCGTAGGTGCCTTGCACGATGCCCTGGCTGCCGATGTAGATCCAGCTGCCGGCCGTCATCTGGCCGTACATCATCAGGCCCCGGCGGTCCAGCTCGTGGAAATGCTCCCAGGTCGCCCAGGCCGGCACGAGATTGGAGTTCGCCAGCAGCACGCGCGGTGCGTCGGCATGGGTGCGGAACACGCCGACCGGCTTGCCGGACTGGATCAGCAGCGTGTCGTCGTCGCCCAGTTCGCGCAGCGACCGGCAGATGGCGTCGAACGCGTCCCAGTTGCGCGCCGCCTTGCCGATGCCACCATAGACGACGAGCGCCTCCGGGTTCTCGGCGACGGCCGGGTCCAGGTTGTTGTGCAGCATGCGGTAGGCCGCCTCGGCGAGCCAGTTCCTGCAATGCAGCTGCGTGCCGGTGGGTGATTTCACGGGGCGGGGCAGGGCGGTCATGGGCTCTCCGGTCGGGTGGCGGGACTCTAGTTGTCTATACAAGTGGCGTCAACTAGGATGGACGCATGCCCCGACCCGCCCGTAGCACTGCCGCCGGCCCCGAGCCGCAATACCTCAAGGTCAAGAATCATCTGCGCGAAGGCATCGCCAGCGGCCACTGGGTGGCGGGTGACCTGCTGCCCAGCGAGGGTGCGCTGGTGGCGCAGTTCGAGGTGAGCCGCATGACGGTGAACCGCGCGCTGCGCGAACTGGTGCAGGAGGGCTTGATCGAGCGGGTGCAGGGCGTGGGCAGCTTCGTCGCGCAGCTGCACCGCATCTCGTCCACGCTGAACGTGCGCGACGTGCACGAGGAGATCGTCGAGCGTGGCGGCCAGCACGAGGCGCGCGTGCATGCGCTGTTGCGCGGCAAGGCCTCGCCGCAGCAGGCCGCCGAGCTGGGCCTCAAGCGCGGTGCGCCGGTGTTCCTGAGCCTCATCGTCCATCTGGAGAACGGGCAGGCCATCCAGTGCGAGGAGCGGGCGGTCAACCCAGCCTGCGCGCCGGAATTTCTTTCGCAGGATTTCACCCGCATCACGCCCACGCACTATCTGATGGAGGTGGCGCCGCTGTCCGAGGCGCGCTACATGATCGAGGCGGCGCTGCCCGGCGAGGTGGAAGCCAAGCTGCTGGGAATTGCGCGGCGCGACCCTTGTTTGGTCGTCAAGCGCATCACCTACAGCCGGGGCGTGGCGGTAACCTCGGTAAAACTGACGCACCCTGGTGCGCGTTACCAATTGCAAGGGAGCTTCTCGGCGTGAGCAACGCCCCGCGCTGGTGCGGACAATTCACGCTTACCGTGAGAATGGTTTTGAGCGCAAGGACGAAGACATGAGTTGGAGCAAGGTCAGCGCAGTGGATGTGACGCCGCAGGCCTGGGCGAACAACGGTGGTACCACCCGCGAGTTGCTCGCGTGGCCGCACGCGCACGACTGGGCCGTGCGCGTCAGCATCGGTTGCGTGTCGCGCAACGGCCCGTTCTCCGCGTTTCCTGGGGTTCATCGCTGGCTGGCCGTTGTTCGCGGCGCAGGCTTGCGGCTGTTCGACTGGCCCCAGAGCATGGGTGACGAGCCGCTGGGCTTCGACGGCGGTCTGGCGCCGGAGGCCGAGCTCATCGGCGGCGAGACGGAGGTGTTCAACGCCATGGAACGCCGCGGCAATCTGGAGATCACGCCAGCCAGCCGCGTGCTGCTGCCACGCTCGCCTTGGGTGGGGCTGTTCACGGTGGAGGGTGGGCTGCTGGAGCATGGTCACCGCGCGATGCCGCTGGCGCCGCTGACGCTGGCCTGGTGCGAGTCGCCGGTCACGCAGAGCTGCGTCTTCACCGGGCCCGATGCCACCGGCAACCATGCCTGGTGGCTGACCTGGAGCGAGGAGTGAGGCTGTGGCGCGGCGGCCGGCTGGCCACGCTCGCTGATGAGCATGGCTGGGGGCTCGTCGATGATGGGGCGCTGTTGGTCGACAACGGTCGGCTGCATTGGGTCGGGCCCGCCGCGGCGCTGCCCGCAGAGGCCGCCGACGCCGAAGTCGTGGACTTGCAGGGGGCGCTGGTCACGCCCGGCTTCGTGGACTGCCACACCCATCTGGTTTATGGCGGCAACCGGGCGAACGAATTCGAGCAGCGTCTGCTGGGGGCCAGCTATGCCGACATCGCCAAGGCCGGCGGCGGCATCCGGGCCACGGTGGCCGCCACGCGCGCGGCCGGTGAGGCCGAGTTGCTGGCCAGCGCCACTCAGCGCGCTCGCGCGCTGATGCGGGAAGGCGTGACGACGCTGGAGGTCAAGAGCGGCTACGGGCTGGACGCCGACACCGAGGCGCGCATGCTGCGTGTTGCCCGTCAGCTTGGCGCGTTGGGGGTGGACGTGCGCACGACTTACCTCGCGGCGCATGCGCTGCCGCCGGAGGCGGCGTCCGCAGATGACTACATTGCCGCCGCTTGCGCCTGGCTGCCCGCGTTGCACGCGGCCGGGCTGGTGGACGCGGTCGACGCCTTTTGTGAGCACATCGCGTTCAGCCCGGCTCAGGTGGCGCGTGTGTTCGATGCCGCGCAGGCGCTGGGGCTTCCGGTCAAGCTGCACGCGGAGCAGTTGAGCGACCAGGGGGGCGCCGCGCTCGCCGCTGGCTACCGGGCGTTGAGCTGCGACCACCTCGAGTACCTCAGCCCCGCCGGCGTGCAGGCGATGGCGGCGTCCGGCACGGTGGCGGTGCTGTTGCCCGGTGCCTTCTACGCGCTGCGTGAGTCGCAGTTGCCGCCCGTGGCCGCGCTGCGCGAGGTCGGCGTGCCCATCGCGCTCGCGACCGACCACAACCCTGGCAGCTCGCCCACGCTGTCACCACTGCTGATGCTGAACATGGCCTGCGTGCTGTTCCGGCTGACGCCCGAGGAGGCCATGCGCGGCCTGACGGTCAATGGCGCGCGGGCATTGGGCCTGGCCGATCGCGGCCGGCTGGTGGCCGGGCAGCGGGCCGACTTCTGCATCTGGGATGGTGGCCACCCGCGCGAGCTGACAGCATGCTTTGGCTACAACCCGCTGATCGCGCGGGTGTACCAGGGCGTCCAGGGGGAGGCATGAGCGTCTTCGAGTTGCGGCGGGGCCGCGTGCCGCTGCTGATCAGCCTGCCGCATGTGGGCACCGAGATTCCGGCCGACCTTGCCGAGCGCATGGTGCCGCGCGCGCGTGCCAGCGAGGACACCGACTGGCACCTCGAGCGCCTGTACCGCCCCTTGGCCGAGAAGCTCGGCGCCAGCCTGCTCGTGCCGCGCTACAGCCGCTATGTCATCGACCTGAACCGCCCGCCGGACGACCAGCCGCTGTACCCGGGCGCTTCGGGCGGCACGGGCCTGGTGCCCACGCGCTTCTTCAGCGACGAGCCGCTGTACCGGGACGGTGCCGAGCCCGACGCCGCTGCCATCGGCGCACGGCGAGAGGCTTATTGGCAGCCGTACCACGACGCGCTGCGCGGCGAGCTGGCGCGGTTGCGCGACGAACACGGCCATGCACTGCTGTTCGACGGCCACAGCATCCGTTCGGAGCTGCCCTGGCTGTTCGACGGTGAGCTGCCCGCGCTCAACCTCGGCACGGCCGACGGCGCCTCCTGCGCGCCGGCCATCACCGAGCGGCTCGGCGGCCTGCTGGCCGGGCAGTCGCGCTACAGCCAGGTCGTCAACGGCCGCTTCAAGGGCGGCTACATCACGCGCCACTACGGCCAGCCCGAGCGCGGCCAGCATGCCGTGCAGCTGGAGATGTGCCAGCGCTGCTACATGGACGAGGCACAGGACCCGCGCACCGCCTACGACGAGGCCGCCGCCGCGCAGGTGGCGCCGCTGATCGAACGACTGCTGACGGAGATGCTCGCATGGCGGCCTTGAAGACGCTCCACGCACCGCTGGCCTGGGTCGACGGCGGCTGGCAGCGCGACGTGCTGCTGACGGTGGACGGCACCGGCCACTGGTCCGAGATCACCGTCAACCGGCCCGCCCCGCCCGACGCCGAGAAGCTCGGCGGGCCGCTCATTCCCAGCCTCGTCAACGCGCACAGCCACGCCTTCCAGCGGGCCTTCGTGGGCCTGGCCGAGCGGCGCGACAGCGGGCAGGACGATTTCTGGAGCTGGCGCGACCGCATGTACGCGCTGGCGCTGCGCATCTCGCCGCAACAGCTGCGGGCCGTGGCCAGCCAGCTCTATGCGGAGATGCTGCGCGGGGGCTATACGCAGGTCTGCGAGTTTCACTACCTGCACCATGCCGCTGCCGGCCAGGTGCTGGATGACGAACTCGACATGGCCTGGGCGCTGGCAGCGGCGGCCGAGGAGGTGGGCATCGGCCTCACGCTGCTGCCGGTGGCCTACACGCGCAGCGGCTTCGGCGCGAGCGGGCTGCGGCCCGAACAGCACCGGTTCGCGGCCAGCGCCGACTGGGTCTGGCGCGCCTGCCAGCGCATCCAGGCAGCGGGCCTGCCGCGTGTGAACGCGGGCGTCGCCCTGCATTCGCTGCGCGGCGTCTCGGCGGACGACCTGCACCGCCTCATGACGCTGGTCGGTGCGGCCGACCTGCCCATTCACATCCACATCGCCGAGCAGACGGCCGAGGTGGCCGATTGCCTGGCGGCGACCGGGCAGCGCCCGCTGCAGTGGCTGGCCGCGCAAGGCCGGCTGGACGCGCGCTGGCAGCTTGTGCACGCCACGCATGCGCAGCCCGACGAGATCGAGGCGGTGGCCGCCAGCGGTGCGGGCATCGTGCTGTGCCCCGGCACGGAGGCAAATCTGGGTGATGGCCTGACCGATCTGCCCGGCTGGCTGCGCGCCGGCGTGCCGATGACGGTGGGCTCGGACAGCCAGGTCACGCGCGGCTGGGTGGAGGAGTTGCGCTGGCTGGAATACGGCCAGCGGCTGCAACTGCGCCAGCGCAATGTCGCCTCGCTGCCGGGCGGCCAGCCGTCCAGCGCGGCGCGGCTGTTCGACGCCGCCGTGCAAGGCGGTGCCAGGGCGGCCGGCTTTGCGGCCTGGGGCCTGACGCCGGGCGCCCGTGCGGACGCCCTGGTGCTCAACCGCGATGCCGACGCGCTGCGAGGCCTGCCCGACGACATGTTGCTGGATGCCGTCGTCTTCGGCAGCAACGGCTCGCCGTGGCATTCGGTCTGGGTGGCGGGCCGGGCCAGGCCGTGGCGGGCGCCGCAGCGCGTCGGCGACGGTTTTGATGCGGCGATGCGCCAGTTATGGGTTTCCGCGTAGCAGAAATGGCTGCAACCCAATAGGCTCATCATCATTCCTAGGAGGGATGGCGATGAGGCTAAACAATTTCACGATCCGGGCTCGTTTGCTGGCGCTGGCTGCGCTGGCCGTACTGGCCATGCTGGGGGTGGGCGTGCAGGGCTTGTGGAGCCTGGCCATATTCAAGGCCGGCTTCGTGCATTACGTCGACAACGATGTGCAGGCCCTGGCGCAGCTGGCCGGCGTGCGGGCTGGCGTGGGCAATCTGCGGCGCTACGAGAAGGACTTGTTGATCAACCTGGCCGATGCCAAGGCCGTGGAGCGCTACAGCAAGGACTGGCACGAGACCTACGACAAGGTGGGGGGAAGCCTGGGCGCGATCGCCGGCCTGGACCTGCCGCCCGCCGTGAAGCGCATGCCCGCCGAGCTGCAGAAGGCCTTGCAGGACTACCGAGGCGGCCTGGGCGGCATCCTCGAACGCCTGGCGCGGGCCGAGTTCGCCGACACCGCCGCAGCGAACCGCGCGATGGAGCCGGTGAAGGCGCCGGTGCGCGCGATGGACAAGGTTCTGGCCGACATGACGACGCTGGTGGATGAGCATTCGGCCGAGCAGGTGCGACTGCTGAACGAACGCGAGCAGGGCATCCGGCGCAACCTGATCCTGGTCGTCATCGGCGCGGTGCTGCTGTTGCTGGCCTACACGGCGCTCAACATCCGCTCCATCCTGCGGCCGCTGGCCGATGCGGTGAAGACGGCCGAGCGCATTGCCGGGCAGGACTTGAGCCAGCCCGTGCAAGCCGACGGGCGCGACGAAACGGCGGCGTTGATGCGCGGCGTGCAGGGCATGCAGGAGGCGCTGGCGCGCGTCGTCTCCGGTGTGCGTCAGGGCACGGACGGCATCGCCACGGCGTCGCGCGAGGTCGCCACCGGCAGCCACGATCTCAGCAGCCGCACCGAGCGGGCAGCGTCCAACCTGCAGCAGACAGCCTCGGCCATGGAGCAGTTGACCGCCAGCGTGGCGCACAACGCCGAGTCGGCCCGGCAGGCCCATCAGCTGGCGACTGACGCTGCCGAGGTTGCCCGCCGCGGTGGCACGGTCGTGGATCAGGTCGTCGAGACCATGGGCCGCATCAGCGCGTCGTCCACGCGCATCGCCGACATCGTCTCGGTCATCGACGGCATCGCCTTCCAGACCAACATCCTCGCGTTGAACGCGGCTGTCGAGGCGGCGCGCGCGGGCGAGCAGGGCCGGGGCTTTGCCGTCGTCGCCGGCGAGGTGCGCATGCTCGCACAGCGCTCGGCCGAGGCGGCTCGGGAGATCAAGACGCTCATCGCGCACAGCAGCGAGAACGTCGACGGCGGTGCTGCGCTGGTGGGGCAGGCCGGCCAGACGATGCAGGAGGTCATCGCCGCCATCGCCCGCGTCGGCAGCGTGGTTTCGGAGATCAGCCAGGCCACGGGTGAGCAGAGCGACGGCATCCGCCAGATCGGCCAGGCCATTGCCGGGCTGGACGAAATGACCCAGCAGAACGCGGCGCTCGTCGAGGAATCGGCCGCCGCCGCAGCCAGCCTGCAGCAGCAGGCCGACGAGCTGTCGCGTTCGGTGGCGGTGTTCAGGCTGGGCTGAGGCCGCGAGGCCGACATCCCCACGCTTGAGGACGGTTGCGTCGGCACCGGCGCCGCGCGGTCACCGGCGCTGCGGGCGGCTTCATAGACTCGCGCGGTCGCGGCGCAAGCCGAAACCGGGGGAGTCATCGATGGGCATTGTTGCGGGTGAGATCGCGGCCGCCCGGCGGGCGTTGCTGAACGATGCCGCCAAGCGTTGGCACAGGCGTCAGCAGGAGCGGGATGCCGGGCTCGGCAAGGTCGAGCAGTTCGGCCCCGGTGCGGCCGACCCGCCGTTGCGCCAGATGCAGTTCGCCGTACGCCAGGCCAACAAGGCACGGCTGGGTGTGCCGAGCTTCGCCGAGCGCGTGATCGGCACGCGGGACTTCACCGCGTTCTCGCCGAGCGTGCTGGCCACGGCGGCGGCCGGCACCGTGGCCCGCATCACCGATCTGCCCGGCGCCAATCACGAGGCGCAGGGGCTGGCCACGGGCATCCTGCTGCCTGGCGGCCTGCTGTTGACGAACTATCACGTGTTCCCGAGTGGCACCTACGCCGTCGAGTGCGCCGCCAACTTCGGCTACGCGAGGGACGATCGCGGCATCAACGCCGGCAGCTACTTCGAGCTGGACCCGACGGGCTTCTTCCATGCGAACGAGACGTTCGACTTCGCCCTCGTCGCCGTCAAGGCGACGGGCATGAAGGGCGAGTCGCTCGACGCGCTGGGCGCCACGCAGCTCATCGAGGCCACGGGCAAGGTGCTGGTCGGCATGGGCCTGAACATCGTCCAGCACCCGCAGGGCGGCCCGCGGCAGTTCGCGGTCCGGAACAACCGGCTGCTGGACATTCTCGGCGAGGGCTATCTCCACTACGAGACCGACACCGAGCCGGGCTCCTCGGGGTCCAAGGTGACCAACACCGACTGGGAACTCGTCGCCCTGCATCACAGCGGCGTGCCGCGCATGAAGGACGGGCGCCTCCTGCGCACGGACGGCAGCACGTGGAACGAGCAGCGCGATGACGAGTCCAGCATCGCGTGGGTGGCGAACGAAGGCATCCGCGTCAGCCGCATCGTCGACGAGTTGAAGAAGGTGCAGCTCGGCGACGCGCGCATGCAGGCCCGGCTGGACGGCCTGCTGGCCGCGGCGGCGGACCCGTTCGAGGCGTCCGGCCTGGCAGGCCTCGCCGACCTCACGGCAGCGACGGCCGCCACCGTGCCCACCGCCGTGCCGCCCCTGGCGGTGCCGGCGTCTCTTGCCATTCCCGGGAGTACCGCCATGTCAGCAGGCCAGGTGTTCAATTTCAGCGGGCCGGTGACCCTGCACGTCTACGCGCCCGCAGCCAGCGGCCCGGCGGTGGCAGCGGCACCGGCCGTGACGCCCGACGCGGCGGCGGTGGTGGGCGCCGAGAAGACGCTGGTGTTCGACGGCGACTACGCGGCCCGGCGCGGCTACGACCCCAAGTTCCTCGGCGTGCGCATCGGGCTGCCCAAGGTCGTCGATGCGAGGCAGGACGAGCTCTACACGGTGGCCGACTACCGGCAGTTCTTCGACGAGTACCGCAACGTCCCCGAGCTGGACCTGACCGGCCTGGCCGCCACCAGCCCGCTGGAGCTCAAATACCACCACTACTCGCTGGTGCTCAACAAGCAGCTGCGCATGTGCATGTGGACGGCCTCCAACTGCGACTACCGCAGCGTCCAGCGGCAGGACCGGCGCAAGCGCTCCGAGCTTGGCGGTGAGAACTGGCGCGCCGACCCGCGCGTGCCGCAGGCGCTGCAACTGCTCAACGACGACGTCTACGGCCCGGGCAAGCGCATCGACCGCGGCCACATCGTGCGCCGCGAGGACAACTGCTGGGGCGCTGCCGGCCTGCCGACCGACTACGCGAACGCCGACACCTACCACTACACCAACTGCACGCCGCAGCACGAGGCGTTCAACCAGGAGAACCCGTCCAACAAGCAGGACGCCAGCCTCTACAAGAACGGCCAGAAAGGCATCTGGGGGCAGTTCGAGGGCGACCTGGCCCAGGCCATCGAGGACGGCGGCGGCCAGGCGGTGCTGTTCGCCGGCCCGGTGCTCGCGGACCTGTTCGATCCGGTCACGGTCGCCGGCCAGGCGATCCGCATCCCGAAGAAATTCTGGAAGGTCGTCGTCGTCATGGACGGGCCGAAGAAGACGGCCAACCTGAAGTCCTACGGCTACCTCTTCAGCCAGAGCGACGTCGTCAAGAAGTACGGCTTCGGCTTCGAGGGCGTGGCGCTGCCGGCGTTCAACCGGCAGCGCATCTCGCTGGCCGAGCTGTCGGCCTTGACCGGCGTGCAGCTGGCGCCGAACGTGGTCGCCGCCGAGCAGCCGATGCCTTAGCTGTTGTCACGCGTTGGCTGCAGCACGGGTTCGCCGTGGGCCGCGCCACGGCGGCGCGTGACGCGCTGGATGAAGTCGTCCACCACCTCGTAGAGCACCGGGATCACCAGCAGGCTCAGCAAGGTCGACGTGATCAGCCCGCCGATGACGACGATGGCCATCGGGGCGCGGAAGCTCGGGTCGGTGCCGAAGCCCAAGGCGATGGGCATCATGCCGGCGCCCATGGCCAGCGTCGTCATGACGATGGGCCGGGCGCGCTTGTGGCAGGCGTCCAGCAGCGCGTCCAGGCGCGACAGCCCCTCGTCGCGCTGCGCGACGATGGCGTACTCCACCAGCAGGATGGAGTTCTTCGTCGCGATGCCCATCAGCATGATCATGCCGATCATGGCCGGCATCGACAGGTCGGTGCCGGTCACGAACAGCGCCAGGATGGCGCCGGGGATGGACAGCACCAGCGCGCCCAGGATGGTGACCGGCTGCACCCAGGCGTGGAACAGCAGCACCAGCACGATGTAGATGCAGGCCACGCCCGTGCCCATGGCGAGCAGGAAGCCCTGGCCCAGCTCCGCGAAGGCCTCGGCGTCGCCGATCTCGGCCGTGGCGATGCCCGGCGGCAGGTTGGCGATGCTGGGCAGCGCGGCGGCAGCCGCCTGAACCTCGCTGAGCGGCTGGCCGTTGAGCTCGATCTCGAAGTTGACGTTGCGCAGCCGGTCATAGCGGTCGATCTGAGCGGGCCCGCTGGTCAGGCTCAGGTCGGCCACCTGGCGCAGCGGCACCGGGCCGCGCGCGCCCGGCACCGTCAGCTCGCCGAGCAGCGCCAGGTCGGCACGTGCGGCGTCGGGCAGGCGCACGACGATCGGGATCTGGCGCTGGCTGAGGTTGAGCTTGGGCAGCAACTGGTCGTAGTCGCCCGCCGTGGCGATGCGCAGCGTGTCGGCGATGGCGGCGGTGGAGACGCCCAGGTCCGCGGCCCGGGCGGCGTCGGGGCGCACGATGAGTTCCGGCCGCTGCAGGCTGGAGCTGCTGGTCACCTGGCCGATGCCGGTCAGCGTGCGCAGATCCTTCTCGACCTTGGCGGCGTGTTGGGTCAGCGCCTCGCCGTCCTCGCCGGCCAGCACCAGCTGGTACTTGTCGTTGGAGCCACCGAACGTCACCTTCAGCCGGGCGCCGGCGATGTGCTCCAGCCGCTCGCGCAGCTCGCGCTCGATCTGCTGCTTGCTGGTGCCGCGGCGTTCCTTGCGCGGCGTGAGGTTCAGCGTCAGCGTGGCCTTGCGGGACTCGGCTGCGCCACCCATCGCGAACGGGTCGCTGCCGGCGCTGCCGCCGCCCACGGCGGTGTAGACCAGCTTCACGTGCGGGTGGGCGGCCGCAGCGGCGCGGGCCTGCTCGGCGATGGCGGCCGTCTGCTCGTAGGTGCTGCCGGGCGGCAGCTCGATGCTGATCTGCGTCTGGCTCAGGTCGTCGGGCGGCAGGAAGGCGCCGGGGATGGCGCCCAGGAACAGCGGCGTGCAGGCGGCCACGCTGAAGGCCGCGGTGATGGCCAGCGTCTTGCCCTTGTGCGTGAACGCCCAGCGCGCGGTGCGCAGGTACCGGGGCATCCAGAACGGTTCCTTGTGCGCGTGCTTCGGTGGCTTGAGCACATAGGCCGCCATCATGGGCGTCAGCACGCGCGCGACGACCAGCGAGAAGAACACCGCGATGGACGCCGTCCAGCCGAACTGCACGAAGAACTTGCCGACGACGCCGCTCATGAACGCCGTTGGCAGGAACACCGCGATGAGCGTGAACGTCGTCGCGATGACGGCCAGGCCGATCTCATCGGCCGCCTCGCGGGCGGCTTCCAGCGGCGTCTTGCCCATCGTCAGATGGCGCATGATGTTCTCGATCTCGACGATGGCGTCGTCCACCAGCACGCCGATGACGAGCGACAGCGACAGCAGCGTCACGACGTTGAGCGTGAAGCCCATCCACTGCATGACGAGAAAGGTCGGGATGGCCGAGAGCGGCAGCGCGACGGCGCTGACCAGCGTGGCGCGCCAGTCGCGCAGGAAGAACCACACCACGACGACCGCCAGGAAGGCGCCTTCCAGCAGCAGCGACAGGCTGCCGTGGTAGTTCTCGATGACGGGGTCGACGAAGTTGAAGGCCTCGGTGACGGTGATGTCCGGGTGGGCGGTCTTCAGCTCCTCGAGCGCGGCGCGGAGGCGCTCGGCCACGTCCACCTCACCGGCGCCCTTAGCCCGCACGATCTCGAAGCCCACGACCGGTTTGCCGTTCAGGAAGGCGCCGCTGCGCCGCTCGGCCAGCGTGTCGGCCACGCTGGCGACCTGCTCCAGCCGCACGTGGCGGCCGTCGTTCAGCGGGATGTCCATCGCGGCGAGTTCGGCTGCCGTCTGCACCGTGGCGATGGTGCGCAGCGACTGCTCCGCGCCGCCCAGCTGTGCGCGGCCGCCGGGGGCTTCCTGCTGCACCTGCTTGAGCTGGCGCGACACCTCGGCCGCCGTGACGCCCAGCGCCAGCATGCGCGCCGGGTCCAGCGCCACCTGCAGTTCTCGCGTGACGCCGCCCACGCGGGCCACCGAGCCCACGCCGCGCACGGCCAGCAGCCGCTTGGCGACCTGGTTGTCGACGAACCACGACAGCGCCTCGTCGTCCATGCTGCTGCTGGAGACGGTGTAGGTCAGGATGGGCGCGCCCGAGAGGTTCATCTTCGTGATGACCGGGTCGCGCAGGTCGGCGGGCAGGTCGGCGCGGATGCGCGAGACCGCATCGCGCGTGTCGTCCTGCGCTTCCTGCAGCGGCTTCTCCAGCCGGTACTCGATGGTCACGGTGGCCATGCCGTCCTGCACCTTGGTGTAGATGTGCTTGACGCCCTGCACCGTGGCGACCGAGTTCTCGATCTTGCGTGCCACCTCCGTTTCCATCTGCGCAGGGGCCGCGCCGGGCAGCGATGCGCTGACGACGATGGTGGGCAGCTCGATGTCGGGGAACTGCTGGATCTTCATCCGGCTGAAGCCGTACAGGCCGCCGGCCGTCAGCATCAGGAACAGCATGATGGCCGGCACCGGGTTGGCGATGGACCAGCGCGAAACATTGAACATGGCCGGGCTCCTTACGGTGCGACGCGAACGGTGTCGCCGTCGGCGAGGAAGCCCACGCCGGACTCCACCACCGCCGCGCCGGCGGCCAGCCCCGAGCGCAGCTCGACGCGGTCGGCTTCGCGGCGGCCCACCTGCACCTTCTGCTGGCGCACCTTGCTGCCGTCGATGCGGAACACGTAGCTGAAGCCGTCACGCAGCAGCACGGCGCTCTGCGGCAGCGTCAGCGCGGGGCTCTCGCCCAGCACGAAGTCGCCGCGCGCGAACAGCCCGGCGCGCAGCGCCTCGCCGGCCGGCAGGTCCACGTAGACCAGACCGTTGCGGGTCTGCGCGTCCACCTGTGGCGCGATGCGGCGGATGCGGCCTTCCACCGGCGGCGCGCCGCTGGGCTGCACGCGCACGAGCTGGCCCGCCTTCAGCGGCGCCAGCTCGGCGCCCGGCACCTCGGCGCGCCATTCCAGCCGGCCACCGCGCTGCAGGCGGAACAGCTCCTGGCCGGGTTGCACGAGGGCGCCGGGCGTGGCGATGCGCGCGCTGATGACGCCGTCGTCCGGCGCCGCGATCTGGGTGTACGACAGGCGCAGCTGGTCGGCCTGCACGCGGGCCCGGGCGGCGGCCACGCGCGCCTGCGCGGCGGCGTCGGCGGCCAGGGCCTGGTCGATGGACTGCGGTGACAGCGCATCGCTGCCCTGCAGCGTCTTCACGCGTTCGGCCGTCTGGTGCGCTTCGCGGGCCGAGGCCTCGGCCTCTTGGAGCGCTGCACGGCTGGCGGCCAGATCAGCCTCCAGCGTGCCGGGTGACAGCCGCGCCAGCAGCTGGCCCTTCTTCACGCGGTCGCCCACGTCGACATGCAGGGCCGCCAGGCGCTGGCCGCCGATCTCGGCGCCGATGACGACCTCCTGCCACGCGGCGATGGAGCCCGTGCCCGACAGGCGCAGCGGCCAGGTGGACGGCTGCGCGACGACGCGCTTGACGGTCAGTGCCGGCTTCGGCGCCGCGCTGGCCGCCTGCTGCGCCTGGGCGGTGCCCGACAGCGCGGCGACGAAGGCCGCCGCCAGCGCGAGGGTGAGGGCAGCGGTGACAAGGGTGGGGATGCGGGTTTTCATGTCAGGTGTCCATTGCATTGGGTTGGCTCACGGCGTGCCGTTGCGGGCCGAGGGCTGGGCCGGATCGGGCGAGAGGCTTCACGCACCCGTCCAGCCGCCGCCCAGGCTGCGGTACAGGCGTATCCAGGCCAGTGCCTGTTCGGCGCGCACGCTGAGCACGGCGTCGTAGGCGGCCAGCGCGTTGCGGTAGGTGGTGTTGCGCTGGGCGCCGCTCTGCAGGCCGGCCTGCGCCTGGGCGCCGGCGCGCAGCGCGATGCCTTCCCATTCGCGCTTGATGGCGTCCACCTCGCGCTCGCGCTCGGTGCCGGCGGTCACGCGTTGCAGTGATTCCTCCACCTCGGCCACGGCCGTCAGCCAGCGCGCCTGCAGGGCGGCGGCGGCTTCGTCGGTGGCGGCTTGTGCGCCGTCGGCCGCAGCGGCCAGCCTGCCGCCATTGAACAGCGGCAGCGTGAGGCTGGGGCCCACGGCCCACAGCGAGCTCTGGCTGCTGGCGCCGCCCACGCGCAGCCGGCTTTCGCCGGCCAGCGCCGCCAGGCTCAGCTGCGGATAGCGCTGGGCCTCCACGCTGCGCTGCTGCTGCACGGCGGCGATCCAGCGCTGGTGGGCGGCGGCGAGGTCCGGGCGCTGGGCCAGCAGTTGGGCCGGTAGCGCGCTCACGTCGAACTCGGGCAGGCGGGGCTGCGCGCGCCGCAGCTCGAAACCCTCTGCCGCCACGGCCGGCGGCGCGAGCTCGGTGGCCAGCGTGTCGGCGCGGTCGCCGCACAGCAGGGCCAGCGTCTGCAGCGCGATCTGCGCCTCGGCCCGCCACTGGCTGCGGTTGGTGGTGGCGATCGCGCGGTCGGTGTTGAGCAGCGCGGCGTCGCTGGCGCTCATGAGGCCGGCTCGTTGCTGCTCGCGCCCCCAGGCGGCCAGCTGCTCGGCGTAGCGCGTGTCCAGCTCGGCCGATTCTTCGCGGGCCTGAGCGAGCCGCAACTGCACATAGGCCTGGGCCACGTCGGCGGCGAGGCTGACGCGGGCGGCGTGCCAGTCGGCCGTGGTGGCCGCAGCCTGGGCCGCCTCGGCAGCGGCAGCGGCGCGCTGCCCGCCGAACAGGTCGATCTCCCAGCTTGCATTGAACTGCGCGCTCGCCTGCGTGCTCGTGCCGGGCACGGCGTTCAGGTTGTGGCCGCGCTGGGCCTGCGCACCGGCCGACAGCTGCGGCAGCAGGGCGGCCCGGGCCTGGGCCGCGCCGGCCTCGGCCTGGCGGCGGCGCGCGGCGGCCTGCGCCAGCGTGGGGCTGCCGGCCTCGGCGCGCGCGATGAGGCGGGCCAGCTGCGGGTCGTCGGCCGCGGCCCACCACTGAGTGAGCGCGGCGGTGCTGCCGCCGTGGGGCAGCGGCGAGCGCCACGCGGCGGGCACGGCGGCCGGCGCGGGCGGCTCGGCTGGCGGCGCCGTCATGCAGGCGGCCAGCAGCGCAAGCAGCGGGGCCGTGAGGAGGAGGCGTGTCTTCATGGGCCGGTCATGGCAAGGGGTTGAAGGTCTGCCGTGCGGGCAGATCCGGGCGGGGTTCGGGCGCTGGCTCGCCGTGGGCAGGCCGCGTGCCCAGGGGGCGGGGCAGGGGGCGCGGGCTCAGCGCTGTGCGGCGTGGCGCCTGCGTTCGTGGTCGACCAGGGCACAGCCCCAGTCGGCCAGCCGGTCGCAGGTCTGCTCCAGCAGCGGGTCGTCGGCCAGCAGTTCGGGGTGGAAGGCGTCCAGCATCGGTCGGGTCATTGCGTAGTCATGAGCCATGGCCTGCAGCCCCATCGCGAGCTGGTGGATGGCGGCGGTGGGCGCATCCAGCCCGGCATGGCGGGCCAGCACGCGGGCGAAGCGGTCGAAGATGGGCCCGACCTCGCGCGCCACGGTCTCCATGAACACCGGGCTGGGCGCCTGCATCTCGCGGAAGAACAGCTGCGCGTTGCAGGAGCCGTCGTCGAACAGGAAGGGCTGGATGAAGCGGCGGATGGACTCGTGCAGGCTCAGGCCGGGGTCGTCGAAGCCGGTGAGCTGACGGTCCAGTTCGGCGACAGGCAGGCGCAGCACCTCGCGGTAGAGGCCGTCCTTGTCACCGAAGTGGTAGTGGATGGCGCCGGGGTTCACGCCGGCAGCGGCGCAGATCTCGCGCGTCGTCACCGCGTCCACACCGCGCTCGCCGAACAGCCGCATGGCTTCGGCGAGCAGCCGCTCGCGCGGCGAGGGCGTCGGCGCTGCAGGGGTGGCGGTGGGTCGGGCGGGCATGGCGCCGGACTGTAGCAACCAACCAAGCGCTTGCTTGGTCTCGTTTTGTATCTTTTTTTCTAATTGGTCAGCCGGTGGTGGTGGCCCCGCGACCCCACCAGGCGCCTACACAATTCGAGTCGAGCGCAAAAGAGGCTGTTGATATGGGGTTGGTCGAAGGCACGCTGTTCGTCTTGGTGATCGGCTCACCCTTTCTGGCCCTGTTGGCCTGGCATGCTTGGCGAGACATCCGGGGAGAGCGACGCAACGCAGCGGGCTGCTGCTATTCGTGTGGTTGCACGTTGGACGGACGCGCCATGCCGATTTCGCACCACAAGGGCGGCTGCTATCTGTACTGCCGCTCGTGCGCCACTTTTCACCGCTGGGTGAAGAACTCGATGCTGCTGGCCGCATGCGGGGTCATCGCTGCAGCCAGCGTCGTCATGTTTCTGTCGATGCGGACGGCCTGACCAAGGATGGAACGACCAGCCGACGCCGAGCCCTTCCTTGCGCGACGCCCTCATTCCGGCCGGTACGGCCCCTTGACTTCGCCCCAGCCCCACTTGGGCATGGGCGCATGCACGTCGACGGTGGCGCCCGGCTGGGAGTTGATGACGGCGAGCCGCGTCCCCCACTCCAGGTAGCCCACCAAGGCGGATCGGAACTCCGGGTCGTCGGGCAACCGAAGTTCGTCGGCTGTGTCGAGCAGCAGTGCCAGCCACGCTTTGCGTTGCTCGTTGCTCAGGTGCCGGTTCAGGTGATGGCGAATCATCTCCGGATGACCGCCGTACCGGGAGGAGTAGTCCTGCGGCCCGCCCAGTACCTCGGCCAGGAACGCCGCCACGTGCGCGGGGTGGTCAACGCCCATGTGCTCGAAGATGGGCTTGAGCACCGGGTCGTCAGGTACCCGCTGGTAGAACCTCGTGGTCAGGCGCAACAGCGCCTCGATGCCGCCGAGCCATTCGTACAGGGTGGGGACGTTGGGTGCTGTCATGGGGTGTGGCGCCTGGCTTGTGCATCAGCGTGAGGTGCGCACGAACGACATGATCGGGCGCATCGAAGCCTTCAGCGCGCGCGAGGATAACCATGAGCAAAGGCAAAGGCCAGTCTGGCTGATGCCGCTTGCGTCTGACTGGCCGCATGCATGCGCACCGAGCCCATCGTTCGGCGGTCTTCATGCGCAGTCAGTGCCGCGGGCCTCGCAGCCCCGTGCTCAGTTCCTGCGCCGGGCGCAGGGCGCCCACCTCTGTACCGCGCCAGTTGCGCAGCACGGCGTGGCTGTAGCCGCGCAGCAGTTCGTCCTCGGTGCGCAGCAGGGTCTGGGCGACGTCGGCCATGGCGGCTTCGGCGGCGCGGGCGGCGCCGTCGTCGATCTTGAGTGCCACGCCCAGGCCCAGCTCGGGCAGGGCGGCGCAGTAGACGCCCTCGGCGCCGATCTTGCAGAACAGCCGTTCGCCGAAGGCCTGCATGACGCGGGTGTCGAAGCGGTCGGTGCCGCCCACCATGAAGGGCGCGCGGGCGGCGGCCTCACGCAGCCGTTGTGCGGCGCGCGCATGGGCGGGCGACAGGCCCTGGCCGGTGCCGGCGCGGGCAAAGGCCAGTGCAAGCGCGCGCAGTGGCAGCGCGAAGGTGGGGATGGAGCAACCGTCGGTGCCGCGCGGCGCGTGCTCGACGTCCACGCCGGTGGCGGCCGACAGCGCGGCCGACACCTCGCGCATGACGGGGTGGTCGGCCGCTACATAGCCGCGTGCGAACTGGGCGGCCTCGGCGCCGGCCTGGCGCGCCATCAGGCAGGCCACGCAGACAAAGCCGCTGTGCTTGCCCGAGCAGTTGTTGTGCAGCGGCGTGGCGGCCTCGCCGCGCGCCACCATGCCGCGCAGCACGGGTTCGCGGCTGGGCCACTGGGTGCCGCATTCGAGCGAGGTTTCATCCAGCCCCAGCTTGGCCAGCACACCGGCGGCGGTGGCCACGTGGGCGGGTTCACCGCTGTGCGACGCGCAGGCCAGTGCCAGTTCGGCATCGGTCAGCTGATACGCGTCGGCAGCGCCGCTGGCCACCAGCGGCAGTGCCTGCAGCAGCTTGACGGCCGAGCGCGGGAAGACCGGGCGGTCGATGTCGCCCAGCGCGGTGTGCACAGCGCCGACCGCGTCGACGATGGCCACGGCCCCGGCATGGCGGGACTCGACGGTGCTGCCCCGCAGCACTTCGATGAGGGTGGGGTTCATGCGGGCAGTCTAGGACCCCAGAATGCCGCCCATGCAGGATCTCAGCATTTTCGGCATCGATTTCACGAGCGCGCCTCGGCGCGCGAAACCCATCCGCGTGGCGGCCGGCCGGCGCCATGGCGCGGTCGTGCGGCTGGAGGGCCTGGCCGCATTAGACAGCCTGGATGCCTTCTCCGACTGGCTGGCCCGGCCGGGGCTGTGGGTGGGCGGGTTCGACCTGCCGTTCGGCTTGCCGCGTGAGCTGGTTGAACAGCTGGGCTGGCCCAACGACTACGCGGTGTTGATGGCGCACTATGCGGCGCTCGGCCGCGACGAGATCCGGGCGCGGTTCGCCGCCTTCTGCGACGCGAGGCCCGTGGGGGCGAAGTTCGCGCATCGCGCCTGCGACGGCCCCGCCGGCGCCAGCCCGAGCATGAAGTGGGTGAACCCGCCGGTGGCCTGGATGCTGCACGCGGGCCTGCCGCGGCTGATCGCGGCAGGCGTGCACCTGCCCGGCCTGCTGGCCGGCGACGAAAGCCGTGTCGCGCTGGAGGCGTATCCGGGTCTGCTGGCGCGCGAGCTGATTGGCCGCCGTTCATACAAGAGCGACACGCGGGCCGCGCAGACGCCCGAGCGGCTCATCGCGCGCAAGGACATCGTCGATGCCCTGGAGCAGGGCCGCACGAGGCTGGGCTTGCGGCTCAAGCTGAGCCACGCCCAGCGCGACGAGCTGGTGGCCGACGGCAGTGGCGACTGCATCGACGCGGTGCTGGCCATGCTGCAGGCCGCCTGGGCGGTGGCGCAGCCGCGCTACGGCTGGCCGGAAGGTGTGGACCCGCTGGAAGGCTGGATCGTCAGCGCCTGACGCGCTCCAGGCCCAAAGACCGAGAGCCTCCTAGGCTGAAACCTGCAGTCAGTGCAGGTGATGCACCAGCCAATGCTGGACGGCGCTGACCAGCACGGGCGACATGCCGTCCTCCGGTTCGGCACCGGGTCGGGGCGGCGGCACCGGACCTGTGCGTTCCATCCCGTGGGGCATGCCCGGCACCAGCAGCACCAGCGCGTCGCGGTGGCCGGCCAGCGCGCGACTGGCCGCCGGCACACAGACCTCCGGCGGCACGATGGTGTCGGCCCCGCCATAGACGGCGAGCACCGGGGCGCCCGAGCGAAGCAAGTCCGCGTCCAGCGGCGCGTCGTACATGGACAGCAGCATCGGGTTGTCCAGCGCCGCCACAGCGCCCTGCGCCTGTTCGGCGCTCCAGCCCGCGTCACGGAAGGCCGCAACGGCGGCCTCGCGCAGCGGCGTGACCGTCGAAGCCTCGGCCTGCCGAGCGCGGCCTTCCATCCAGCGGGACGTGGCCGCGACCACGCGGCCTGCTGCGTCGGCGGGCATGCCGGCGCTGACGAGCTGCTGGCGCATGCTGCCGCTGAAGACTTCGCCACGGGCGGCGATTGGCGCCGCCAGCATCACCACGCCCGCGATGCCGCCGGCCGTGGCTGCGGCCAGCGGTAGCGCGCCGCCACCCTGGCTGTGGCCCAGGGCCTGCTCCCTTAGGGTTAGAGCCGCTAACAAAATTCCGGCAAGGCGCGACAACAGATGACGCAGCAGGCCAAGCTCAACAGCGCCACATGAGTCTCGACGGCGCGCTCAAACCGGATGCGCAGCTTGCCAAACGCGGCCAGC
>NZ_JBIGIA010000025.1:0-51315 GCF_043555975.1 Pelomonas nitida | reverse complement strand
GTTGGGCCTGCAAGGGGGCTGATCCGTCGTTGCAAATGCTCGCTGGACATCGAGTCCAGCTCCGCTTTGCGCCTCGGCTGAGCCCCCTTGCAGGCCCAACGCGCTCCAGGCCCAAAGTCCGACAGCCTCCTGGTGCGTAGAGAAGTCGAGCGATCGCATCGATAAAATTTGAGCCTTCGTACTTCAACAGGCGGCGGCTTCCGTCTTCAATATGCAAGCTTCATTCCCGCCCGTGGTCATCAGCGGCACCGGCCTGTACCGGCCCCCGCATGTCATCACCAACGCCGAACTGGTCGAGGCCTTCAACCGCTACGCCGATCTGCAGAACGAGCAGCATGCGGCGGAGATCGCGGCCGGCGAGCGCGCCGCGCTGACGCATTCCAGCGTCGAGTTCATCGAGAAGGCCTCCGGCATCAAGCAGCGCTACGTCATCGAGAAAGACGGCGTGCTGGACCCGACGCGCATGTATCCGCGCTTCACGCCACGTGGCGACGAAGAACTCTCGCTGATGGCCGAGATCGCCGTCGACGCCGCGAAGAAGGCGCTCGCGCAGGCCGGCAAGACCGGCGCGGACATCGACGCTGTGCTTTGTTCGAGTGCCAACATGCAGCGGGCCTACCCGGCGATGGCTGTTGAGATCCAGCAGGCGCTGGGCGCAGGCGGCTACGGCTTCGACATGAACGTGGCGTGCTCGTCGGCCACCTTCGCGCTGGAGCAGGCCTTCAACGCCGTGCGTACCGGGGCGTCGAAATGCGTGCTGGTCGTGAACCCGGAAATCACGTCGGCCCACCTGGAGTGGCGCGACCGTGACTGCCACTTCATCTTCGGGGACGTCTGCACGGCGCTGATCGTCGAACGCGCCGACACGGCCACCGGGCCGGACCAGTGGGAGATCCTCGGCACGCAGCTGGCCACGCAGTTCAGCAGCAACATCCGCAACAACTTCGGCTTCATGAACCGCGCCGAGGACCGTGACGCCGACGCCCGCGACCTGACCTTCTATCAGGAGGGACGCAAGGTCTTCAAGGAAGTGGTGCCGATGGCGGCCGCTCACATCGAGACCCATCTCGGCAAGCTGGGGCTGGAGCCCACCCAGATGCGGCGCTACTGGCTGCATCAGGCCAATCAGGGCATGAACCAGCTCGTCATCAAGAAGCTCGTCGGCGCGGATGCCGGCGACGACGTCGCGCCGCTGATCCTGAACGAATACGCGAACACCGCGTCGGCGGGCTCCATCATTGCGTTCCATCACCATCGCGCCGACCTGAAGCCCGGCGATGCCGGCGTGATCTGCTCGTTCGGTGCGGGCTATTCGATCGGCAGCGTCGTGGTGCGCAAGCGCTGAAGGCGCGGCGCGGGGCACGTCAGCCCCGCAGCTTGAAGCGCGCGACCAGATCCAGCAGCCGCTTGGCGTGGTCGCGCAGCGTCTGCGCGGCGGCGGCGCTCTGCTCTGCCAGCGCCGCGTTCTGGTGGGTGGTCTGGTCGAGCTGGAGCACGGCGGCGCGCACGGCCGCGAGGCTGGCCGCCTGCTCGCGGTTGGCGGTATTGACGTCGTGGATCAGCGCGGCCACCTTGCCGAACTCGGCCACCGTGCGCTGCACGGTGTCGCCCGCACGGCCAACGGTCGCGGTGCCTTCCTGCACGCGCGCGACGCTGCTGTCGATCAAGGCCTTGATCTCGTGGGCTGCGTCGGCCGAGCGCTTGGCCAGCGACCGCACCTCGGACGCCACCACCGCGAAGCCGCGCCCCTGTTCGCCCGCGCGGGCGGCCTCGACGGCAGCGTTCAGCGCCAGGATGTTGGTCTGGAAAGCGATGCCGTCGATGAGGGTGATGATGTCGGCGATGCGGCTCGAGCTGGTGGCGATCTCGGCCATCGTGCGCACGGTCTCCGACACGGCCTGGCCGCCCTCCTGCGCCACCTCTGACGCCTGACGGGCGAGTTCGGAGGCGCGGTCGGTGTTGCTGGCGCTCTGTTCCAGCATGCCGGTCAGCCGCTGCAGCGTGGCGGCGGATTCCTCCAGCTGGCTGGCCTGCGCCTCGGTGCGCTGGCTCAGCTGCAGGCTGCCGGACGCGATCTCGCCGGAGTCGGTGGCCACGAGCTGCGCGTTCTGGCGCACTTCGCCGACCAGATGGGCCAGATGCTCGGCCATTTGGCCCAGCGCCTGCAGCAACTCGCCGGTTTCATCGCGATAGTCGTGGCGGATGTCCTGCGTCAGGTCGCCAGCGGCCACGTGGTTGGCGTGGCGTACCGCTCGGTTCAGCGGCACCGTGATGTGGCGCACCGTGACCAGCGCGATCACCAGCAGCAATGCGGCGCCGGCGGCCGCTGCGGCGACCAGCCACCAGCGTGCCCGCAGCGCGACGGCCTGGCCGGCTTCGTCTTCCTCGGCGGCATGGTTCTCGATGGCGTCGCTGAGCTTCTCCATCGCGGTTTCCAGCGCCTTGAAGGCGGCGTTGAAGGCTGCCATCTGTTGCTCTGCGGCCGGCGGATCGGTGTCGGACAGCGTGACGACGTTGGCGGTGCTCGTGATGTAGCCCTGCAGTTCGGCCCGCGCCGCCTTGACGTCGGCGAGGATGGCAGGCGGCAGCGACTGGCGGCCGAGGAAATCGATGTGCTGCTCGAGCGCCTGCGTGTGCTCGGCCAGGTCTTTGCGGAGTTCGGCCATCGCTGCGGAATTGCGCCGCTGCCCGTGGTACATCGCGCCGAGCGCATCGGCGCGCAGCGCGTCGTGCATCATGTCGGCCTCCACCTGCGCCCGCAGCGCGCCGTTGGCGCCCGCCACGCGTGCAGCGGTCGCACTCATCTGGTCAAGGGCGAGATAGCCGACGATGGCGACGACCACGAAGAAGGCGAGGCCGATGCCGCTCAGCGCCAGCAGCCGGTGACGGATGGTCATGCGCATGGGTTCTCCTCAGAATCTGGCCGACAGGCCGAGCGTCCAGCCGAAGTCGGGGGCCGCGGTGCTCAGCCCGCGCGAGGCGGCGATGTCGATCTGCAGGTCGGGGCTCAGCAGACAGGCCAGGCCGGTGTCCAGCGTCGTGGCCTGGCCGCCATGCCGCTTGGAGGTCAGCTGTTGCCCGGAGACCTCGATGAATCCGCGCAAGCGCTGCGTGAAGGACTTGCCCACGACGCCCGCCAGGATGCCGCCGATGTAGCGGCCCGAGGCGTCGCGATCCTGGTAGAGGCCCGGCATCAGCCCTGCGGTCCAGCCGCCTGCGAATTCCCATTCGGCCACCATGCGCAGCGAGGGGCGCAGCCCGTCGCCGCGGAAGGGCCCCGAGCCTGAATCGATGTCGACATGCAACAGCCAGCCGATGCCAGGTGTCATGCGCTCCTCGTCGCCGTCGCGCTGGTGCCACTTGATGCCGATGGCGGTGTCCGCCCAGCCGGACTCGCGGTAGACGCCGCTGGCGTCGCTGCTGCGCGCGCGCAGCCGGCCATCGGTTTCGACGCGCAACTCCAGCGAGTCCGAGATGCCGATGCGCAGCAGCGTGGGCGTCGAGCTCAGGCGGGCTGTGGTGCCGGCCTGGCGTTGTCGCTCCCCCGCGATGCTGGTTTCGATCTGCAGGCGGCCACGGCCGACGACGTCGCTCGACTCGACGAAGTCAGGCCGGTCCGTGGCCAGAGGCTCGTCCGCGGCGTGGGCCGAGAGCACGGGCGTGCTCATCATCACCAAGGCGATCAGCGGGGAGACCCGCCGGATGGGCTTGCGCATGTCGACCTCCCGTCCCAGGCGCTGGGGCCGGGCCACTCTATCGAACCCCCTGGGGCGGCGCTAGGCTTGCGGGCGGCAGGCGTGTGGCGTATTTGAAAGGCTTGGCGCGTGGGCGCGACGTTGTGGCCTCAAGGCTTGCGGCGAGCTTTCTGCGGGTGCCACGGTGGCATCCGCTATCGTGACGGCATGAGCGACCTGACCTTTTTCTGGCACGACTACGAGACCTTCGGCCGCGTGCCGCGCCGCGACCGGCCCGCCCAGTTCGCCGGCCTGCGCACCGACGCCGAACTCAACGAGATCGGCGAGCCGCTGATGCTGTATTGCCAGCCGGCGCCCGACTACCTGCCCGACCCCGAGTCCTGCCTGCTCACGGGCATCCTGCCGCAGCACTGCCTGCAGCAGGGCGTGCCCGAGCATGAGTTCGCCGCCGCGATCGAGGCGGTGCTGGCGCAGCGCGGCACCGTGGGCGTGGGCTACAACAGCATTCGCTTCGACGACGAGGTCACGCGGCACCTGTTCTGGCGCAGCCTCATCGACCCCTATGCGCGCGAATGGCAGAACGGCTGCGGCCGCTGGGACCTGCTGGACGTCGTGCGTTGTGCCTATGCCTTGCGGCCGGATGGCCTGGTCTGGCCCCGCCACGAGGACGGTCGACCGAGCTTCAAGCTCGAGCACCTGACCGTGGCCAATGGCGTGGCGCACGAGGCGGCGCACGATGCCTTGTCCGACGTGCGGGCCACGGTGGCGCTGGCCCGCAAGCTGCGCGAGGCGCAGCCCAAGCTGTGGGAGTTCTGCGTCAAGCTGCGCAGCAAGCAAGCCGTGTGGGACGAGATCGGCGTGGGCAAGCCTTTTCTGCACATCTCGGGCATGTACGGGCCGGAGCGCGGCTGTGTCGCCGTGGTCTGGCCGCTGGCGCCGCACCCGACGAACAAGAACGAGCTGATCGTGTGGGACTGCGCGACCTCGCCCGAGGAGCTGCTGACGCTGAACGCCGAGACCATCCGCGCCCGCATGTTCACAAAGCAGGACGCCTTGCCGGAGGGCGTCACGCGGCTGCCCATCAAGACCATCCACGTCAACAAGTCGCCCATCGTCATCGGCAACCTCAAGACGCTCAGCCCCGAGATGGCGGCGAAGTGGGGGCTGGACATGGAGGCGCAGCTCGCCCATGCACGGCTGCTGGCGGCCAAGGGGCGCTTGCTGGACGGCCTGTGGGTCGACGTCTTCGAGCGCGAGCCGTTCGCGGCGGCGGACGTGGACGAAGACCTCTACGGTGGCTTCATCGGCAACGAGGATCGCCGCGCATTGAACCGCGTGCGCACCACCTCGCCCGAGCAACTGGCCGAGCGTGCGGCGCAGGGCAAGCTGGCCTTCCAGGACAAGCGGCTGGATGAACTCGTGTTCCGCTGGCGCGCGCGTAACTTCGCGCAGAGCCTGTCGGTCGAGGAGGCGGAGCGCTGGCAGGCGCACCTCGCGGCGCGCCTGCACGACGGGGAGGGCGGTGCGCTGACGCTGTCGGCCTTCATGGAGCGCATCGACGATCTGGGCGAGTCGGCCGACGAGCGCGGCGAGCAGATTCTGTCGGCCCTGTACGACTACGCGGAACAGATCGCGCCTTGAGGCGCCGCGGCGGCCGGCGCGATGGTCGAAAGCGGGGAGTCCTGCGATAGTCGGGCTTGGCAATAAGACCTGAGGAGACTTACATGAGCAGCGCTGCAACCGCCTCCACCGATGACTCCACCTCTGCCCGGCTGCGGGCGCTGCTGGTCCGGGCGCCGACGGCCGTGGCCTTCGTGTCCGGCCAGCGATTCGAGCTCGTCAGCGAGGAGTTCAACCATCTCTTCGGACACGGCGACGACAGTGACTTGAGCGGCCAGAACACGCGCGCCGTCCACACGACCGACCTCGCCCATGCCGGGTTGCACGAGCGCGCCGCCGCCGCCTTCGCGGCGGGGCGGCCGCTCGACGAAGAGATCGAGTACGTCAAGCGTGACGGCCACCGTTTCTGGGGTCGCCTGCAGGCGACTCCGGTGAACTGGGATATCCCGGCGGGCGAGTCGCTGTGGATCGTCGAGGACGTGACGACGGCGCGCGCTCAGCGCCTGCAGCCGACCTGGACGGCCAAGCACGACGCCGTCACGGAGCTGGCCAACCGCCGCGAATTCGAGCGCCGGCTGGCGGAACATGTCGGCAGCCGCCGCAGCGAGCCGGTGTCGGTGCTCTGGCTGGACGTCGACAAGTTTGCCGATGTCGTCAGCGGCATGGGCCCGGAGGTGGGCGACCATTTCCTCTATGGCCTGGGCCAGATGCTGATCAGCAAGGTGCGGGCGTCCGACTTGGTGTCCCGACTCGAGGACGACCACTTCGCCATCCTGCTGCCCGATTGCGACCAGCACTACGCGCAGATCATCGCCGAGAAGATCCGCGCCGCCGTGGCGGCCTACCGGCTGCGCTGGGGCCTGCATCGCACGCGCGTGAAGGCGTCGATCGGCGTCGTGCAGATCCACGCCACGCTGTCCACCGTCGATGCCGTGCTGGGCGCTGGCGCACTGGCCTGCACCGAGGCCAAGGCGGCGGGCGGCGACAGCGTGCGGGTGTTCGTGTCGGCCGGTGGTTTCGAGGAACTGGCGGGCTGATTTCACGCCTCGGCTGCCGCTGATGGGGGAATCAGCGGTGGTTTTCACCGAATGTTCTAAAGTTCGGGCTGGCGCTGCCGATGTACGGCTCAGCGCCGCACCGCTGAAGCTTTCATGAACGTCCCGTTGTCCACCGCCCTGAATGGCATCTCGTCCGCCAACGAGCGGTTGCGTGCGGCTGCGTCCAACATCGCCAACCTGGCCACCAGCAACCAGTACCGCGCGACGACCGAGCCCACCAACGTCGACAAGGTGCCGGCGCGCGAGATCAATCCGGCCAGCGACATCGTGGAGCAGCAGTCGGCCGCTTATGCGTTCGTCGCCAACCTGAAGGTGCTGCAGACGCAGTTGAACACGACAGGCGCGCTGCTCGACATCAAGGCCTGAGCCCCACCCGCGCGACGAAAGCGGCCCACCACGGGCCGTTTTTTTGTTGGGCGTTCATGGTGTGGAGGGCTGCACCTCGGCCGGCGCCGTGCGTTGGCTGGCCCAACGCGTGGGCAGATCGCGCAGCACGGCTTTCGCGTCCAGCGTGCGTAGCGGGATCGCCACGTCCGTCGGGATGCGCTGCTGCGCCAGCAAGGCCATGTAGCGCAGCGCCGACACGCGCAGGAACGACGCGAAGTTGCCGACGGCGCCGCGTGCCTGCACCAGCTCGTCGTGCAGCTTCTCGATGAGCTGCACGACGCTCATGCCGTCGCGCGCGGCGATGTCCTCCAGCACCTCCCAGTGCAGGTTTTCGAGCCGGACGCTGGTGATCACGCCGTGCAGCCGAACGGAGCGCGTGCGCGACTCGTAGGACTCGGGGTTGGCGCTGACGAAGACTTCGCACATGGGTCACCTCCTAGCCCGGATATGTCGCGAGGTACGCGGGAATTGCGTGGATGCCAGGCGCCGGGGGATGCCCCGAGACGGCCGCAGCCAATGCCCGTAGGCATTGGCGAGGAGTTGAGGGGCAGCCGACAAGCCTGGCGCCGCGCAAGCCCGCGTAGGCCCGTGAAGCCAAAGTAGATATCGCGTTGAACGGCGAAACCGCTGTGTTCATCAGTGTTGCAGGTCGGAGGGGCCTGCCTCGCGAAATATCCGGGCTTGTGCCATTCTGCGCCGCGATCAGTGACTGATGCGCGTGCCCAGCGCGGTCAGGAACTGCGCGATCCAGGCCGGGTGTGCGGGCCAGGCGGGCGCCGTCACGAAATTGCCGTCGGTGACGGCCTGATCGACCGGGATGCTGGCGTAGCTGGCCCCGGCCAGTTCCACCTCGGCGGCGCAGGCCGGGTAGGCCGAGATCTTGCGGCCGCGGATGACGCCGGCGGCGGCCAGCAACTGTGCGCCATGGCAGATGGCGGCGATGGGCTTGTTGGCCTTCGCGAAGTGCTGCACCAGCGGCAGCACGCCGGCCACCGTGCGCAGGTACTCGGGCGCGCGGCCGCCGGGGATGACGAGGCCGTCGTAGTCGGCCGGCTGCACGGCGTCAAAGCTCGCGTTCAGCGTGAAGCGGTGGCCGGGCTTCTCGGAGTAGGTCTGTGCGCCTTCGAAGTCGTGGACGGCCGTCAGCACGAAGTCGCCGGTCGCCTTGCCTGGGCAGACGGCATCCACCTGATGCCCCACGGCCAGCAAGGCCTGGCAGGGCACCATGATTTCGTAGTCCTCGACGTAGTCGCCCGCGAGCAGCAGCAGCTTCTTTCCCATGCGTGTCTCCTGGAGATTGGAAACTGGATTCTGGGAACTGCGCGGCCCGGGCGGGTAGTAGCGGGTTGTTCTTGGGGGCGGTGCGCGGTTCACCCCGTTTTGCGCGCGGCTGCGTACAAGCAGAAGTCCTATTCCTGCGAAGGTCCCGCCATGAACTCACCGCAACGCCGGCGGCAACGTGCCGGCGCCGGCCGCGCGCTGATGATGGCGCGTCTGGTGCCCCCAAGGCGCGGGTCGGCGTAGCATCCGCGCCGCATGGCAGGGAGCGAAACCACCGATGAATCCCTCATCGCCAGCTATCTGCGCGGCGACATGGGCGCGTTCGACCGCCTCTACCGTCGCCACGACCGCAAGACCTTCGCCTTCGTCCGCCAGATGCTGCACCCCACGGACCGTGCCACGGTGGAAGACCTGCACCAGGACGGCTGGCTGGCCGTCGCCAGCAAGGCCGCCAGCTTTTCGCCGGGCAAGGCCAGGTTCTCCACCTGGCTCTACACCGTCATGCGCAACCAGGTGCTGGACCATCTGCGCGCGCGCCAGGCGCGGCCTGGCGGTGACGACGAGGTCGACCCGGACGGCCTGGTCTCTGGCGTGCTGGCGCCCGAGCGGGCACTGGCCGAGAAGCGCCTCGTGCTGGCCGTGGAGCGCGAGTTGCTGGCGTTGTCGGTCGAGCAGCGGGAGGCCTTCCTGCTGTTCACGGTGGTCGAAATGAGCCTGGCCGAGATCGCCGACGTGACGCAGGCGCACCCCGAGACGGCCAAGACCCGGCTGCGCTACGCGCGGGAGGCGTTGCGGCATCGACTGCAGGGGTGGCGTGATGGCTGAGTTCGAGGCTTTGTCGCCCAACGACCCGACCGAGGCCGCGTTTCGCGAGGCGCTGCTCGGCGACGACGCGGGGCGCGAGCAGCGCCGCGTACGGCTGATGGCGGCTCTGCCGCGCCCACCGGCGCCCGTCGAGGCCGTGCCTGCGGCGCGAGGGCTGTTGGTCGGTCGTTGGCAGCCTGTGGCGCTCGTGCTGCTTGCGACGGGTGTGCTGATCGCCGCCGTGTTGATGGCGCGAACATCGCCGAGCGTGGGGCGCGCGCCCGCGCTGGAGCCGCAGGCGTCGGCGCCGGTCGTGGTGGCGCAGGCGCTGCCGGCGGCTGCGTTGCCGGCGCCAGCGGCGCTGCCGCAGCCGGTCGCGCCAGGCGTGGCTGCCAAGGCCCGGCACCTGCCGCCCGTTGTGGTGGCCGAGGCCGCCGCACCGCCTCCGCCCCTGGATATCGCTCGGCCCGAGGTGGCTGGCGCAGTCGTGGCAGCACCGTCCGCGCAGGCGGCTCCTGTTGTTCCCGCCGCAGCGGCCGTGGTGGCCGCCCCTGTCACGCAAGCCGCCGCGCCATCGCCATCGCCCGCGCCCGTGGTGTCAGCTGCGGCGCCAGTGGTGGTCGGCCGAACCGCTGTGGCCGAGTTGGACGCGCCGCTCGCTCAGGCGGGCAGGCTGGAGCGGGTGGACGTGGTCGGTAGTAGGGCGAACGCGCTCGCGGCGTCACCGCAGGCGTCGAGCCTGGCGGCCTCCAACGCCGTGGCGGAGCAGGCCATCCGCGACGCGGCCGTGGCGAATGCGCGGCTGTCACGGGCGGTCGGCCAACTGGACGCCCAGGCGGTGCGCGAGGCCTTGCAGGCCGGCGCCTCCACGCAGCTGCGCGATGCCCAGGGTCGCACGCCTTTGATGCAGGCGGCGCGGGCGGGCGCGGCGCCCATCGTCGACTTGCTGCTGGCTGCCGGCGCGAGCAAGGCCGACCGCGACACCAGCGGCTGGACGGCCGCCGACCACGCCCAGGATCAAGGCCACACAGAACTGGCGGCGCGACTGCGCTGACGACGGCGCTTGCCCGCGCCTGCTGTGCCCGCCGTGCAACAGCCGGCGCCAGCAGGCAGGCGCAAAAAAGCCCGCCGGGCTTGCGCGCGGCGGGCTTGGGTCCTGAGGCCGGTCAGGTTCAGCAGGTCGCGGCGGCCGACTTGGCGGCTTGCGCGTACTCCTCGATCTGGTCGAAGTTCATGTAGCGGTAGACGCTGGCCTTGTCCGCGTCGATGACGCCCATTTCCTTGAGGTACTCCTCCTTGGTCGGCAGGCGGCCCAGGCGCGAGGCGATGGCCGACAGCTCGGCCGAGCCCAGGAAAACGTTGGTGTTCTTGCCCAGGCGGTTCGGGAAGTTGCGGGTGGACGTGGAGATCACGGTGGCACCTTCACGCACCTGGGCCTGGTTGCCCATGCACAGCGAACAGCCCGGCATTTCCGTGCGCGCACCGGCCGTGCCGAAGGCGGCGTAGTGGCCTTCCTTGATCAGCTCGCTCTGGTCCATCTTGGTCGGCGGCGCGACCCACAGCTTGACCGGGATGTCGCGCTGGCCGCCCAGCAGCTTGGCGGCGGCGCGGAAGTGGCCGATGTTGGTCATGCACGAGCCGATGAAGGCCTCGTCGATCTTGGTGCCGGCGACTTCGGACAGGAACTTGGCGTCGTCCGGGTCGTTGGGGCAGCAGACGATGGGCTCGGTGATGTCGGCCAGGTCGATCTCGATGACGGCGGCGTACTCGGCGTCCTTGTCGGCCTCGAGCAGCTCGGGCTTGGCCAGCCAGGCCTCGACCTTCTCGATGCGGCGCTGCAGCGTTTTCGCGTCGGCATAGCCGTCGGCGATCATGTTCTTCATCAGCACGACGTTGGAGGTCAGGTACTCCTTGATCGGCGCCGGGTTCAGCTTGATCGTGCAGCCGGCGGCCGAGCGTTCGGCGGAGGCGTCGCTCAGCTCGAAGGCTTGCTCCACCTTCAGGTCAGGCAGGCCTTCGATCTCCAGGATGCGGCCCGAGAACACGTTCTTCTTGCCGGCCTTGGCGACGGTCAGCAGACCGGCCTTGATGGCGTACAGCGGGATGGCGTGCACGAGGTCGCGAAGCGTCACGCCGGGTTGCATCTCGCCCTTGAAGCGCACCAGCACCGACTCGGGCATGTCCAGCGGCATCACGCCGGTGGCGGCACCGAAGGCCACGAGGCCGGAGCCGGCGGGGAAGGAAATGCCGATCGGGAAGCGGGTGTGCGAGTCGCCACCGGTGCCGACGGTGTCGGGCAGCAGCAGGCGGTTCAGCCAGCTGTGGATGACGCCGTCACCCGGGCGCAGGGCCACGCCGCCGCGGTTGCTGATGAAGGCGGGCAGCTCGCGGTGCGTCTTCACATCCACGGGCTTGGGGTAGGCGGCCGTGTGGCAGAACGACTGCATGACCATGTCGGCCGAGAAGCCCAGGCAGGCCAGGTCCTTCAGCTCGTCGCGGGTCATCGGGCCGGTGGTGTCTTGCGAGCCGACCGTGGTCATCTTGGGCTCGCAGTAGGTGCCGGGGCGCACGCCCTGACCCTCGGGCAGGCCGACGGCGCGGCCCACCATCTTCTGCGCCAGCGTGAAGCCGGCGGTGGACTCGGCGGGGGCTTGCGGCAGGCGGAATTGCGTGGAGGCGGGCAGGCCCAGGAACTCGCGGGCCTTGCCCGTCAGCGAGCGGCCGATGATGAGGTTGATGCGGCCGCCAGCGCGCACTTCGTCGAACAGCACGTCGCTCTTGAGCTTGAACTCGGCGACGGTCTCGCCGTTCTTCACCAGCTTGCCGTCATAGGGCAGCACGTCGATGACGTCGCCCATCTCCAGCTTGGACACGTCCACTTCGATCGGCAGCGAGCCCGAGTCTTCCTGCGTGTTGAAGAAGATGGGAGCGATCTTGCCGCCCAGCGTCACGCCGCCGAAGCGCTTGTTAGGCACGAAGGGGATGTCTTCGCCGGTGGCCCAGATCACCGAGTTGGTGGCGGACTTGCGGCTGGAGCCGGTGCCGACGACGTCGCCGACATAGGCCACGACGTGGCCCTTCTTCTTCAGGTCCTCGATGAACTGCATCGGGCCGCGCTTGCCGTCTTCCTCGGGCTTGAAGGCCGCGTCGGAGCGCGTGTTCTTCAGCATCGCCAGGTAGTGCAGCGGGATGTCCGGGCGGCTCCAGGCGTCGGGGGCGGGCGACAGGTCGTCGGTGTTGGTCTCGCCGGGCACCTTGAAGACGGTGACGGTGATCTTCTTCTGGACTTCAGGGCGCGAGGTGAACCACTCGGCGTCGGCCCACGACTGCATCACTTCCTTGGCCTTGGCATTGCCGGCCTTGGCCTTGGTGGCGACGTCGTTGAAGTAGTCGAACATCAGCAGCGTCTTCTTCAGGCCGTTGGCGGCGACGGCCGCCACTTCGGCGTCGTCCAGCAGCTCGATGAGCGGATGCACGTTGTAACCACCGACCATCGTGCCGAGCAGCTCGGTGGCCTTGGCCTTGGAGATCAGGCCCACCTTGATGTCGCCGTGGGCCACGGCGGCCAGGAACGAGGCCTTCACCTTGGCGGCGTCGTCCACGCCCGGCGGCACGCGATGCGTCAGCAGGTCCAGCAGGAAGGCGTCCTCACCGGCCGGCGGGCTCTTGATCAGCTCGATCAGCTCGGCCACCTGCTTGGCATCCAGCGGCAGGGGCGGGATGCCGAGGGCGGCACGTTCGGCGGCATGTTGGCGGTAGGCGGTGAGCATGGTGTTCTCCAGTTGAAATCAAGCCCCGGGCACGATGACCTTGAGGCCTTTGAAATAGTCGCGAAAGAAGCCCTGGTCGCGGGTGATGAGCGCCTGGCACTGCAGCAGGGCATGGGCGCCGATGAGGAAATCGGGAACGGTGCGCGGGCCGCTTGGGGCCTGGCCGGACGCCTGGCGGCGTTCCTTGTAGCGGCGTTGCATTTCGCCCGCACGCACGGACGCGCGCGATTCGATGGGCGAGTAGACGATGCCGACGCCCTCCAGGGCGTCCAGCAGTTCGGCGCCGAAGCCCAGGCCCGAGACGACCTCGCTGAGCACGACGTCGCAGGCCACGACCGGCCCGCGGGCGAGCGCCTGACGCAGGCAGTCTTCGGCAGCCTCGGCGCCGGCATCGCCGCCGAGCAGGTCGATCAGGACAGAGGAGTCGATGGCGATCACGGCTCGACCGGATCGCCGGGGGCACGGCCCCGCAGTTCGCGCATGACGTCGTCGGTGGTGACGCCGTCGGGCAGCTTGAAGCGCCCGCGCAGCTTGGCAAGCGCGTCGTCGACGTTCTTGCGCAGGATGATGCGGCCGCCGTCGAGTTCGACCTTGAGCGTCGTGCCCTTGGTCAGGCCGAGGGCGTCTCGGACGGCTTTGGGCAGCGTGATCTGCCCACGTTCGGCAACAGTGGCTTCCATGGCGCCTCCGGCGGCTGAGCCGCCGCGCAGGCGCCGGCTCAGGTATGCATCAGAAAGTATGCATTCATTCTACATACCCGAGGAGGCGACTTCAAGAAACGAGATGACTCACTTGGCCGTGGGCGTGATGCCCAGGCCGTTGCGGGCCGCGGCAGCGGCTTCGGCTTCGGGGTTGGCCAGGCGGGCGGCCTTGGCTTCGGCGATCAGGCGGGCCTGTTCGGGGTGCACGCAGTCGTCCAGCAGGCGCTGGCCGATCTTGGTGTCCAGCAGCATGGACTTGTTGGCGATCTGGATCATCAGCGTGCGTCCGGTCACATCTTCCAGGCGCAGCGCGCCGGTCGACGACAGCACGGGCTTCATCGTCAGGTGCATTTTCTGCCAGTCGACGGTGATGTAGCCCGGCACCTTGGGGTGCTTGTCCAGGCGCACGGTCTGCTTGAATTCGCAGGAGTAATCGCCCAGGAAGGCGCGCTCGGCGGCAGCGATCTGGGCCTCGTCGGCATCGGTCAGCACCGGCTCAGCGGGCGCCGGGGTCTTCTTTGCAGCCTTGGCGACCTGCTTGGCGGGCGCGGGCTTGGCGGCCGGCGTCTGGGCCAGGGCGGGGAGGGCGGCGCACACGATCAGGGCGGCGGCGCTCAGGCGGAGCGTGGAGAGCTGCATGGGGTATTGCACAAAGTTAGGGGTGGACGCGGCGAATCATGGCCGCAAACGCGCCTCAAAAAGGTGAACAGTTGTAGGCGGCGCCAAGCGTGAATTGCTGCACGCCGATTGGCGCTTTACCGAATGGCTGCTGGGAAAAACGCCGATCGGGCTTCGGCCGGCAGCGGGCGCCCGGTGTGCTCGGCGCGCTCCAGCACGGTCCAGAAGTAGCGGTAGCTGGCCCGGTCGTGCAGCCGGTCATGGAAGGAGATGGGAGCCCATTGCGCGGCCTGGGCTGCCAGCAGCAGCTCGGCAGCCTCCTCGATATCGCCGGCCGCTGGGGCGAAGGCCTCGACGATCGGGCGGATCTGATCCGGATGGATGCTCCACATGCGCGTGTAGCCGAACTCCTGAGCGGCGCGCCGGGCGGCCGCCGCCAGCCGCGTGGCATCGCGGAACTCGGTCACGACGCAATGCGATGGCGTCTTGCCGAAGGCATGTGCCGCGGCGGCGATCTCCAGCTTGGCGCGCACGACCAGCGGGTGCTCGAACTGCCCGGGCAGTTCCATGGCCGACTTGGGGATGGCGCCGCCGTGGGCCGAGACGAAATCCATCAGGCCGAAGGACAGTGATTCGATGCGCGGGTGGGCGGCAATGCGGAACACCTCGCGCAGCGCGCCGTGCGTCTCGATCAGCACCTGCAGCGGCAGCCGCGGCTGGCCGTGGCGCTCGCAGGCGGCGTCGATGGCGGCGACGGCACGATCGACGTCGTCGGCGCTCTCGGGCTTGGGCAGCATCAGATAGGCCAGCCGCGTGCCGGCCTTGGCGATCAAGGTGTCGACGTCGGCCTCGAAGGCCGGGTGGCCCCAGGGGTGCACCCGCGCGCCGACGCGCCCGAAGCGGTTGGCCGCACTGGTGGCCAGTTCGGCGATCAGCAGCGCGTGCTCGGCCTCGCCGCCCACCGGGGCGCCGTCCTCGGCGTCCAGCGTGATGTCAAAGACCGGGCCCAGCTCGGCCTGCAGCGCCAGGCTTTTGCGCATGCGGGCCTCGACGCCGCAGTAGTGGTCGACCACCGGCAGCGCGGGGCGGGGGGCGTCATGGCCGAACAAGGCCAGGCGGGGATGCAGGTTCGGAGTCATCGGCAATGAAAAAGGGCCGGCGAGCCGGCCCTTCTCGGGTGGGGTGCTGCCCCGATTACAGCAGGTGCTTGACGCCGTCCTGCTCGTCGGTCAGTTCCTTCAGGGTCTTGTTGATGCATTCCTGCGAGAACGCGTCGATCTCCAGGCCTTGCACGATCTTGTACTCGCCGCCTTCGCAGGTGACGGGGTAGCCGAACATGACGTCCTTGGGGATGCCGTAGGAGCCGTCGGACGGGATGCCCATCGTGACCCACTTGCCGTTGGTGCCCAGGGCCCAGTCGCGCATGTGGTCGATGGCGGCGTTGGCGGCCGAGGCGGCCGACGACAGGCCGCGTGCCGCGATGATGGCGGCGCCGCGCTTGCCGACGGTGGGCAGGAACACGTCACGGTTCCAGGCTTCGTCGTTGATCAGCGTCTTGACCGACTGGCCGTCGATGGTGGCGAAGCGGTAGTCGGCGTACATCGTCGGCGAGTGGTTGCCCCACACGGCCAGCTTCTCGATGCCGGCAACGGCCTTGCCCGTCTTGGAGGCGATCTGCGACGCGGCGCGGTTGTGGTCCAGGCGCAGCATGGCGGTGAAGTTCTTGGCCGGCAGGTCCGGGGCCGACTTCATCGCGATGTAGGCGTTGGTGTTGGCGGGGTTGCCAACCACCAGCACCTTCACGTTGCGCGAGGCCACGGCGTTCAGCGCCTTGCCCTGCACGGTGAAGATCTGCGCGTTGGCGGCCAGCAGGTCGGCGCGCTCCATGCCAGGGCCGCGCGGGCGGGCGCCGACGAGCAGGGCGTAGTCGGTGTCCTTGAAGGCGGTCATCGGATCGCTGTGGGCTTCGATGCCGACCAGCAGCGGGAACGCGCAGTCTTCGAGTTCCATGATCACGCCCTTGAGCGCGTTCTGAGCCTTCTCGTCGGGGATTTCCAGCAATTGCAGGATGACGGGCTGGTCCTTGCCGAGCATCTCGCCAGAGGCGATGCGGAACAGCAGGGCGTAGCCGATCTGGCCGGCAGCGCCGGTGACGGCGACGCGAACGGGTTTCTTGCTCATGAAAGTCTCCGAAGGGGCAGTTGATGGATCCGGGGCTAGGGCGCGTGGCCCTGAACTCATCAAGTGTACGGGCATACCCTGTGCTGCAATCGGTCCATGCCCCCAGTCAAGCCCAGGTCAAGCGCCCCGCTTTACGCACAGATACGCCAGCTCATCGTCGCGGCACTGGCCGCTGGTGAGTGGCGTCCGGGCGACGCGCTGCCCAGCGAGGCCGCACTCGCCGCGCGCTTCGGGGCCAGCGCCGGCACCGTGCGGCGGGCGCTGGACGAGCTCACCGCGGCCCACATCGTCGAGCGCCGTCAGGGCAGCGGCACCTTCGTGGCCACGCATGCCGCGCCGCGCCAGCAGTTCCGCTTCCTGCGCCTGGTGGCGGACGACGCGGCGAGCGGCTTCGCGCGCCAGTTGCTCGGCTGCCGGCGCGTGCGCGCCAGTGCTGACGTCGCACATGCACTGACTCTGCGCACTGGCGAGCCGGTCATCGAGGTGCGCCGGCTGTTGCATCGGCGCGAGCGACCCGTCGTGCTTGACGAACTCTGGCTTCCCGAACGGCATTTCGAAGGGTTGACGGCCGAGGTCATCGAGGCGCATCCCGGCACGCTCTACGCGTTGTTCGAGACGAGCTTTGGTGTGCACATGGTGCGCGCCGAGGAGAAGTTGCGCGCCGTGGCAGCGACGCCGCAGACTGCCGCGCTGCTGGGCGTGCAGGCGGGGGCGCCGCTGCTGAGCGTCGAGCGGCTCGCCTACACCTATGGTGACCGGCCCATGGAACTGCGCCGCGGGCTCTACCACACCGACGCCGATCACTATCGCAACGAGTTGAACTGAAGCTGACGGGGTGCAATGCCGCACCATGTCATGGTGGGTCAAGGGTTGGCCCTAGAATCGTTTGGTTTCACCCCGATTACGCAGGCCCGACCATGACGGACAGCGCAAAGACCAGACCCATCTACACAAATATTCACATCACGCAGATCGTGGGCTATCGACTGCCGCTCGCAGGCAAGGTGTCCATCCTGCATCGCGTCAGCGCTGTGCTGATGTTCCTGCTGCTGCCCTTCGTGGTGTGGATGCTGGACTCAAGCCTGACCTCGCAAATTTCCTACGACAGCTTCACCAACGTCTTCGCCGCCGGCTTCGGCGTGATCCCTGCGTGGTTCGTCAAGCTGGTCACGCTGGGCCTGTTGTGGGCCTATCTGCACCACTTCATCGCTGGCGTGCGCCACCTGTGGATGGACGCGACGCACAGCGTCAGCAAGGCCCAGGGCCACAGCTCGGCCGTCGTCACGATGGCGCTGAGCATCGGGCTGACGCTGGTGCTGGGCGCCAAGCTGTTCGGCCTGTACTGAGCAACCTGCAAAGGACAACAACCAATGAGCACTTTCGGCTCCAAGCGCCTCGTCGTCGGCGCGCATTACGGCCTGCGTGACTGGCTGGCCCAGCGCATCACCGCCGTGTTGATGGCGCTGTTCACCATCGTCGTGCTGGTCCGCTTCCTGATGCCCGGCGAGCTGGGCTATGACCACTGGTACGGCGTGTTCGCGCCGCAGTGGATGAAGGTCCTGACCTTCGTGGCCATCCTTGCCTTGACCTATCACGCCTGGGTGGGCGTGCGGGACATCTGGATGGACTACATCAAGCCCGTCGGCATCCGACTGGCCCTGCAAGTGTTTTCGATCGTGTGGCTGCTCGGCTGTGCCGGCTGGGCAATCCAGGTGCTGTGGAGACTGTGATGACGGCAAAGATTTCGACCCGCAAGTTCGACGTGGTCATCGTCGGGGCCGGTGGCTCCGGCATGCGGGCCTCGCTGCAGCTCTCCCTGGCCGGCCTGAACGTGGCCGTGCTGTCCAAGGTCTTCCCGACCCGCTCGCACACCGTCGCCGCACAAGGCGGCATCGGCGCGTCCCTGGGCAACATGTCCGAGGACAACTGGCACTACCACTTCTTCGACACCGTCAAGGGTTCGGACTGGCTGGGTGACCAGGACGCCATCGAGTTCATGTGCCGCGAGGCGCCCAAGGTCGTCTACGAGCTCGAGCACTTCGGCATGCCGTTCGACCGCAATGCCGACGGCACGATCTACCAGCGCCCGTTCGGCGGCCACACCGCCAACTACGGCGAGAAGCCCGTGCAGCGCGCCTGCGCGGCAGCCGACCGCACCGGCCACGCGCTGCTGCACACGCTCTATCAGCAGAACGTCAAGGCGCGCACGCAGTTCTTCGTCGAGTGGATGGCGCTGGACATCATCCGCGACGCCGAAGGCGATGCCGTCGGCGTGACGGCGCTGGAGATGGAGACCGGCGAGGTCCACATCCTGCACGCCAAGACCGTGCTGCTGGCCACCGGCGGCGCGGGCCGCATCTTCGCGGCTTCCACCAACGCCTTCATCAACACCGGTGACGGCCTGGGCATGGCGGCGCGCGCCGGCATCCCGCTGGAAGACATGGAGTTCTGGCAGTTCCACCCCACCGGCGTGGCCGGCGCGGGCGTGCTGCTGACCGAAGGCTGCCGTGGCGAAGGCGCGATCCTGCGCAATGCCAACGGCGAGCGCTTCATGGAGCGCTATGCCCCGACGCTGAAGGACCTGGCGCCGCGTGACTTCGTGTCCCGCTCGATGGACCAGGAAATCAAGGAAGGTCGCGGCTGCGGTCCCAACAAGGACTACGTGCTGCTGGACATGACCCACCTGGGCGCCGAGACCATCGCCAAGCGCCTGCCGTCGGTGCTGGAGATCGGCCACAACTTCGCCAACGTCGACATCACGAAGGAACCGATTCCTGTCGTGCCGACCATCCACTACCAGATGGGTGGCATTCCGACGAACGTGCACGGTCAGGTCGTCATCCCGAAGAACGGCAAGCACAACGACATCATCAACGGCCTCTACGCCGTCGGTGAGTGCTCCTGCGTGAGCGTGCACGGCGCCAACCGCCTGGGCACCAACTCGCTGCTGGACCTGGTCGTGTTCGGCCGTGCCGCCGGCAACCACATCGTCGACTTCAACCTGAAGACGAAGTCGCACAAGGACCTGCCCAAGGACGCTGCCGATCGCACGCTGGCCCGCCTGGCCCGCCTGGACTCGGCCACCGACGGCGAGTATGCGCAGGACGTCGCCAACGACATCCGCGCGACGATGCAGAAGCATGCCGGCGTGTTCCGCACGCAGGCGTCCATGGACGAGGGCGTCACCAAGATCAAGGAAATCGCCCAGCGCGTCGGCTCCATCGGCCTGAAGGACAAGTCCAAGGTCTTCAACACCGCGCGCGTCGAGGCGCTGGAAGTGGAGAACCTCATCGAGGCCGCGAAGGCCACGATGATCTCCGCCGCCGCCCGTCCCGAGAGCCGCGGTGCCCATGCGCACAACGACTATCCGAACCGCGACGACGCGAACTGGATGAAGCACACGCTGTGGTACTCCGAAGGCAACCGCCTGGACTACAAGCCGGTGAACCTCACGCCGTTGACCGTTGAATCCGTGCCGCCGAAGGTTCGTACGTTCTGAAGACTTTGCGGGACAGACCGCCCGAGCGAAGCGAGTAGCTCTGTCCCCAACCGATTAGGAAACTGATTCATGAAGCGCACCTTCCAGATCTACCGCTACGACCCCGACAAGGACGCCAAGCCCTACATGCAGACCCTCGAGATCGAACTCGACGGTCACGAGCGCATGCTGCTGGATGCCCTGGTCAAGCTCAAGGCCGTGGACCCGACGCTGTCTTTCCGCCGCTCCTGCCGTGAAGGCGTGTGCGGCTCGGACGCGATGAACATCAACGGCAAGAACGGCCTGGCCTGCCTGACGAACATGCGCACGCTGCCGGGCGTCATCACGCTGAAGCCGCTGCCGGGCCTGCCCGTCGTGCGCGACCTCATCGTCGACATGACGCAGTTCTTCAAGCAGTACCACTCGATCAAGCCCTACCTCGTCAACGACAACCCGCTGCCCGACAAGGAGCGTCTGCAGTCGCCTGTCGAGCGCGAGGAGCTCGACGGCCTGTACGAATGCATCCTGTGCGCGAGCTGCTCGACGAGCTGCCCGAGCTTCTGGTGGAACCCCGACAAGTTCGTCGGCCCGGCCGGCCTGCTGCAGGCCTACCGCTTCATCGCCGACAGCCGCGACGAAGCCACCAACGAGCGCCTTGACAATCTCGAAGACCCGTACCGTCTGTTCCGTTGCCACACCATCATGAACTGCGTGGATGTCTGCCCGAAGGGGCTGAACCCCACGAAGGCCATCGGCAAGATCAAGGAACTGATGGTCCGCCGCGCGGTCTGACGAGATGAACGCAGTGGCTGCCCCGATGATCGACGAACGCGCGCTGTCCAAGCTGCGCTGGCGCTGCCGTCGGGGCCTGCTCGAGAACGACCTGCTGATCGAGCGTTTCTTCAACCGCCATCCCGAGGGCATCAGCCTGACGTTGGCCGAAGGTCTGACTGCATTGATGGACCTGGCCGACAACGACCTGCTCGACCTGTTGCTGCGCCGCAAGGAGCCCAGTGGTGAAATCGACACCACTGCCGTGCGCGAGGTGCTGGCCGAGCTGCGTACCTGATCGAATCGCTTTTCAAAACCAAAGGACTGCACCATGACCCCGTCCGACGTGAAAGCCACCCTGTCGTTCTCCGACGGCAGCCCCTCGATGGATCTGCCGCTCTACAAGGGCAGCATCGGCCCGGATGTCATCGACATCCGCAAGCTCTACGCCCAGACCGGCAAGTTCACGTACGACCCCGGCTTCCTGTCGACGGCGTCGTGCAACTCCACCATCACCTACATCGATGGCGACAAGGGCGAGCTGCTGTACCGCGGCTACCCCATCGAGCAGCTCGCGGTGAACTGCGACTACCTCGAGACCTGCTATCTGCTGCTGTACGGAGAGCTGCCCAACGAGAGCCAGAAGGCGGAGTTCGAGCACAAGGTCATGCACCACACGATGGTGAATGAGCAGATGCAGTTCTTCCTGCGCGGCTTCCGCCGCGATGCGCACCCGATGGCCGTCATGACGGGCCTGGTGGGCGCGATGTCGTCCTTCTATCACGACAGCACCGACATCAATAACCCCGAGCATCGCGAGATCTCGGCGATCCGCCTGATCGCCAAGATGCCCACGCTCGTGGCGATGGCCTACAAGTACACCATCGGTCAGCCCTACATCTACCCGCAGAACGACCTGAGCTACGCCGGCAACTTCATGCGCATGATGTTTGCCACGCCGTGCGAGGACTACAAGCCCAACGACGTGCTGGTGCGCGCGATGGACCGCATCTTCACGCTGCACGCGGACCACGAGCAGAACGCGTCGACGTCCACGGTGCGCCTGTGCGGCTCGTCGGGCACCAACCCGTTCGCGGCCATCGCGGCCGGTGTGGCCTGCCTGTGGGGCCCCGCTCACGGCGGCGCCAACGAGGCCTGCCTGAACATGCTGGGCGACATCCAGAAGCAAGGCGGCGTGGCCCGCATCGGTGACTTCATCAGCAAGGTCAAGGACAAGAACTCCGGCGTCAAGCTGATGGGCTTCGGTCACCGGGTCTACAAGAACTACGACCCGCGCGCCAAGCTGATGCGCGAGACCTGCCACGAGGTGCTCAACGAGCTGGGCCTGCAGAACGACCCGCTGTTCGCACTGGCCATGGAGCTGGAGAAGATCGCGCTGGAAGACGAATACTTCGTCGCCCGCAAGCTCTACCCGAACGTCGACTTCTACTCGGGCATCGTGCAGCGCGCCATCGGCATCCCCGTGCCGCTGTTCACCGCCATCTTCGCGCTGGCCCGCACGGTCGGCTGGATCGCCCAGCTCAATGAGATGATCGGCGACCCCGAGTACAAGATCGGCCGCCCGCGTCAGCTGTTCGTCGGTGCTGCGGCACGCGACGTCAAGCCGATCGCCCAGCGCTGATCACTCAACGGCACTGACGCCGCCCGCGAACCCCTCGGAGCCCCGAGGGGTTCTTTGCTTTTGGAGACCTGATGACCGCAGCCGCCGAGATCCTTGTCCTGGGCAGCGTCAACCGCGATCTCATCGTGCACGCGCCGCGCCTGCCGCTGCCGGGCGAGACGCTGCGCGGTCAGCGTTTCGGCTCGTGCCTGGGCGGCAAGGGGGCCAACCAGTCGGTCGCGGCCGCGCGCCTCGGTGCCCGCGTGGCGCTGGCGGCGCGCGTGGGCCTGCTGGAGAACGGTGCGGCGATGGTGGAGCAACTCAAAGGCGAGGGCGTCGACACGCGCGCCGTCGCCCAGCCGGCCGACGAGGTGCCGGGTGTTGCGCTGATCGTCGTCGGCGCTGAAGATGCCGAGAACCAGATCGTCACCGTGGCCGGCTCCAACGGCCGGTTGCCGCTTTCGCAGGTCGAGGCGCTGGACGTGGCCGGCCTGCGCTGGCTGGTCGCCCAGCAGGAGCTGCCGCTGGAGAGCGTATCCCGCGCGTTCGAGCGTGCCCATGCGGCCGGCGTGAAGACGCTGCTGAATGCGGCGCCCTACCGCCCCGGTTGCGAGAGCCTGTTGCCGCTGGTGGACCTGCTCGTCGTCAATGCGCTCGAAGCCCAGGCCCTGGTCACGACGCTGGGCGGCGGCGTGGCTGAACCCGAGGCGCTCGCGCAGACGCTGCGAGCCAAGGGTCCGTCGGCCGTGCTGGTGTCGCTGGGCGCCGCAGGCCTGTGCTGGGTCGACGCCGAGGGCACCCGCCGGGTGCCGGCGCGGGCCGTGAAGGCGGTCGACACCGTCGGTGCCGGCGATACGCTGGTCGGTGCCCTCGTGACGGCGCTGGCCGAAGGCCAGTCCGTCGATCGCGCGCTCGCGTTCGCCCAGGCCGCCGCAGCGCTGGCCGTGTCGCGTCCGGGCGTGCAGGACGCGATGCCGCGCCGTGATGAGGTGGAGCAACTGCTGGCCGCCCCGAACTGATTTCGCAAGGAGAAGAAGACATGACCCCAACCCTGCTGCTGCCCCGCTGGCTGCTGACGATGAAGCCCGGCGAAGCCACGCTGGAGAACCACGGCCTGCTGATCGAGGGCGAGCGCATCGCCGCCATCGGCACGCATGCCGAGCTGATCGCGAAGTACCCGCAGGCCGAGCGCGTGGCGCTGCCCGAGCAGATCCTGATCCCTGGTCTCATCAACGGCCACGCGCACTCGGCCATGACGCTGCTGCGCGGCGTTGCCGACGACGTGCCGCTGATGGACTGGCTGCAAAACCACATCTGGCCGCTGGAGAAGAAGTGGGTCAGCGAGGCCTGGACGTATCTCGGCTCCAAGCTCGCGGCCGCCGAAGGCCTGCGCAGTGGCACGACGTACATCAACGACATGTACTTCTTCCCGACCGCGATGGCCCGCGCCGCCGTGGATTCGGGCGTGCGTGCCGCCGTGTCGATGAACGTCATCGACTTCCCGACCGGCTACGCCTCCGGCCCTGACGACTACATCGCCAAGGGCGTGGCCGCCTACGAGCAGTACAAGGGCGAGAAGCTGCTGGACTGGACCAGCGCGCCGCACGCGCCCTACACGGTGTCCGACGAGACCTTCATCAAGCTGCGTGACCTGGCCGAGAAGCTGGACATCCAGATGCACTGCCACATCCACGAGACGGCGGGCGAGGTGAGTGACGGCCTCAAGGCCCATGGCGTGCGCCCCATCGCGCGCCTGGACAAGCTGGGCCTGTTCAGCGAGCGCATGATCGCCGTGCACATGGTTCACCTGAACGACGAAGAGATCGAGCTGATGGCCAGCAAGGGCGTGCACCTGGTGCACAACCCCAACTCCAACCTCAAGCTGGCCTCGGGCGTGATGCCGCTGAAGGCACTCGAAGCGGCGGGCGTCAACACCATCCTCGGCACCGACGGCGCCGCGTCCAACAACCGTCTGGACATGTTCGGCGAGATCCGCTCGGCCGCGCTGCTGGCCAAGGGCATCACGGGCGACCCGACGGTGGCCTCGGCGCGCACGGCGCTGGAGATGGCGACCATCCGCGCCGCCAAGGCCATGGGCCGTGCCGACGACCTGGGCTCGCTGGAGGTCGGCAAGCTGGCCGACGTGGTGGCCGTGTCGCTGGACAGCCTGGAATGCCAGCCGGTCTACAACGCCGCCGCACAGCTGGTCTACGTGGCCGGCCGCGAGCACGTCAGCAACGTCTGGGTGGGCGGCCGCCAGGTGCTGAAGGACCGCCAGCCGACCACCATCGACGTGCCGAGCCTGCTGGCCGAGGTGCGCGACGTCGTTGGCCGCATGCAGGCAGGCTGATGGCCGGCGCGGCCGGCGCGCGACGTTCGCGGTCCACCGGCCGTGTGACGCTGGCCGACGTGGCGCAGGCGGCCGGTGTCAGCCCGATCACGGTGTCACGAGCGCTGCGTGGCGAGCGGGCCGTGGCGCCCGAGCTTTGCGAGCGCGTGCGGGCGGCGGCCGCGGCGCTGGGCTATGTGCCCGACCCGGCGGCGCGTGCGCTGGCGTCCAGCCGCAGCTCGCATGTGGCCGTGCTGATCCCCAAGCTGAGCAACACGCTGTTCGTGGACCTGCTGGACGCCGTGCAGAACACGCTGGTGCCGGCCGGCTACCAGACGCTGATCGGCGTGACCCACTACAGCGCCGCCGAGGAAGAGGCCGCGCTGCGCAGCTTCCTTGCGCACCGGCCGGCCGGCTTGATCGTCACCGGCAGTGATCGCAGCGCGGCCGCCTGCGCCCTGATCGACGGCAGCGGCGTGCCCTGCGTGCGCGTCATGGAAGTCGGCCGCGAGGAGGGCGGCTACAGCGTGGGCTTTTCGCAGCGCGACGCCGGCCGCGCCATCACGCAGCAGCTGCTGGACAGTGGCCGGCAGCACATCGCCTACGTGGCCGCGCAGCTGGACCCGCGCACGCTGGAACGCGGCGAAGGCTATGCGGCCGCGCTGGCGCACGCCGGGCTGGCCGACCGCACGAACCAGGTGCTGAGCGCCGAGCCGTCCTCCATGGCGCTGGGTGGGGCGATGCTCGAACGCGTGCTGCTTGACGCGCCGCAGACCGATGCGATCTTCTTTTGCAACGACGACCTGGCCCAGGGCGCGCTGCTGGCGGCGCTGCGGCTGGGCATCGCGGTGCCGGGGCGTGTGGCGGTGGCCGGCTTCAACGACCTGCCGGGCAGCGACCAGATGCTGCCGCCGCTGACCACCGTCGCCACGCCGCGCCGCGAGATCGGCGCGCAGGCGGCGCAGATGCTGCTGAAGCTGATGCGCGGCCAGCCGGTGGATGCGCCGCACCTGGATCTGGGCTTCCAGGTCGTGCGCCGCGCGAGCGCGTAGGCCCCGGTCCAATCCCGGTCCCGCTCCCGCTCCCGCTGAACGCGGGCGTGCTGGGTCGGTCCTTGAAGGGTTGGCTTGGCAGCAGCCCGGCGCCCGGCCCGAAAGCGCAATGCATCAGGCCAACTCAACCGCCAGCCGGTACTCGCGGCCGGGCTCGATGGCGCGCACGAGGCCGTCGGGCAGCGCTTGCCCGTCCAGCAGCACGCGCGCCTGGCCCGTGCGCCGCACCTGCAGATGGAAGCGGGCACCCCGGAACTCGCGTTCGGCGCTCAGCTCCTGCCAGCTCGACGGCAGCTGCGGCCGCACGACCAGGCCCTTGGCGCAGCCGCGCAGCCCGCACAGGTCTTCGATGATGCTGCGATAGGCCCAGGCCGCCGTGCCGGTATTGAAGAGCTGGCTGGAGCGGCCCGCCGTGCGCGGGTATTGCTCATGCGCGCCACGGTAGTAGTTCGGGATGAACACCGGCAACTGGCCGCGCTGCAGCAGGTCGGCCTCGTCCGGCCCGGGGATCATGCGGCGCAGCGCGCGGTAGGCCCGGTCGGCGTCGCCGATGGCGTACAGCGCGTGCACGTAGAAGCTCGCCGCGTGGTTGTAGACGGCGCCGTTCTCGGCCGAGCCCGGGTGTTTTTGCGTCACGCGGCCCACGTCCTCGCGCATGGCGGGGTAGGGCGGGTTGAACATCGCCACGCCGTGCGGCGTCTCGAGTTGCGCATCGATCGCCGCGATCATGCGGTCGCGCTGCCGGGCGTTGGCGGCACCGCTGAGCAGCGCCCACGACTGCGGGTTCAGGTACAGGCGCCCCGCCGTATCGGTGCTGACGCCGAAGACGACGCCGTCATCCGTGATGCCGCGGGCGAACCAGTCACCGTCCCACAGATGGGCGTTGGCGGCGTCGTTGAGCTGCTGCGCGGCGGCGCGCCAGCGCCCGGCGGCGTCCGGCCGGCCGGCGTCGGCACTGATGCCGGCCCACAGCGTCATCGCGTACGCCGCCGCCACCGTGAGCCAGCCCGACACGCCCCGGCCTTTGTAGCCCACCATGTTCATCGGGTCGCACCAGTCGCCTTGGGCGATGTAGCTCAGGCCGCGTGCGTCGCGGTCCTGGTGCAGCCAGGCCATCGCGGCGTCCAGCCGGTCGGCCACCGTCAGGCCGTTGACGAGCTCGCCCAGCAGCGCGAAGTCGGCGGTTTCGTTGAGATAGGCCTGCAGGCACACGGGCAGCCAAACGCAATGGTCCGTGTGCGGCACCTGGTTGATGTATTTGAGCTCCGCGCCTTCGACGAGCAGGATGCCGTCGGGCATGGAGCCGTTGGCGTGCTGCTGGCTGAGCGCGAGCAGCAGCGCGCCGCGCGTGACCTGCGGCGCGATGAAGGCCATGCCGAGGTTGTCCTGCAGGTAGTTGCGGGTCTGCGGGTCGGTGCTGAGGCGGTTGACGTCGCCGTGATAGAAGACCTGGCGCGGCAGCCAGTGGTTGACGAAGCGGTCGAAGTCGGCGTCGGGCGTGGTGATGCGCAGGCCGCCGCGGCCGCCGTCGATGTAGGCCGCGTAGGCGGCGCGCGTGCGGGCGAAGGCGTCGGCGCCCAGGTAGGTGTCGCGCATGCGGGCGATCTCGGCATCGTCCAGCGCCGGCCCGAACAGGAAGCGCCGCACTTCGCTCTGGCCGGGCGCCAGCGTCAGGCGGTATTGCACGCAGGCGGCGGGCGTCTCGTAGCGGGCGTCGCCACAGGCCAGCTGGTCGGGCTGCAGCGCGCTGGGGGCGTGCAGGCCGCCTTCGCCCTCGAACGCGGCCTGGCTGGCTTCCCAGGCGTCGGGCGCTTGCTCGCACAAGAAGTAGGTCTTGTCCTTGAGCTGCTGGTTCTTGAAGTAGTCGGCAACCTTTTGGTAGGGCGTCACGCTGCTGGCGACGATGCCGCCGAGGTCGGCGCGCCATTCGGCGGACTGGTTCATCCACGACATGTAGCCGATCGGGAAATAGGGCACGACGCTGACCCGCCGTGCGCGACCTGACAGGTCGGTGACGCGCGCTTCCCACAACTCCACGACGTCGTCGACGGGCAGCCCGAGCGTCATCTCTACGCGCAGGCCCAGGTGCTCCACCGTCCAGGCCAGCTCATGCCGCCCGACCGTGAACCGGAAAGCGTCGGCACGCGCGCGCACCGGCTCGTGCGGCGCTGAGAACAGCTGACCCGTCTCCTCGTCCTTCACGTAGACGAAGCGCCCCGGGTGATGGGCGTAATAGGCCTGCTCGGGTTGCATGAAGGTGCGCGCTTCCAGCCCGGGGGCATGCGCGTACTTGGCCGGTTCGGGCTGCATGAACTGCGCGGTGGCGTAGCCGCGGCAGGTGGCCTGGATCATCATGCGGCGGTTCCACAGGAAGCCGGCGGCCAATGGCATGGCGGTGGGGCTGGTCAGTTCGCAGCGGGCGCCGCCGTCGAGGTGATGGAGCATGGGTTTCAGGGCTGCAAGGTGGAGGGTTGGCGGGCGGCGAGGTCGGCCTGGATGCGCGCCATCGCCGCGTTGTCGAGCGTGTAGAAGCACAGCAGTACGGCGGCGATCAGCGTGAACGCGGCCGGAATGACCGACATCAGCAGCACGATGCCGGTCTGGGAGTCGCCAGACTGCACGGCGTTGGGCACATAGCCCAGCGCCGTGAACAGCGCACCGATGACGGCCACGGCGAGTGCCGTGCCGAGCTTCTGCGCGAATGAGCTGGCCGCAAAGGTCAGGCCCGTGGCGCGCCGGCCGTGGCGCCATTCGTTGAAGTCGGCGGTGTCGGCCAGCATCGCGAACGACAGCGGCGATTTCGGCCCGAGCGTCAGGCCCAGCGCGATCTGCAGCGCATACATCCACCCGATCGCGTCGCTGGGCACATACAGGAAGGCCGCCGACAGCGCGGTGGACAGCAGCATCAGCCCGATCATCAGCCGGCGTTTGTCGATGAAGCGTGTCAGCAGCGGCGTGCAGGCCGTGCCGGCCGCGGCGGCCAGCAGATAGGCCGGCACGAAGCTGCCGAGCAGCTCCGGCCGATGCACCACGTACTTGAAGTAGTAGGCCGCGCTGGTCATGCGCAGCGTGATGCTGCCCATGATGATGAGCGCCAGGAAGAACAGCAGCACCCAGGGGCGGTTGCGGCGCAGGTCGGCCAGGTCTTGCAGCACGCCGGCGGCGCGGGCCTGCGGCGGGCGCACGCGCTCGGTCGTCGTGGCGAAGGTGATGGCCAAGATCAGCGACGCGGCCAGGCCCCAGATGCACATCGTCAAGGTCCAGCCGCGCGCGGCATCGCCCTGGCCCAGCCAGGCCACGAGCCGGGGCGACGCGGCCGTGACGAGCGTGCCGCCCGCGAAGCCAGCAACGAAGCGCGCCGCGTTGATGGCGTTGCGTTCGCGGGCGTCGCCGCTGATGACGCCCGACAGCGCGCTGTAGGGCAGGTTGACGCTCGTGTAGAGGGTCATCAGCAGCAGATAGGTCACGCTGGCCCAGGCCAGCTTGCCCGCCGGGCCGAGGTCGGGCGTGGAAAACGCCAGCACGGCGACAACGGCCAGCGGCAGCGGCATGAAGAGCAGATAGGGCCTGAAATGGCCCCAGCGGGTGCGTGTGCGGTCGGCGAAGGCGCCGATCAGCGGGTCGGTGAAGGCATTGGCGATCTTCACGACGAACAGCATGGTGGCCGCCGCCGCCGCGCTGATGCCGAACACGTCGGTGTAGAACATCAGCAGGAACGTGGCGATGTGCGTCCAGTAGAAGTTGAACCCCATGTCGCCGAGGCCGTAGCCCAGGATCTCGCACCGGGTGAGCGGGCCGCGGGCCATGGTGTCGGGCGCTGTGGGCGTTGACCGCCCGACGCGGCTCATGGCCGCAGTTCCGACGTGGCCTGGCGCAGCCACGCGCAGGTCTGGGCACACAGCGCGTCCACCGGCAGCCGGCCGTCGAGGTGCAGCACGCCGGGTTCGGCGGTGGGCGGCTCGAGGGTGTCGAACTGGCTGTCGACGAGGCTGGCGGCGAAGAAGTGGCTGGCGCGCGCGCTCACGCGGCGGCGGGACTCGGCCTTGTCGATGTCTAGGAACGCGAAGCGCAGGCCGGGTGACGCGGCGCGCAGCTGGTCGCGGTAGGCGCGCTTGAGCGCGGAGCAGGTCATCACGAGGCGGGGCTCGCGGCGCAACTCTTCGCACAGCCGCGCCAGCCAGCTTGCACGGTCGTCATCGGTGAGTGGCTCGCCGCGCGCCATCTTGCGGCGGCTGGCCTCGCTGTGAAATTCGTCGCCCTCCAGCCAGCGCTGCGCCAGCTGTGCCGCCACGGCGGCGGCCAGCGTGGATTTGCCGCAGCCGGCAACGCCCATGACGACCAGTGAGCCAGGTGAAGGGGCGGTCATGTCGATGGGCGGATTTGTGTTGACTGGATAGCGCTATCCTAACTTCAGCCAGGCACTCACGCGTCGGTGGGTTCGGCGGCAAGCGGCCATGCGACGGCTTCGAATTGCGGACGGTTCATGAGCTTTGTAGTCAACGTACAAGCCAGTTTTTTGGTTGATTCGCGGGAGCTGGTCGTCAATCCGTGTTGAATCCAACGATCGGTGACAGGATTTGTTCGAAGTTGAGGCTGATGTAGTGCAACTACATCAACGTTTTGCAGGCTGAGGCTTGGGGTCGTGATGTCGCTCCGGTAGCATCAGCTCGCGAGTGACTGGACTGACGGGCGGCGGATGCCGAGGCCGCCGTGCAGCCTCGCCGGCGCCGTGCCAGCCGTTGAACGCACTTCCAAGGTTCCAAGGTCACCGCGATGAAGCCGCCCGCTGCCCCTGACGTCTGCGCTGAAACCCTGGCGATGCGCGCCGCCTTTGAGGCGGCGTACGAGCGCGAGCTCTCCCAGTCCAGCCATGGGCCGACGCCGCAGGCCGCGCTGCACGCCGCCGCTATCGCCTGCCGCGAGACGCTGGCGCGCCGCTGGGCCGCCACGCAGGCCGCCGACGCGCAGCGCGGTGACGAGGCGCCCGTGCGACGCGTGCACTACCTGTCGATGGAGTTCCTGATGGGGCGGGCGCTGTCCAACGCGCTGGCCGCGTTGAAGCTGACCGAGCCGCTGGCGGCCCGGCTGGCTGAGCAAGGCCTGGCCCTGGGTGATGTGCTGGAGCACGAGCCCGATGCGGCGCTGGGCAACGGCGGCCTGGGGCGGCTGGCGGCCTGTTTCCTGGATTCGTTCGCGGAGCTGGGGCTGCCATCGTTCGGCTACGGCCTGCGCTACCGCTACGGCACGTTCGCCCAGGTCATCCAGCAGGGCCGCCAGCTGGAACAGCCCGACGACTGGACACGCGACTCGCCGGCGTGGGAGTTGCCGCGCCATGACCTGCGCTACCCCGTCGGCTTCGGCGGCCGCGTGGAGGTGGATGCCGGCGGGGTGCGCCGCTGGCTGCCGGCCGAGCGCATCGAGGCGCAGGCGTTCGACTTTGTCGTGCCCGCGCACCACAGCGAGCGCGTCTCGACGCTGCGGCAATGGCAGGCCACCGCCGCGCCCATCGCTTTCACGCCGTTCTGCGAGGGCGACTACCCACGCGCCGCACGCCACCAGGTGCTGGCCGACGCCATCAACTGGGTGCTGTACCCGGACGACTCCAGCGAGGCCGGGCGCGAACTGCGCCTGAAGCAGGAGGCTTTTCTCGTCAGCGCGTCGCTGCAGGACCTGCTGGCGCGTCATCTGCGCGAATTCGGCAGCCTGCACCAGCTCGGCACGGCCAATGCCATCCACCTCAACGACACCCACCCGGCGCTGGCGCCGGCCGAGCTGATGCGCCTGCTGCTCGACGAGCACGGCCTGGGCTGGGATGAGGCCTGGACGATCACGCGCCAGGCCGTGGCCTACACCAATCACACGTTGATGCCTGAGGCGCTGGAGACCTGGCCGGTGCGCATGTTCGAGCGCCTGCTGCCGCGCCATCTCGAGATCATCTACGAGATCAACCACCGCTTCCTGGGTGAGCTGCGGGGCCGCTTCCCCGGCGACGACGGACTGGTGGCGCGCCTGTCGCTGATCGACGAGGGCAGCCAGGGCGGCGAGCGCCGCGTGCGCATGGCGTCGCTGGCGCTGGTGGCCTCGCACCGCGTCAACGGCGTGGCGGCGCTGCACTCGGCGTTGATGGTGCAGACCATCTTTGCGGACTACGCCCGCATCTGGCCCGAGCGCTTCCACAACGTGACCAACGGCGTCACGCCGCGGCGCTGGCTGCAGCAGGCCAACCCGGCGCTGTCGGCGCTGCTGGACAGCCGCATCGGTGACGGCTGGCGCCAGAACCTCGCGGCGCTGGCCGAGCTCAGGCCCCTGGCCGCCAACCGCGAGCTGGGCGAGCAGTTCCTGGCCGTCAAGCGGGCCAACAAGGAGCGGCTGGCTGCGGTCATCCAGCGTGAGCTGGGCCTCGCGGTCCGTGTCGACAGCCTGTTCGACATCCAGATCAAGCGCATCCACGAGTACAAGCGCCAGCTGCTGAACCTGCTGCACGTCATCGCCCGCTACCAGGCCATTGGCGACAACCCCGACGCGGCCTGGGTGCCGCGCACGGTCATCCTCGCCGGCAAGGCGGCGTCGGCCTACCAGATGGCCAAGAGCATCGTGCAGCTGGCGCACGACGTGGCCCGCGTCATCAACAGCGACCCGCGCGTGGGCGACAAGCTCAAGCTCGTGTTCCTGCCGAACTACGGCGTCACGCTGGCCGAGCGCATCATCCCGGCGGCCGACCTGTCGGAGCAGATCTCGACCGCCGGCACCGAGGCCTCGGGCACCGGCAACATGAAGTTCGGCCTGAACGGCGCGATCACCATCGGCACCTGGGACGGCGCCAACATCGAGATGGCCGAGGCTTGCGGCGTGGAAAACATGTTCGTGTTCGGGCTGCGCGCCGATGCCGTCGCCAAGATCAAGCAGCTGGGGCACGACCCGCGCCGGTACGTGGAAGAAAATCGTCAGCTCAAGCGCGTCATCGAGGCCGTCTCCTCCGGCGCCTTCAGCGATGGCGATGCGGCGCGCTATCGCCCGCTCGTCGACAGCCTGCTGCAGCACGACACCTACCTGCTGATGGCCGACTTTGCCGACTACGTGGCCACCCAGGCCCAGGTCGACCGGCTGTTCGCCGACCGTGCGGCCTGGGCCGAGCGCGCGCTGCGCAACATCGCGGGCATGGGCCCGTTCTCGTCCGATCGCACGATCGCCGAGTACGTGGACCGTGTCTGGTCCGCGAAGAGCCTGAACTGACGCGATGCTCACTGACGCCGACCTCGACGCCCTGCTGTCCGGCCTCCACGCCGACCCCTTCTCGCGGCTGGGGCTGCACGCCGACGATGCCGGCCGGCTGTGGGTGAGGGCGCTGCTGCCCGGTGCGGCCGAGGTGGCCCTGCTGGACGCCGACAGCCACAAGCGCATCGTCGAGCTGGCGCCGCGCCGCGACGGCCTGTTCGAGGCCCAGGTGCCCCGGCGCAAGCACCGCTTCGACTACCGGTTCGCCGTGCGCTGGGCCGGGGGCGGCGAGGGCGTCTATGCCGACGCCTACGGCTTTCTGCCCCAGTTGGGGGGCGACGAGCTGAAGGCATTTGCCGAAGGGCGGCACATGCGGCCATGGCTGATGCTGGGGGCGCATCCGGTGCAGCATGGCGACGTGAGCGGCGTGCGCTTTGCGACCTGGGCGCCCAACGCGCGGCGCGTCAGCGTCGTGGGCAGCTTCAACAACTGGGACGGCCGCCGCCACCCCATGCGCTTGCGCCACGAGGCCGGCGTGTGGGAGATCTTCGTGCCGCACGCGGCCGAGGGCGATCTCTACAAGTTCGAGGTCATCGCGGGCAACGGTGAGCTGCTGCCGCTGAAGGCCGACCCCTATGCCCGCCGTGCGCAGCTGCGCCCGGAGACGGCCAGCATCGTCGCGCCGCTGCCCGAACGCACGCCGCTGCCGCGCCAGCGCGAGCGTGCCAACCGGCGCGAGTCGGCCATCAGCGTCTACGAAGTGCATGCGGCGTCCTGGCGCCGAGCTGCGTCGGGCGACTTCCCGAGCTGGGACGAACTCGCCGCACAGTTGCCGGCCTATGCGGCCGACCTCGGCTTCACCCATGTGCAGCTGATGCCCATCACCGAGCACCCGTTCGACGGCTCCTGGGGCTACCAGACGCTGGGGCTGCACGCGCCCAGCGCGCGCTTCGGGCCGCCCGAGGGCTTCGCGCGCTTCGTGAAGGCCTGTCACGACCGCGGGCTGGGCCTGCTGCTGGACTGGGTGCCGGCGCATTTCCCGACGGATGCCCACGGCCTGGCCGAGTTCGATGGGTCCCGGCTGTACGAGTACGCCGACCCGCGCGAGGGCTTCCACCGCGACTGGAACACGCTGATCTACAACTTCGGCCGCACCGAGGTGCGCCAGTTCCTGATCGGCAGCGCGCTGTACTGGATCGAGCGCTGGGGCGTGGACGGCCTGCGCGTGGACGCCGTGGCCAGCATGCTCTACCGCGACTACTCGCGCCCGGCTGGGGAGTGGATTCCCAACCTGCGCGGCGGCCGCGAGAACCTCGAGGCCATCTCGCTGCTGCGCGAGATGAACGAGCAGGTCGGCGACGTCGAGGGTGCCATCACCGTGGCCGAGGAGAGCACCAGCTTCCCCGGCGTCTCGGCGCCCACCTACGCGGGTGGCCTGGGCTTTCACTACAAGTGGAACATGGGCTGGATGAACGACACCTTGCGCTACATGGCCGAGGACCCGATCAACCGCCGCTGGCATCACGACAAGATGAGCTTCGGCCTGGTCTACGCGTTCAGCGAGAACTTCGTGCTGCCCCTCTCGCATGACGAGGTCGTGCATGGCAAGGGCTCGATGCTGGCCAAGATGCCCGGCGACCCGAACGATGCGAATGAGTGGCAGAAGTTCGCCAATCTGCGCGCCTACTACGGCTTCATGTGGGGGCACCCGGGCAAGAAGCTGCTGTTCATGGGCCAGGAGTTCGCTCAAGCCCGCGAGTGGAACCACGCCGAATCGTTGCCCTGGGGCCTGCTGGAGGACGAGCGCCACGCCGGCGTGCAGCGCCTGGTGCGCGACCTCAACAAGCTCTACCGGGAGCAGGCGGCGCTGCACCGGCTGGACTGCGAGCCCGGCGGCTTCGAGTGGATCAGCGCGCACGATGCCGAACACGCCATCTACGCCTGGGTGCGCCGCGACGGCACGGGCCGCATGGTCATCGTGGTCTGCAACATGACGCCGGTGCCGCGCGACGGCTACCTGCTGGGCGTGCCGGACGGCGTGACGGCCTGGCGCGAGGCGCTCAACACCGACTCCGCCTACTACGGCGGCAGCAACAGGGGCAACGGCGTGGCCGCAGCCGGCCTGCCGGTGCAGTCACAGCCTGCGCACGGGCGGCCGTTGTCCATCGCGATCCACCTGCCGCCACTGGCCACGCTCTTCTTCGTTCCCATCTGAGTCTGCAGTTCCATGGCTCATCTTCCTGAAATCCAACCTGGCTGGCATGAGCCGCTGGGCGCGCTCGCGCGCGACGGTGGCGTCAACTTCGCCGTCTTCAGTGAGAACGCCACGCGCCTCGAGCTGTGCGTGTTCGACGCCGAGGGCCAGCGCGAGCTGCGCCGCTATACGCTCGACGGCCCGCATGACGGCGTATGGCACGGCTTCCTGCCGGGCGTCGGGCCGGGGCTGGTCTACGGGCTGCGCGCCCACGGGCCTTATGCGCCGGAGCAGGGCCATCGCTTCAACCCGCACAAGCTGCTGCTGGACCCCTATGCGCGCGAGATCGTCGGCCACTTCGGCTGGCGCGCCGAGCACCTGGGCTACGAGCTGGGCCACCCCGACGGCCCACGCTCACTGGACGCCCGTGACAACGCGGCGCAGGCGCTGAAGGCGCGCGTCGCGCCGCCGCCGGTGGCCCATGGCCGGCCGCACCAGCCGCGCCGCGCGCCGGCGGACGTGGTGCTCTACGAGGTGCACGTCAAGGGCTTCTCCAAGTTGCTGCCCGGCGTGCCGCCGGAGCTGCGCGGCACCTACGCCGGCCTCGCGCATGCCGCGTCGATTGCGCACTTCAAGCGGCTGGGGGTGACGACGCTGTCGCTGCTGCCGGTGCACTACAGCGTCGATGAGTCGCACCTGGCCGAGCGTGGCCTGCACAACTACTGGGGCTACAACACGCTGGGCTTCTTCTGCCCCGACCCACGCTGGGCCCAGGCCGCGCATCGCCACGACCCGACGGCCGTGGCGGCCGAGTTCCGGCAGATGGTCAGCGCGCTGCATGAGGCCGGGCTGGAGGTGGTGCTGGACGTCGTCTACAACCACACGGCCGAAGGCAGCGAGTTCGGCCCCACGCTCTCCTTGCGCGGGCTGGACAACAAGAGCTGGTATCGGCTGGTCAGCGGCGACTGGAGCCGCTACGAGAACCTCACCGGCTGCGGCAACACGCTGCACTGCTCGCATCCGCGCGTCACGCAGTTCGTGCTGGACTCGCTGCGCTACTGGGTGGCCGAGATGGGCGTGGACGGTTTCCGCTTCGACCTGGCGCCGGTGCTGGGCCGCAGCTCCCAGGGCTTCGACCCCGCCGCGGCCTTCTTCACCGCGCTGCGCCAGGACCCGGTGCTGGCCGGCGTGCATCTCATCGCCGAGCCCTGGGACGCGGCGTACGACGGCTACCAGGTGGGCCGCTTTCCGGGGCGCTTTCTGGAGTGGAACGACAAATTTCGCGACGCCGTGCGCGGGTACTGGCTGGGCGTGGGCCAGGGTGTCGGGCGCGGGGAGCTGGCGCGGCGCTTCCTGGCTTCCAGCGATGTCTTCCACCACGGCCAGCGGCAGCCGATGGCGTCCGTCAACTTCATGACCGCCCACGACGGCTTCACGCTGGCCGATCTGACCAGCTACAGCAAGAAGCACAACCAGGCCAACGGCGAGGACAACCGCGATGGCCGCGATGGCGAGCTGTGCGCCAACTTCGGCGTGGAGGGCGCGACGGAGGACGCCACCATCAACGCCACGCGCGACCGCGTGCGCCGCGCGATGCTGGCCACGCTGCTGCTGGCACAGGGCACGCCCATGCTGTGCGCGGGTGACGAGATCGCCAACAGCCAGGGCGGCAACAACAACGCCTACTGCCAGGACAACGAGACCACCTGGTTGAACTGGGCCCGCGCCGACGACCGGCTGACGGGCCTGGTCGCTGCGGCGCTGACGCTGCGCGCCCGTGAACCGCTGCTGCGCCACCCGCGTTGGTTCGCCAGCGGGCCGTCGGAGGCCAGCATCGCCTGGTACGGGCCTGGCGGCCAGGAGATGACGCCCAGCGACTGGCACGACGCCGGCCAGCGTGCCTTCGGCGCGCAGCTGCGCGAAGCTGCGGCAACCGTGCCCCGGCTCATGATCGTCTTCAACCCCGACCCCGGCCCGCAGCCCTTCCTGCTCTGCAACGGGCCGTGGCAAGTCGTGTTCGACAGCGGGGGCGAGTCGGCCTCGCCCCCGGTCCCTCCCGGCTTGCCGCTCAGCGTGCCGGCCCGTTCACTCCTCGTCCTGCGCCGCGTATGAACCTGAACCAACGCGCTTCCGGCGTGCTGCTGCACATCACGTCGCTGCCCGGGCCACACGGCATGGGCGATTTCGGGCCCGATGCCTATCGCTTCGTCGATTGGCTGCGCTCCGCCGGGCAGTCCATCTGGCAGCTGTTGCCCACCACGCCCATCGGGCCCGGCGACAGCCCCTACCAGGGCGTGTCGGCGTTCGCGGGCAGCCCGTGGATGGTGGCGTTGGAGCCGCTGATCGCCAAGGGCTGGCTCGCGCAGCCCGAGGTGCCGGCGTTCAATGCCGAGCAGGTGGACTACGGCGGCGTCACGCCCTGGCGCGAGCAGCAGTTGCGCGCCGCGGCGGACGGGTTCTTCGCCCGCGCGGCGGCGGCCGACCGCGCGGCCTTGGCTGCCTGGTGCGAGGCTCAGCACAGCTGGCTGGACGACTACACCCTCTTCATGGCCATCCGCTCCCCGCTGAACGGCCAGCCATGGTGGGCCTGGGAAGACGGCCTGAAGCGCCGCGACGCGAAGGCGCTGGCGGCCGCGCGCATGCGCCATGCCGACGAGATCGCCTTCTGGCAGTTCGTGCAGTGGCAGTTCGATGTGCAGATCCGTGCGCTGAAGGCCTATGCGAACGAGCACGGCGTGCATCTGATGGGCGACCTGCCCATCTTCGTGGCCCACGACAGCGCCGACTGCTGGTCGCGCCCCGACCTGTACGCCCTCGACGAGAACTTCCAGACCACCGTCGTCGCCGGCGTGCCGCCCGATGACCTCGGGCCGCTCGGCCAGCGCTGGGGCAACCCGCTCTACCGTTGGGACAGGATGGCCGCCGACGGCTATGCCTGGTGGACGGCCCGCGTGCGGCGCGCGCTGAGCCAGGCCGACCTGTTCCGCATCGATCACTTCCGCGGCTTTGCCGGCTATTACGAGATTCCGGCCAGCAGCCCCGACGCCCAGCAGGGCTGCTGGCGCACCGGCCCGGGCATGGCGCTGTTCGACGCCATCAACACCGCGCTGGGCCCGCTGCCCATCGTGGCCGAGGACCTCGGCATCATCACGGAGGACGTGCACGCGCTGCGCGACGACTGCGGCTTTCCGGGCATGAAGATCCTGCAGTTCGCCTTCGGCGCCGAGGCAGACCACGTGTACCTGCCGCACAGCTGGCCGGCCAGTTCGGTGGCCTATACCGGCACGCATGACAACGACACCGTGCGTGGCTGGTGGAACCAGGCCAAGCCGCGTGAGCGCGCGTTCGCGGGAGCCTACCTGGCATGCGGTGAGCACGACATCCACTGGGCCATGATCCGCGCCTGCGCCAACTCGGTGGCCAACATGGCGGTCTACCCGCTGCAGGACGTGCTGGGCCTGGACAGCGCCCACCGCATGAACGTGCCCGGCGTGCTGGGCGGCAACTGGGGGTGGCGCTTTTGCTGGGACTGGATCGGTGCGGAACCCACGCGCGTGCTGGGTCTCATCACGGCCGCAGCCGGGCGCGGTCCGTTCGAGCTGTTGCGTCTGCCCGCGTGAACCCGGCGGGCCTGGTGCGCGGTTTACGTGTCCGACGGGGCCTTGATCTGCGCAACGCGGCTGAGCCGGCTGCCGTCACGCGGCACCAGGGTCACGACTTGAGGGCAACGCAAACATGCCGCGCCAAGGTTCTCCGCATACCAGCGGCAGGTGGCGCGGATCTGGCATGGCGGCAGCGCGTCGACCACCGGCGCCAGGCCCTCGACGATGCGCCTGCCCAGGCCGCAAGTGTGACCGTCGAATTGCGCGCATCTGGATGTCTCGCAGCGGGCCGAAAAGCGGAACACGGCGACGGGGTCCACCGGCAGTGCCGCCATCACGTCGGCGCCCACCGTCGCATCCGCCCTCAAGTAGGCGATGCGCGGCTCGTCGGCGCTTCCTTCAAGGACGCCAAACACCTTGGCGTCCAACATGTCCGGCTGTGCGCTGGGGCAGGTCCAGGCCTGCGATTTCTCTTCCATCGGGAGTCAGAGCTCGCGAAGTTCGCCGATGCGACCGCGCTCGATGAAGCCGGCAATGATCTGCTTGTTCACGATGAAGGTGGCGGCGTCGGCTTTGATCCCCTGTGCCTTCAACTGCTTGGTGACATCGGTGGCGAATTCGTGCGCCAGACTGGCATCGGCCAGGACGCGGCCCACGAGGTCCCACTTGTGCACGATGTTCTCGGGTTGAACTTCCAGCTGCAGTTTCTTGGCTGAAATGCCGACCGCCTTGTTGATCGCCGCCGTCAGCTTGGCGGCAGGGATGGCGGTGGCAAGCGTCTTCGTCGTGGCCATGTTGTCCCCTTTTGGTGGATCGCCAATTCCACCGAGCGGGGCGCGCGGAGTCATCATTAATTCTCGGGACGCTGTTGCCGTTTCTGCACGCACTGTTCCGTCGGCGCCAGGTGTTGCCGCCAGGCGGTCGTGTGTGGCGTCCACGGTCCGATGGCGGGACGTGCGGTGGGGGTGGCGCAAAGCCAGCAGAGGCAGCGATCGCCAGGGCCTGCCCGGCGTGGTGGGTGCGCCTTGCGCAGCCGGCTGCAGGTACTTGGAGCGCATCCACAAAAGAGAGGATGCGGGCCCGGACGTGGACGGCTCACAGCGCCATACTGGCTAACACGTTACGCAAGGGCGCATCGTCTGGGTGCGTGCCTTGGCGGTTGTCCCTTTCGTTTGCACGTATCCCGCAGGCACTTTCTGTGTTGGGCTGGGGCCGGTGATGAAGTCGCTCGCTCCCCACCACGAGTTCAGCAGCTTTTAAGTCTCAGTTGTCGCGCGCGTCGGGCCGTGCCTAGCAAGGCAGCCGATGTGCAGACGTTCGCGCCTTGGCCTGGCGGGGGGCGGGGCGCAGGGGCATTGCGCCACGGGTCGAACAGCACGTCGTTCCTGTCGGAGGTCTTGTATGTTCAAGCGCGTCGATCGCCGCACTGCGGCGGCCACCTGGGCTCTGTCGTTCCTGGTCGCGGCGCAAGCCGTTGCCGGCGAAGCGGTCTGCGGAAAGCCGCCCAACACGGCGGGCAACAACATCCGCTACGTGTCCTACTTCCTCAGCAAGCCGCAGGATGCGGCCCAGTGCTCGATGAAAGTGGTGGACGGCCGGGTCGTGGTGCAGCAGCCGACTTCCAACCCGGCCATGAGCTGTCCCGACATGTTCTCGTGGAAGCTGTTCGCCGAGGCGGTGAAAGACGAGTTCTGGAAGAAATGGTCGGCCGATCAGCAAACCTGGCCAGGCGAGAGTTGCCCCGATGGGGATCCCAAATGTCAACCACCGTTGCCGATGTGCGCGCCGGGGCGCAGCGGTGCCAATTGCTGCGACCCCGATGCGAAGAACAACCCCGGCTACAACGACCCGCGCAACCCGGCGAAGTTCTGCCCGTTCTTCCCGGGGGATCATCTGGCGCAGTTCCCGTCAGGCATGCCGGAGCGGATCGGCTCAGTGCCTTCGAAGGCGCACACGGTGAGCTTCGCGGCAGATCCGTTGCTGCGGGCCAGGCTTGTCGACGAAACACCGGGGCGCAAGATTCGCCAGTCCATGGCGGAGATCGTGTTCCGGAACAAGCCCATGTTCGACTACGTGTTCCGCAACAACCTCTATCACCAGGAGGGTGTGATCGAGGTGTTTCGCCGCAATGCAGACAACATCGCGAAGGGGCGGACCAGCGGCGCGCCTTATCGCATCGCGAACGAGACGGGCGCCATCACCGAGATCGACTTCCCGGCCAACGCGGTGATGATCAAGAGCGACTGGCTGTCCAAGGAGCGTGCCCTGCAAATGGGGCTGAAGGACGATCCGGAGTACCCGTACATCAAGATGAACATCACGTCGGCCGTGACGGACAACAACGGCACCATCCTCGAGCCGGGTGAGCATTGGTTGGTCGCAGCGCATTTCTCCTCCAAGGACATTCCGAACTGGGTGTGGACCACCTTCGAGCATGTGCACAACCCGGGGCGCTGTGACTACACCGGGTGCAATGACTCCTACGGTTACCGCTCGCCCGACACGGTGCAGAAGGGGCAGGCCACCAACTACACGAGCCCGCACCTGATGTGCGACAACTTGCCGCTGCCGTCCTGGGTGTTTGATCCGGGCAAGAAGTACGACGGCGGCGTGACCAGCCCTGGGCTTGCGGATGTGTTCCGCGCGCTGAGCATTGGTGCCAGGGACAACGGGACGCTCGTGCCGCGATTCACCGATCGTGCGTGGCTGTCCTACCGTCTCAAGGGGTCGCAGGTGAATTTCAACGATTCGATGGGGCGTCCCACCAACCTGGGAAATTCGGTGACGGAAGGCGGCTTCGTGACCACCTCGTCGTGCATGACCTGCCATGCGCGCGCCGGCTCTTCAGCCAAGGGGACGCTCCCGCCCGCCCTGGGTGTGTTTGTGAACGGGTTGACGGATTCCGGCTACCTGCCAGGCGCGCAGGGGCTGCCGATCCCGGACTGGTTCCACCGAAGCGGCCAGCCGCCGACCTTGAACGTCCTGCAGACGGATTTCGTCTGGGGCTTCCTGACTGCCAATTGCCTCACGCCGACCTGTCAACCCCCGATGGCGGCTGCGGCGCCAGCCGTCGAGACCCAGGTGGCCAAGCCGCGGCTGCCGTCGTCGGCGCGTGAGCGCTCAGAGCGACGGTAAAGCTCGTTACTCGCCTTGTCCGATGGCCGGGCGGCTCGTCGCCCGGCACACGCGTAGCCCAGGAGGACGACGATGCCATTCATTGCCAGCGCGGGTCAGGCCGCGACAGGCGCGAACTACGTTCCGCCGCTGACCTATGTCGACGTGCTCTACGACCACGCCGGTTATCTGGCGGCCCACCAGGGGCGGCTCGGCGCCAGTAGCCTGGCGGGGTCCAGTGTCGGCATCGTCGGCGCCGGCATCGCCGGTCTGAGCGCGGCCTACCTTCTCGCAGCCCAGGGTGCGCAGGTCACGGTGTTCGAGGCCAGCAAGCGCGCGGGTGGCCGCGTCTACTCGATGAAGCCGGTGAAGGACGACCCGGCCCTCTTCGAACTGGGCGCGATGCGAGTGCCGCCGTCTGAGCAACTGTTCCGGTACTTTGCGACGCTGTTCGGCGTCAAGCCAGGCGGGCAGTTCCCCGATCCCGGCAAGGTGTTCACTCAGATCGTCTTCCAGAACCAGACCCTGGATTGGCCGGCGGGCGAGCCGCCTCCAGCGGCATTCAGCACCGTGCATCAAGCGTGGGAGAGTCTGGCCGGATCGGTGGGCGGCATTCAGCAAGACCTGGCCGACCCGGCCACCTTCGCCGACGCGCGGCAAGCCTGGCAGCGGCTGGTCTACAGCGCGCAGCCTCCCGGGCCCGAGCAGGGCTACAGCACCATCTCGTTTTTCCAGGGGCTGGTGCAGGCCTTCGTCGAGAACTATGCGCAGTACGGACTGACGGCGCCCTGGGGGCCCCAGGAATTCGCCTTGTTCGGCGCCTTGGGCGTGGGCTCGGGCGGCTTCGGGCCGCTGTACCAGGTCAATTTCGCCGAGATCATGCGGCTGATCGTCAACGGGCTCGAAACCGACCAGCAGTTCTATCCAGGCGGCTTGAGCGCACTGACCGACGGATTCCTGGCGGCGGTGGGCGGGTCGATTCGCTACGAGTCCAAGGTGAACATCGTCTATGCGGACCCCGCCTCGCGGAAGGTTCTCGTGGGCGTGGAGGCTGGCCCCGGGCCTGCCTACTCGTTTGACGCGGTCATCATCGCGACCACGACGCGTGCGATGCAGGTCGATATGGGGCTCACTGAACCGCCGCCACGCGTGACGCCTCAGTTGAGCGCAGCACAGGGTACGGCCATCCGTGAGCTGCACCTGATGAACTCGTCCAAGCTGTTCGTGCTGACAAAGTCGAAGTTCTGGATCCCTGCGAATGGCCAGCCTGCGACCTTGCCGGCCAACATCCAGACCGACGGCCTGGTGCGAGGGTTGTATTGCCTGGACTACGGGGCGCAGTCGAAATACGGGGTTGTACTGGTCAGCTACACCTGGGGCGACGACTCCACGAAGACGATTGCGATCAAGGGCGCCGACGAGCGGCTGCGCCTGCTGCTGAATTCGCTGGCGCCAGCCGTCCCGGCATTCGTCGAAGTGCTGCGCTCGCAGATCGTGCCCGGCTCGGCGACGCTGGTCGACTGGCAGGACCAGCGACAGTTCTACGGTGCATTCAAGCTCAACTACCCCGGCCAGGACCCGCTCAATCAGGCGCTGTACTACCAGTTCCTGAGCAGTCCCAATGGCATCTACCTGGCCGGCGACAGCGTGGGCTGGTGCGGTGGCTGGATTGAAGGTGCCTTGCAGACGGGCGTGAACGCGGCATCGGCCGTGGTCGCTCAGTTGGGTGGCCAGCTGTATCCGCACAGCCCGATGACGCAGACAGCCGACCTCTATCAATACGGGCCTTAGCGGCACGCGGCCAAGGCGCGGTGCAGGCTTCAGATTGACGGCAGGCTTGCCGAGCGATGCGGGGCTGCAGGGCCGCGCGACGACCTGGCTGACGCAAGGCATGTTGCGCCGCCGAGTGCTGCGGTGCGATGAGGCGCGGTGCTGGCCGAACGGGTGCAGGGCCGCAGGTCGCTCGGCGGTGACCCGGAGGTCACGGCAAGGCCACCGGCAAGAGGCGCGCTGGCCGTCGCCTTTGGTGCAATGGCATCCGTTGCCACGGCAGTGCGGTGGTCAAGTGTTGCTTGCTAGTCCAGCGAATCAGTGAAATCGGTGGTGCGCAGGGGGCTGGCCGGGCTGGCGGCAAGGCGCAGCGCTTGCCGGGTGCCTACACGCCTGCGCGCTTGCGCCTTGATTGCGGCTGGCCAGGGGCTCACGCACCACCGATTTCACTGATTCGCTGGACTAGCGCCCCGACCGCATGGAAACGGCGGCGGCGGTGACGGCGGCGGGACACGAACAGGCGAATGCATGGCGCGTCGGTCGGTGCGGGCGTGATGCGGGCTGCCTATCGGCCTCGATGCTGGCCCCAGGGGACGTGTAGCCCGGAGCGTCCGGCCGCTGCGTCCCCCGACATACGGGGGCCCACCTGAAGCGGGGAGTCCATGCCGCGTGGTCATGGTGCTAGGCTCATTCGGAGTCATTGAAGTGATGTCTTTTATTTGACTCCGGTCTCTTGAACAGAGGCTGCATAACGTATCAGGGAGTGGTGATGATGCGATGCGATGAAACCTCGCGATGGCTGACTCAGCGGTTGCTGGGCCACGGGGCGGTCCAGGCGGTCGATCAGTGGCTGCGACGGGCACGGCATTGGGCTGTGGTGGGCTCGATCATCACCGCCGTAGCCGGCAGTCCCGGCGCGGCGTTGGCCGTGACGACGGTGGCCGTCGATGCCGGCGTGGCAGGCGTGCCGCCCGTGCTGGCCACAGGCTTCACGGGCTCGGAGTGGTCGGTGATCCACTTCACCGACACCATGGGCAATTTCGTCGAAAGAGGCTACCTCGATCTGAGCGCCTACGTGGTCGCGGGGAGCGCTGTGCCGCCGTCCGGCCATTCGTTGTATGCGAGCTTTGATGTCAACACGACCGGGCTCAGCACGGCCACGATCTATTCCGCGCTGGGTGATGCCAGCTTTGGGTTTGATGCCGTGACCGGTGCCGCGAAGGTGGCCTTGGAAGCCGGCGTTACCCCGACAGTTCTGGCCACCGGCATTTTCAGCGCGATGACTCCGACGAACAGTGCGACGGGGCTGGGCTTCACGGCCTTGCTCACCTTCACGCAGCTCAGTGGGCTGTCCATCGACCTGGCACCAGGCCATGCGTTGGTCATGCAAATTGACGCCGACCATCCGTTTCAATCGACGACGCCTTTTTCCGAGGTCACGGCGCTGACGGCGCCTGTGGGCGAGGGGGGCGCCAGCGTGACGGTGGGCTACCGCATCGTCGGTGGCCGCGACACGCTCAACTTCGCCGTCGCCGCAGTGCCGGAGCCATCTGCTTGGGCGCAGTTGCTGCTCGGTGGGCTGCTCATCGGCGCGGTGTGGCAGCGGCGGCGCTTCTCGGAAGGGTCGTAGGAAGGCGTGGAATTGAGGCCGCGCTGAACACGCTGTTGCGTTCGAGCGTGCGTCGCGCCGACGTCTTGCCTGCTCGAATTGACGCCGTGTCGCCGCGCCCATGCCGAGTTTCTCGGCCGTTTTGAGGCGGCCGCCGGGTCGCTCGCCCACTTGCGGACGCGCTCATGCCAACGGGCGCTTGCGCGTGCTGCCGATGTTCGGCAAGCCCGAGGCCACGAGCGCTCGCGTCGCGTTCTTCGGCAGGCCTTTGTGGCGGACCTTGCTGAAGCCGAACTGGCCCAGCGGCTGTGAATGGGCAGCTCCGGGAAGGCATCGAGTACCTGCCCGGAGTGCGGTTGTCGAGGTGTGGGCTGCCCATCGCATCTGACAGGCCGCAGCGGCTGATGGCTGACCTCAGCCGTGGCGAACGGCTGGCGGCAGTGATTCGTGATGCAGCCAAGCCGCCCCGTGAATTCAGCGCTGTCGCGCTCGGCCCTTCACGGCTGCTGCCTGTCTGATCTCGCTGGCGCTCAGCACAAAGGCCGGGGTGTCCAGCAGGCGCTGAATGGCGAGGTCGATGAAGGCACGGACGCGCTTGGGTTGGGCGGTGCGGTTGCCGTAGTAGAGGTGCACGCCGATGTGCTCGCTGATGTGCTGGGTCAGCACCGGCACCAGTCTCCCGGCGCGAATGTAGGCGGCGGCGGACAGGTTGGCGATCTGGCCGACGGCCTGGCCGGCGAGCACGGCCAGCACCTCCAGTTCGGTGTCATTGGTCGACAGTGCCGGCACGACATGCCGGTGCACGATCTCACCGTCGATGTTGAGGTACCAGGCCAGCACCTGGCCGGTGGCCGGGTGGCGGAAGGCGCTGCAGCGGTGGTTGGACAGGTCTTCCAGCGATGCAGGCACGCCATGCTGTTGCAGGTACTCCGGAGACGCGCAGATCAGCAATTGCACGGGGAACAGACGTCGTGCGATGACGCCTTCGTCCGCCGACGCGCCTATGCGAAAGCCCACATCCACCCGGTCCATGACCCAATTGCTGATCCCATCGTCCAGTTGCACATCGGGCTGCACGTCGGGATACATGCGGCAGAACTCTTCCAGCACCGGCATCAGGATGCCGGCAAAGGTACTGCGCGGCCCGACGATGCGCAGCGGGCCGGCGATCTCGTCCTGCGACTGGCGCGCCTGATCCAGCGCTCGCTGCAGTTCGGCCAACGCCGGCCGAGTGGCTTCCAGCAGGCGCTGGCCTTCGTCGGTCAGTGCCAGGCTGCGCGTCGTGCGGTGCAGCAGCCGTACACCCAGGTGATCCTCCAGCTGGGCGATGGTCTGGCTGGCGGCCTGCGGTGTCACGCCCAGGCTCTGCGCGGCACGGCGGATGCTGCCCAGCTCCACCGCTTTGGCAAAAGTCGAGATCGAACGCAGTTCATTGATGGGCATCGGTGTTCCCGGCTTTCTATTGGCAAGTTTTGGTTGATTGTGGTGCAAGGGCTGTCGGGCTAGTGGCTTGACGGCGGTCTGCCTACATTGACGGCCATGCCCCGTCCAGCCACCACCGCCACACCCACTGCACCGCCCGCGGCCGCCGGCTGGGTCTTCATGGCACTGCTGGCCGCGCTGATGGCATTCACGTCGTTGTCGACGGACATCTATCTGCCTGCCATGCCGCAGATGCAACATGACCTGGGCGGTGATGTGGAGCTGACCATTGCCGGCTTCCTGGTCGGTTTCGCAGTGGCGCAGCTGGTGTGGGGGCCCGTCAGCGATCGCATCGGGCGACGACGTCCGCTGGTGATGGGCGTGCTGCTGTTCATCGTCGGTTCCGTCGGCTGCGCGTTGGCGCAGACGCTGCCTCAGATGGTTGCCTGGCGGGTCGTGCAGGCCTTCGGCGCTTGCACCGGGCCCATGCTGGCCCGCGCGATGGTGCGAGACCTGTTCGCGCGCACGCAGGCGGCACAGACGCTTTCCACGCTGACCGTCGTCATGGCCATTGCGCCCATCGTCGGTCCCTTGCTGGGCGGGCAGGTGGTGCGCATCAGCAACTGGCATGCGGTGTTCTGGCTGCTGGCGGCCATTGGTGTGCTGATGCTGCTGGCCCTGCGTGCGCTGCCCGAAACCCTGCCCACCGCGCGGCGTGCGACCACGCCCTGGACGGTCGCGCCGGCCGACTACCTGAGCCTGCTTCGCAACCGGGCTTTCATGGGCTACACGCTGAGCATCACTTTCTTCTACATGGGTGCGTACGTCTTCATCGTCGGCTCACCCTTCGTCTACCTCAGCCATTTCCATGTCGATCCGCAGCACTACGGCTGGCTGTTCGGCATCAACATCGTTGGCGTGATGGCGCTCAGCGCCGTCAATCGCCGGCTCGTGAACCGATTCAGCCTCGACGTGCTGCTTCGCGCGGCGACCGGCGTCGCGGCGCTCGCCATGGCGGCTGGCGTCACGCTGGTGGCGTGGCACCCGGATGCGCTGTGGGCGTTTGCGCTGCCAGTGTTCGTGTTCTTCGCCACCAACGGCATTGCCGCGGCCACCTCCACGGCAGCGGCGCTGGACGCGGCACCGCGCACGGCCGGCTCGGCTGCCGCGCTGATCGGTGCGCTGCAGTACGGCAGCGGCATCGTGTCCTCGGTCGCGCTGGCCGCGCTGCGCTCGCGCGGCCCGCTGGTGTTGGTGCTGCTGATGGGCCTGTTTGCAACGGCCTCGGCAGCCATGGCGTTCTGGCGCGCGCCATCTTCCAGAAACAAGGAGTTTTCGACATGAGTTCCCGGAACAGCGCCGACGTGCAGGCGTTGACTGTGCTGGTCGTGGGTGCCACCGGCAGCGTCGGGCGCCTCGTGGTTGCCGAGGCGTTGGCCCGGGGGCACCGCGTGCGTGCGCTCGTGCGCAATGTGACGCGCGCCGCCTTCCTGCCTGCCAAAGCCCAACGAGTGGTGGGCGACCCGACGGACGAGGCCACGCTGGCGGGCGCCGTGAGCGGCATCGACGCCGTCGTGTTCACGCATGGTTCGTCGACCGGACGGCGCGTGGATGCCGAGCGGGTGGATTACGGTGCCGTGCGCAACGTGTTGCGCGCACTGGATGGCCGCGCCGTCCGGGTGGCGCTGATGACCGCCATCGGTGTGACCAACCTTCTGGGCGAATACAACCGCCGCACAGGCGCACACGACTGGAAGCGCCGCAGCGAGCGCCTGCTGCGCGCCAGCGGCCTGGCCTACACCATCGTGCGCCCGGGCTGGTTTGACTACAACGCGCCCGATCAGCTGGCTCTGCGTCTGCTGCAGGGCGACCGCCGCCAGGCGGGTGACCCCAGCGACGGTGTCGTGGCGCGCCGCCAGATCGCCGAGGTGCTGGTCGCCAGCCTGAGCAGCGAGGCCGCCAGGGGCAAGACCTTCGAGCTCATTGCCGAGCGCGGGCCGGCGCCGCAGCGGCTGGAGTCCTTGTTCGACGGGCTGGACGTCGACCTGCCGGCCGCGCTGGACGGCGTTTACGACAGCACCAACATGCCCTTGCACTGCGAGCCCGAGAACGTGCGCGACGACCTGCGCCAGCTCGCGCCTGCCGGATTGCTGCTCACCGAAAGGAGATGACCATGAAACACCTCATCGCCTCTGCCACGCTGGCGGGCGCCGCGCTGTCCGCCAGCGCCGCGGAGGCCGGCGCGGCCGAGCTGACCGTCAGCCGCGCTGGCACGCGCAGCGTGGCCACGGCACCGGCCGCGAACTTCACCGGCAATGTCACGGTTGAGATGCTGTTCAGCCCCAGCGCACACGAACGTGCGTCGGCCGGCAGCGTCAGCTTTTCGCCGGGCGCGCGTACCGCCTGGCATACCCACCCGTTGGGCCAGACGCTGATCGTGACCGCAGGCGTGGGCCGCGTGCAGCGCGAGGGCGGGCCGGTGATGGAGATCCGCGCAGGCGACGTCGTGCGCATCCCGCCCCACACGCGCCACTGGCATGGTGCGGCGCCGGACAGCGCGATGACCCACATCGCGCTCACCGAGGCGCTGGATGGCCGCGCCGTGGATTGGGCGGAGCCGGTCGCCGACGCGCAGTACGGCGTGGCGCCACTCGCTGCCGCCGCAGCGTCTGCGCCACCGGCAGCTCAGGGTCAGACGCCAACCGGGAGGAGCACGCCATGACCCTTCGCCTCGATGTGAACGGCAGCCTGCGTGAGGTCGATGCCGACCCGGACAGCCCGCTGCTGTGGGTGCTGCGCGATGAGTTGAAGCTGGTCGGCACCAAGTTCGGATGCGGCATCGGTCAGTGCAGTGCCTGCACCGTCCACATCAACGGCGCGGCCGTGCCGTCCTGCCAGATGCCGGCCGGCGCGGCGCAGGGCCAGGCCATCCGAACCATCGAAGGCCTGGCGCGTGGCGAGGTGCTGACCGCCGTGCAGCAAGCCTGGCTCGAACACGACGTGGCGCAGTGCGGCTACTGCCAGGCCGGGCAGATCATGAGCGCCACCGCACTGCTGGCACAGACGCCGCGACCGAGCGAGCGCGAGATCGACGACTTCATGTCGCGCCACCTGTGCCGCTGCGGCACCTACACGCGCATACGCGCCGCGATACGGTCTGCCGCCGAGCGGCTGAGCGCCAACACAGGGAGCCAGTCATGAGCCTGGACACGCTGGAGATGGCCGATCTGCGCCATCTGGTGGAGGGTGTCGAGCGTGTCTGGGCGCGCATGGACGATGAGCCTCAGGTCCAGGCCCAAGCGGCGCCGGGCCTGTCGCGTCGCGGCTTCATGAGCTATGCCGCCGGCATCGGGGGTGGGCTTCTGCTCGCCGTCGGCGCGGGTACGCCGTCCCCTGCCAGCGCCCAGGCGCTGCCGCGCCCGGCGCAGCCCTTCAGCCCGGGCGCCTACGTGCGCATCGCGCCCGACGGCCGCATCACGCTGTACTCGAAGAACCCGGAGATTGGCCAGAACATCAAGACCGCGTTCGGGCTGATCCTTGCCGAGGAGCTCGACGCGCGCTGGCCCGACGTGGTGGTGGAGCAAGCGCCGGTCGACTTGGTGTACGGCGCGCAGTTTTCCGGCGGCTCGCTGTCCGTGGCCCAGGCCTGGATGACGCTGCGCCAGGCCGGTGCCGGCGCGCGCGCGATGCTGCTGGCCGCGGCCGCACAGCGCTGGAGCGTGCCGATGGCCGAGCTGACCACCTCCGAGAGCACGGTGCGCCACGCCGCCAGCGGACGCACGCTGCGCTATGGCGAGCTGGCGACCGCAGCGGCAGCCTTGCCGGTGCCGCAGGTGGAGCAGCTGACGCTCAAGGATCGGAAGAACTTCAAGCTGCTCGGCCGGCGGCACCGCAATGTCGACGGCCGCGCGATCGTCACGGGCCAGCCGCTCTACGGCATCGACGTGCAACTGCCCGACATGCGCGTGGCCGTGTTCCAGAAGTGCCCGATGGTCTACGGCAAGGTCAAGTCGGCCAATCTCGACGAGGTCCGGCGCCTGCCCGGCGTCGAGCAGGCCTTCGTCGCTGAAGGCACCGGGAAGCCGACCGAGACGCTGGCGGGCGTGGTGATCATCGCGAAGAACACCTGGTCCGCGCTCGCCGCGCGGCGCGAGCTCGTCGTCGTCTGGGACGACGCGGCGGCATCCAAGGACAGCTGGACGCATTGCACCGAGCAGGCAACGCAGCGGATGCGCAAGCCGGTCGGCGAGCAGATCGTCCAGTCCGGTGGCGGCGTCGACGAGGCGCTGGCCGCGGGGCGTCGCGTCCAGGCGCAGTACACCTACGGCTTCGTCGCCCACGGCCAGCTGGAGCCGATCAATTGCACCGCCTGGTATCGGCGCGACAGGGCAGGCGACAGCTTGACCTTGTGGGCACCGTCACAGACGCCCACCGCCGGCCGCGCCCTCGTCGCCCGGCTGTTGGCGCTGCCGGTGGAGAAGGTGGAGGTGCACCAGCAGCGCATCGGCGGCGGCTTCGGGCGGCGCCTGGTCAACGACTACATGGTCGAGGCGGCGTTCATCTCGCGCCAGGCTGGCGGCATCCCGGTCAAGCTGATGTGGACGCGCGAAGACGACATGGAGCACGACTTCCTGCGCCCGGGCGGCTTCATGGCCTTCCAGGGCGCGCTCGATGGCCAGGGCCGGCTCGCGGCGTGGAACTCGCACCTGGTGCACTTCAACAGCGAAGGCGGCGCGGCCGTCACCGCGGCCAACTGGCAGCCCAACGAGTTCCCGGCGCTGCACCTGGCCAACTACCGGGCGTCGCAGACGCTGCTGCCGCTGAAGATGCCCACCGGCTCGCACCGCGCGCCGGGCTCCAACACCGCCGCCTGGGTCGTGCAGTGCTTCCTGCACGAGTGACCTTGCCCCCGAAAACCGTCTCCCTTGCTGAGTGATTCAATGCAAGCAAGGAGAGTGGGAATGACGAAGCCGAAGGCGGCGCCGAGGGCGCGCTACACGATGGAGTTCAAGCAGGAGGCCGT